>CAIMVM010000168.1 GCA_903844895.1 uncultured Pseudomonadota bacterium
TCATGAAGAAAATCCTTCCTTAAAGGAAATGCAGGACCTCTCCCTTCGGTAACAGCGGACCTCACTGAATTTTTTTTTTGGGGGGGGACACAAAGGCATCTAAATTCTAAATCTCGACTTTTAATCAGTCTGGCCTAGTGCGGATTCCCAGCTAAAGAGCTGGCATCCCTTAAGGTGTGCTCATTTTCAAAGGATTATTCGTTTTAATGGAGCATTGCTTTCTTAGACGACAATGACCTTAAAAATCGATTTAACATTCCAGATCAGGTACTATAGTATAGACTTCGAACAGACTGGATTTCTTTCCATCTATACGCAAATAGGAACTCTGGTGGACCATGGGAAAAGATCTCAGCCCATGAGGCCGCATGACTACGTTCTTGGGGGTGCTGTGTTAGAAGTCACGAACTTAAGCTTTGGGTATAGCTTAGGACGACAAATTTTAGTCAACATCAACCTCTCCTGCCAAGGCGGGGATGTAGTGCATATTAAAGGCAGTAATGGCCGCGGGAAGTCAACGTTTATTAAAATTTTGGCTGGGCTTATAAGACCGCAAGTGGGCACCCTTAGCTGGACCGACGACCAGAAAGTTATGATGCCTTTTGAAACTTGTGAGTATTTAGCAGCAGAGCATAATGGACTCAACGATGAATTGACCGCCATGGACAATCTGCGTTTTTGGCCTTCCTTAAAAGGAGCCCAAGTTACGGATCCCTTGGTCCTAAAGGTATTGGAACGTTGGGGGCTGAGTGGAAAGCTCATACAATCTAATTTGACGATTGCTAGATTTTCAACTGGCATGAAGAGACGTCTTGCGTTAGCACGAGTCTGTTTGTCGAATTCGCGGATTTGGCTTTTAGATGAGCCGACCTATGGACTCGACACCCAGGGACTTTCTGCATTGAAAGATATGATCCAAGATCACAAAGACAAAGGTGGCCTGACTCTAGTGGTCAGTCATGAGCCAGGAGAGCTTTCTAAACTTTTTACCAATACCGTGGA
This sequence comes from uncultured Pseudomonadota bacterium, assembly GCA_903844895.1. Classification (GTDB taxonomy): domain Bacteria; phylum Bdellovibrionota_B; class Oligoflexia; order Oligoflexales; family CAIMVM01; genus CAIMVM01. Next base: position 1,003 of record CAIMVM010000168.1, read on the forward strand.
ATTAGCAGGATGAGGGAAGGGGCAAGTACTTTTAGCCAATTTAAAACCATCTTTCGCTTTTTGATTCTTAGCGAACTGGCTAATAAAGAGCGGATGCTAGCGCCTGTCATGTTTTCTGGCATCACACTTATCCTGCTCTCTTTTGGAGTCGGCGACCTTCCCAAAGACATCAATTTAGACTTCTATAACACCAAGCTTTTTGTGACTTTGATATTGGCCTTAAGTCTGTTTTTTAGTCGCGTCTTTGACCTCGACCGTAAAGATGGGATTCATGACCTCATGAAAACCTACAATTTAAACCCGTTTTCCTGGTTCGCTGCGAAATTTGCGCTGGTTTTTCTGGTGTCTTGGAGTACTTGTATTCCCACTTTTATTTTTGCAAAACTGTTCTCAGGAATCAGCGGAGATATCTTTTCAAACTTTTGGCAAACTCTGACGATTTTAAGTGCCACCCTGGCTGGCTTAACGGCCATGGGCGTGTTACTTTCAGCCATCGTTATGAATGCGGATTCTAGGGCACTTCTTTTTCCAGTCCTATTTTTCCCATTATCAGTTCCTGTTCTTCTGGCGGCGCTTCATTGCAATGATCATATCCTTCAAGGCCGCTGGAAGGGATTGAGTGATGGTTGGTTGCAGATATTACTTATATTTGATGTCACTTATGTGATCTTGGGTGCCATTTTGTTTTCAGAAACCGTTGAAGCATGAGGTTAAAAATGAGTTTTAGCATTTGGAATGGACTGGGTCGATTGCTCTTGGTCGCGGTTTTGTATCTCTGGTATCAATCGATTTTTGTACTTCCCCCTGATATTCATCAAGGCGAAGTCTATCGAATCATCTATCTGCACGTTCCTGCGGCATTCGCTTCCTTTGCTTTAGCATTTGGACTCCTTGGGACTTCCCTTTATGGTTTAGCCACGAAGAGTCCTGGCTCTGAGTTCGCTAGTAAGGCCGTCGCTGAAATTGGATTCTTATTTACTCTTCTTACCTTGGTTACAGGATCCATTTGGGGCAAGCCCACTTGGGGAGTTTGGTGGACCTGGGATGCTCGTTTAACGACCACTTTTATTTTAGCGGTTCTGTATGCGGGACACCTTCTGCTTTGGAGTTCCCTGCCTCCAGGACTTGGACGCATTAAGTCTACAGGGATCCTTGGTATTTTAATTGCCGTGGATGTGCCGATTATCTATAAAAGTGTCACCTGGTGGCGAACTTTGCATCAACCACCCAGTATGATGCGAGAAGGTGGCTCGACCATGGCCCCAGAAATCCTTTCACATTTGATTGTGAGCATCGTGGCTTTGACCCTAGTGTCCCTTTATTTAGTTTGGAGACGAGCGGATAATCTCAAAACGGAATGGATGATCGAAGTCAAAACTCTAAACCAACTAGGAGCGTAACCAATGGGAATGAATACAGATCCATGGCCCTATATAGCAAGTGCCTATGGCCTAGGCTTTTTGGCAATCTATGGTATTTATGTACTGCTCATGCTACAAAGCAAAAAGCTCAAGAAACTCAAAATAATAGCCGAAAAGGGCTGACCTTAGAGAAAAGGAGTTCCAGATGCGAAAAGGGATTAAGAATCGTTGGATTGTCGCTGGCTTTGTTTTGGTGGGTGCGATCACGGGCCTTTCCTTTGTGTCCATGGATAAAAATTCAGTCTATTTTTATACACCCAGTGAGGCGAAAGCTGGGGCCGCGGAGTTGTCTTCCGACTTGATTAAAGTAGGAGGCATGGTGATGCCAGGAAGCGTCACTTGGAAGCCAGAAAACCTGAGCCTATCTTTTACACTGACGGACCTCAAAGGAACCGATATTCGGGTAAACTTTACCGGCACACCGCCAGATATGTTTAAAGAAGGTCAAGGTGTGGTTTGTGAAGGTACTATTGCTCCTGATGGTACGGGAATCATCGCCCGGCATCTATTAGTCAAGCATTCAGAAGAGTACAAGCCGCCTCACGGAGAAGGTGCCAGCAAAGAAAAAGAGCTATTGGAAAAATCACTATTTAAAGAGTAGCCCCATGAAACCAGCCACGTCCAAGTCCCATTTCCTAGTCATTGGCATTTTAATTTTATTTACCGTACTCGTCTTGACGGTTTTAGGAAAGGGTCTCTTTTTAAGCCCTTCTACCACAGAAAGTGCCTTGTTAGGCAAACAAGCGAAGGCTTTTCAGGTAAACGTTTTGCAAGAAGGTGGTGTATTAAATGGAAAGTCAGAAGTCAGCTTAGATGATTTTAAGGGCAAGCCTTTAATATTGAATTTTTGGGCCAGCTGGTGCGAAAGCTGCCGAGAAGAGGCTAGAGAATTTGAAGCTTTTTGGCAGGCTCATCACCAAGATGTCACAGTGCTAGGTGTCGCGATACAAGACACCCCAGAAGAAGCTCTCGCATTTGTGAAGGCTTTTGGAAAAACCTACCCCATTGGCTTGGATGTTTCAGGAAAGGCCGGACTGGATTATGGCGTGACCGGAGTGCCGGAAACCTTTCTGATCGACCGCACGGGGAAAATCGCCCAAAAAGTGAATGGCCCAGTTACCAAGGTTGAGCTGGAAAGATTAATGGCCAGCATTGCCAACTAACTAAAAATAAGCTACAAATAGACTACGATTGATAGCGCAGACGCCACACGAAAGTGTTTACCATTTAGGCAGGAGACGATATGTTTACTAAAGAAGACTTCAAAATTGATAGCACAGAAAGTTTTTTTGAGTTTATCATTATCGCGCCCTTTATTGGTTTTATCGCTCCCTTTCTATTAGTGTCTTACACCGTTGGAAAGATTGCAGATATGGTAGGACATCTCGACTACTAGTCTCACGAGATGAGACCTTAGGACGAAGAACTCACTATTATCCTCATAAGATATCGCTAAAAACTTCCGCTACATGAAACTTACGCAAACTTGTGCATAACAAGTTGACTGTTCATTTCCCAATTCTTCGATGCTGGTTGAACTATTGGCAAGTCTCCAAAAATTCAGAGCCGTCATCTCCCTGGGCTTGTATTAGGGACAAGCTGGCCCTATTTTTACTAAATTTCTTAAGTCCCA
>CAIMVM010000169.1 GCA_903844895.1 uncultured Pseudomonadota bacterium
TATCAAATCTAAAACCCAGTACGGGGGAAGGGAGTGACAGGAAACACTACTGCAAGCGGCCATCGGGGAGGCTCTCGCCTTCTAACAGTTGGGGCTCAATGCCTTAGAGCGATGCCGTGATTTTGGGCCATAATGCGAGTTTAATATGGCCCCAACCTATTGCCTAATATTTTGCCTTAGGTTTTTGAGTTGCAATTTTTCCAGTTTGGATGGCGTTTTCATCTTTGAGATTTTTGAATGTAACTTGACAAAGGATTCTGTTTCACAAGATCTATTTAAATTTTCTAAGAAATTTAGGCAATGTTTTGGGGTGCAATATAGAAACTAATTTGCCGGATTGTTGACTTCATATTTGCTGGAATATAAGATAGATGTCACAATATAATTTGGGAGATTTTATGAAAATGAATTTCGGATTGTTCACAGCAACTGCTCTTACCGCGATTATGGCGGGCTCTAACGTTGCAAGCGCGGCACCAGATCTTGTAGACGGGCACTATTGCGCTAACAACTCCTGCAAGGGCAAGTCAGATTGCGGCGGCATGGGAAATAACAATGGCTGCAAAGGCCAGAACGAATGTAAAGGCCAAGGATTTGTGACAGCTGGATCTGCAGCTGATTGCAAAAAAGCTGGCGGAAAATGGGCCGCTGCTTCTCAACCAAAAGCCGAAGGTGAAGCAACTACCCCTAAAGACGCAGCTCCAAAAAAGAAAAAATAGTCTACATTTGTTTGCAAAACATTATAAACTCTCAGTGTAATTCTGAGGGTTTTTTGTTATTTGGTTTCTTGACATTTTCTTGTTTTCGTCTAATTGTGGTTTTGTGGAGGTTTACATGACTGGATTCGGACTAGGCTTTAGACCTACTCATTATAAAGACATTATTGAGTCCAAACCTAAGTTAGATTTTGTAGAAATTATTTCTGAAAATTTTATGGCTGTCGGTGGTAATGCCAGGAGACGATTAGAGCAAGTCAGGGACTTATATCCAGTGGCTATGCATGGGGTGAGCCTTTCTATAGGCAGTGAGGATTTGCTTGACCTGCAATACCTTAGAGAATTAAAGAAGCTTAGTGATTGGCTTCAACCATTTGTTATTAGTGATCATCTTTGTTTTACAAAAAATTCCATCGGCAAGCCGATTTATGATCTTCTTCCTATTGCCTATAGTAAAGAGTCTCTAAACCATCTCGTTTCGCGAGTAGGCCAAGTTCAAGACGTCTTGGGAAGATCTATCTTGCTCGAAAATCCAAGTGCCTACTTAGCCTGGCAAGGTTCGAGTTTGTCCGAAGTAGATTTTTTGAAAGAACTTTGCAAAAGAAGCGGGTGTGGAATTCTCTTAGACTTGAATAATTTGTTCGTCAATCAAAAGAATTTGGGCCTCGATCCCTTGGAATATTTGTGTGAGCTCGGGCCCGAAGTAAGACAATTTCATATTGCTGGACATAAGGTTGCTGAGGGAATTCGGATCGATACCCATGATGAACCTGTATGTGATGACGTGTGGAATTTGCTGAAGATAGCCAAAGAAAAGTGGCCGGACGTGCCAGTCCTTCTAGAAAGAGACGACAATATTCCGCCGTTATCTGAGCTTTTAGAAGAACTTAGTATAGCTAGACAATTGGTTTCAACGGCCACGAAGGATGGCAGTTTAACCACGAAGTCCGTTCTTGGCGCTCCCTCATATTTAACAAATGTAATTAGCACGCCGACAAATCTTGAAGTTTTGACTGAGGAAATCTTTAAAGGCCAGGCAGTTGATTTTAGAGTCTTAAAGTCAAATTTTCGTGTGGACTTACCCACATCTAGCAAGGTGGGAATTGATGCCTATAAGTTTGCCTATTTTGAACGCATTGAAGGTGCCTTGAAAGACACTTTCAAAAATTTGCATTATATCGTTGAAGACGATGGTTTTAGAGCAATTGTAAAGCATTATTTGGCTCACCGAGAGTCTAAGCATTGGTCTTTAAATTATGTCGGTGATGAGCTAGCAAAGACATTAAAAGATTTTGTACTGGACTTTGATTTCGGAGTCCCCCAAGCACTTATCTCTCAGATCGCTGAATGGGATCAATTCCAAATGGAAACTTTTTTGGCTCCAAATGCGCAAATCTTAGACGCTGGACTGCTTAAGAGTTTACCGCCCGATGAACTCGAGGCATTAAGAGTCGAAATTGCTCCATCTGCCCGTTTTGCATCTCAAGATTGGAGCTTGAAACATTTGGCTTATGAAGTTGCAAACTCTTTATCACCGTCAATTCCGGTGAAATCGCCTACGTTTCTTGCCGTCACACGCAAGTACTTTGAGCCGCTAAATTCAGAGCTAACCGTCTCACAATTTGAGCTGATTCAAAGTATCGCATCAGAGTCTTCTTTTAAGAAAATTATAGGTCATGATGTCGTCAGACTTTCTGATTTTGTCGTCCTAGCCGAAATAGGCGCAATAGCAAGAGTTACAGATGAAACGTGTCTTGTAGGGACTGAAGCAGCGAACCTGAAACCTATGTTATCTTGATTACATGTCTTACAAATGCGGATAATTGCGAGAGTGTCGATAGGGAAGTTAACCTGAGACTTAATTAGATAATCAAGAAAGTCTCATTGTCTTTGATTTTTAGATTGCGACGTAGCCCTATTCCATTCTCGCCCCCAAGTTCCCTTGTGGGGACATAACTCTTGTTGGTTAGATTGCAAACTCATCCAAAAGTCCCATTTATGTTCGCCCTTTGGCAAAGACGAAACTTCGAAGTAGAGCCCTTGGGTGTCTGGACCTGCCTCTACTGCTGGAGCAATTTTATGATTTTCAGCACTTGCCGAGGCCCAAAATGGGATAAAGTTCCTTTGGACCAATGGCACTGGAATTTTCAACTGCATGTTTAACAGATTGGATGTTGATACTTGATAGTTACAGTAGTCCAGGCCACATTTTTGCTGATCTCTAGAGTTGAAATTGAAGCTTTGTTGAGTCAAGTCTGAAATATTTTGTCTTGAAAAGGGATGTGTGCTTTTCCAAGAATAGTAGATACCACTTTTCTGATTTAGATTTTTTGAAAGGTCTCTTGGTGCATACATAATCATGGGTACATTTACCTGTTTTTCGTAGAAATATACGTCCGTAATGAGAGAGAGTTTAATTTTAAAGAAAAGGAGGTTTAAGTAAAAGGAGACCTTTCCCACCAGACCTAACGGTCCCAGTCTGAAATCTTCAAGTTTGCTCGTAATAGCGCTTGGACCTAGATTTAAATTGAAAAAATTCTTGATATTTAAATGGAAATTGATGTTGGAATCATGCGCCACAGATACCCATTTGTTATCTTGAAGTATCTCAATATTTTGAAACAGAATATGATTTTCAGGATTGAAAGAGTACCTATAATATTTTGAACTAATGACTCCTTTTACAGGGTCATAGTCGATAGGCGTTTGAAGGACCTTCGCTTCTTCACATGCAAAAACCCAAGCTGTGCTCGAGTTTCCCACTATTTCCCGCCCCCATTTGTTTCTACATGGCGGCGCAACTGGTGGAATCTGAGGACCAGGATTGACGGAAAAAAACTGCATGCGGTCAGGATACTTTACCGGGTCTTTCAGGTAGTCCTTTGGCGCTATAACTAATCCCCCTGCCCCGTCAGTGGGGTCGATTTGCTGGGGTATCTCCTGCCAATTGGATTGATGGACCTCAAAGAGCCTTAAAGAATCCCTTCTATAGCCCTCTGCTCCTGACCCGCCAAGGCCTATCTCAAGGGGGCAGGACGCTTCGCAAAGACTTGAGTAACTTATTAAAATAACAGCTTTTATCCAATTAACCTTACTTGCATATGGATTTATTTTGCGACCTCCAGTAAACAAGGCACAATTTGGTTGTGAGGCAATTTTGAATCTTAAAAAAAGTGACTTTTCTTTTGAATACCCGTCTGAGCTCATTGCGCAACATGCTTCAGATCGACGGGATATGTCTAGACTTCTAGTGAGAAGCCGAAATGGACACATGGAAGAAAGGCGATTTGATGACATTTCGAATATTCTTGCACCCAATAGTTTAATCATAACTAATAATACACGGGTTTTTCCAAGCCGGCTATTTTGCAAAACCCCGAGTGGCGGAACCGTAGAAATTTTTTTGCTCACTCTTCCCATGCCCCATATAGCCGGATCAGAAGTAGCGTGCTTAGTAAAGCCGTTTCGAAAATTTAAGGTGGGTCAGGTCTTTCATTTTTCAGAAGATCTTTCAGCTACAGTGGATTCGGTTTTACAGCTACCCTCCGGCCCGGCCATAAGGATGATCTTTGATCGCCCCCCAGAAGACCTATTGAATTGGTGTGCTTTATGGGGAACGATTCCTTTGCCCCCCTATATCAAACGCCCTAGTCTACCCCCTGCTCCAAATGATACTGATCGCCAGCGCTATCAAACCGTCTATGCCAAAGTGGAAGGAAGTGTCGCTGCCCCCACTGCCGGGCTGCACTTCACGGAAGCAGTGTTTCAGCAACTCGGCGAAAAGGGTATGAAGCATTTGGAAATTACCCTGCATGTAGGAGCAGGAACCTTTCTTCCAGTAAAATCAGAGAATATTTCTGAGCACTTCATGCATAGTGAACGTTTTTTTGTGTCCTCTAAAGCCTGGAATGAAATACTTGCTCATAAAAAAAGAGGAGGACCCATCGTTGCAGTCGGCACAACATCGTTTCGCACCCTTGAGTCTCTGGCAAAAATGGCGGGAGATGATCTCGTTTCAGGACTTTCGTTTTGTGATCAGTGGCAGTCTACAGATTTATTTATCCGACCAGCCACGAAAGATGATCGCTATGTTCCACAAATCGTAAAGACCTTGATTACTAATCTTCATCAACCTGAGTCCACTTTATTTATGCTTATCTGCGCGTTGTTGGGCTACGATGAAGCTCATCGGACTTATCGATGGGCTATAGAAAAAGAGTTTAAGCTATTTAGCTACGGAGATTCAAGCATTCTCGAGCTATAGATACTACCTTTGATCTGACTAACTTTTTTTAAAGTCTGGTTCACCAAGACTTAGTTGGGGCTTTCTATGACTTTGACTAAGAGCTGCAGATCTTCAATTTGCTGCTTCAGCATATTTATACGTATATCCCGCGTAGATACTTCAAACTCTTGAGCTTTGAGTCGCGCGCTCCACTCGAGTTCTTTCGCTTTGAATTTGTCCTCAGCCAGCGCAATAGTTTTGTTGGCAAATTCCAGCACCTCTGCAATCGACTGATTTCCAGTTATTTTCTGCTCGGCCTCAATAGGAAACTTTCCTTTAAAGCTTGGCATAGGGAAGCTTTCTGCCAGACTTGTTCGGCCATTTTCAAGAGATTCAAAACGGACCCTAGGAGCAGTCTCATTTTTAAATTCAAAATCTAAGTGAGAGTTTTGCCTAATGGAATTCTTGATGAGCGAAGTGCCTTGATACTGGCGATCTTCACTTGTCTGGGGTAGAAAGTCGCTTTCCCCTTCGGGATGAGGTCTGTGGTCGGCATCAACAGGTATAAAATACTTCCCTTCTCTAAGGGTTGCGTATAATTTTCCATTTTTGATCCGGCGACGAACCGTCATATCAGAAACGCTGAATTGTCTAGCGTATTCAATAATAGACATCCATTGTTGAGCCATGTGACTTCTCCCATCATTTAGCTTGAGCCTCTTAGAATTTTAAAACCTGAAGCTTGAAATTTGGTAGGAAAATTTAGGCCACTCCACCTATCGGTCAAAATCAATAAAAAAACAGTCACTTACGCCACTTTAGTTAGGAAATTAAAGTAGGTAATTCTTGCTGGTCGGTCTTGGCATACCTGTTTTGTAAGAGCGTCATGAAAACATTCTAAATGCTTGTTACCTTAATGACCCCATCTATAGCATCCACCAAAAGACGAGACAACAGACCTTTTTCGTTGGCAATTATAAAGCTAGCGATCTCATTTTCTACGGTGCCTTCAATTTTTCTGCGAAGTGGCCTTGCTCCGTACTGATTAGAGTCTATTGATGCCAAAATAGCCGCTTTAGCTCGTTCTGTAACATCGAGCGTAAATCCCAACTCGGAAACTTTCTTTTGTAAATCTTTAATTTGAATATCAAGGATCTTTGAAAACTCCGGCTGATCGAGTCGATGAAATACAATAATCTCATCAAATCGATTGATAAGTTCTGGTCGCAAGTGCTTCTTAACTTCTCCCATAACTGCATCTAGATCTTTTACAGAAAAACTTTCCTCATCACTTACGGAAAGTCCAACGGGCTTCTTTTTATCCATTAAAATATTGGAACCAATATTGGAGGTTCCGACAATAATACAATTTTCAAAACTAACCGTCTCACCTTCTCCATCGGTTAAACGACCATCATCTAAAATTTGAAGCAAGACATTAAAAACATCGGGATGTGCTTTTTCAAATTCATCCAAAAGAACAACGGAATAAGGGTTGTTTTTTATCTTTTCAGTCAGTTGACCACCCTCGCCATACCCAACATACCCCGGCGGGGATCCGATGAGTTTAGCAACATCATGACGTTCCATAAACTCGGACATATCAAGTCGTATAATCTTTGTTTCATCGTCAAGCACCTGCTCCGCTAATGCCTTGGCAAGCTCTGTTTTTCCTACGCCTGTAGGCCCAAGAAATAAGAATGAGGCGATGGGCGCATGTCGCCGCCGCAATCCGGATCGATTGCGGCGAATAGCATTAGCGGCGGAATGAACAGCATGATCTTGGCCGATCACGCGGCCTCCAATGGCAATTTCCAAATTTTTTAACTTTTCGCGCTCTTCGGCGATCATTTTTTTAACGGGAATTCCTGTTTGCTGGCTTACCACATGGGCAATGTCTTCAGCATTTACGATCCTCGCACCTTTCGCCAGTGTCGAGTTGGACTTAAGTCGAAGCTCTTGAATGTTTGCTTCTAAAAGAGCGATCTTCATTTGAAAACTTGCCATTTTCTCAAAGTCTTGCTCGTTAAACGCCGCAAGCTTTTGTTCTTCAAGTTTTTGTCTCTCGGTCTCTGCTGCCCGCATTTCCGGCGGGGTATAGATCACCTTGATTCGTTTGGCGGATCCCGCTTCGTCGATTAGGTCTATGGCTTTATCTGGAAGTTGTCTTGAAAGTATATAACGATGGGAAAGCTGCGCCGCTGCCTCTAAAGCCTCGTCACTGAACTCTATTTGGTGGTGCGATTCATATTTGGGTCTGATGCCCTTTAAAATATCTATGGTTTCTAAAACAGATGGTTCTCTCACTTTTACTTTCTGAAACCTTCGTTCTAGGGCCTTATCAGATTCAATGTATTTTTTAAATTCTTTATTTGTTGTGGCTCCAATACATTGTAAAAGCCCTCGCGCTAAAGCAGGCTTTAGCATATTAGAAGCATCAAGCCCGCCTCCTGATCGCCCTGCCCCTACAACTGTATGAATTTCGTCAATGAAGAGAATAACACTGCCGGCTGAGGCGACGACCTCATCTCTGATGCCCTTGAGTCTTTCTTCAAACTCACCCTGCATTTTAGCGCCGGCAATGAGAGATCCCATTTCTAACGACAATATCCGTTTATTGAGAAGAAACTCAGGGACATCCGCTGATATTATTTTTTGGGCCAAACCTTCTACAATAACGGTCTTACCTACGCCAGGCTCGCCCACTAAAATAGGGTTGTTCTTTTTGCGACGAGACAGAATTTCAATCACGCGCGCAATTTCCTCATCTCTTCCTAATACGGGATCAAGTGCGCCCCGGCGGGCTAAAAATGTAATATCGGTTGTATATTCATCTAAAGTCGACTGCCGACTTTCCGAATCCTTTTGATTTATTTTTTGATTGCCCCTAATGGTTTTAAGAGCTTCTTTGGATTTTTCATAATCCAAACCAATCTGTTGAAGTAATACTGCGGTACCAGGTACACCTTTATCAAAAAAGGCTAAAAAAAGTGTTCCTGTTGAAATATAGCCATCAGAAAACTTAGCCCGCTCTTTTTCGGCAGCTTCAAAGAGATTTGAAACGTCTTTAGAAAGCCTAATAGACCCAGAGGCCTCTCTAAGTTGGATCGGAGGGATGGTGTTAAGATGGTCAAGAAGTGCCTCGGTTATGGCTCTTCTCTTTGCTTCAATATCTAGCCCAAGCTCACTCATAATTTTAATCGCTATGGAGTCTTTTTGCTCCATTAGCGTTAAAAGAATGAACTCACTAGTTACTAGACCCTTTCTAAGGTTGGCAAGTTCAGAAATTGTCTTCTGGAGAATTTCTGCTACTTTCATCGTCGAATTCTTTAAAAAACGCTGCGGCATAGGGTTCTCCTTTAAGAGAGCCTCTTTTGTCTCCTTCGCTCTAAAATTAGCGAATCAAACAGCCAAAATGAAGCTCCCACAGTTATGGCGCTATCTGCCACATTAAAATTTGGGAATGCATAATACCAGCCGAAGATATTCCATCTGAAGTCTATCCAATCAATGACATACCCAAGTCTGAGGCGATCGATAAAGTTTCCGATCGCTCCTGACAAGATAAGAGTTAATCCGAATTGCGCAAGTCTGTGACGAAAAGGAGTTTGTAACATGTACAAAAAAATCATCCCTACTGCGAATACCGTAATCACATGAAATAAGGGCTCACGAATCTTATCGTCAATATTGGCAAAAGACCCCCATGCTGCTCCAGGATTTCTCACATAGGAAAAATTTAAGGATAGAAAGTTTGCCTTGCCGTCGTTCGTACCTAAAATAAAAACGGGGTGAAAGGAACCTTGATATTCTCGGTGGTTATCTTCAGATGAATAGACCATGAGTTTCGATTCAGAGGCCAACTTCGTAGCTTGATCGAGAACTACACTACCTGACAATAGGAGCGCTAAAAACATAAACGAGAGATATACAGCTCTTCTGATGTCTCCACTTAGAGGTAACGGCAAATGAAAGGGCGGATCTTTTAAAATTTTCATATCTATCCTTGTGCTGAGGCAGGGCATCATGACATTGTAGCAGAGCAATTCTATTGTGAGAATGGACTTAGTAATGTTTCATGCGCCTGCCTATATTTTCGACTTTGATGGGGTCATTGCTGACAGCATGAGCATGCATATGTCCGCCTGGTCACAAGCTCATCAAGACATTTTCGGCCGAGAACTGGCTCAGCTCCAAAGAATTGCAGGCCTTGATTCCATAAAAATCGCGCGAAAACTGGCCACAGAAGCTCAAATGGCCGACAAGTGGGAGCTTTTTTTGGCTAAAAAGCGCTCTTTAGTCCTAGATTTAGTGGATACTATTGAACTCCTTCCAGGCGCTCGGGACTTTCTTTCTCACCTGCAAAAGTCTAAAGTGCCCCACGGAATTTGCACAAATGCGACAAAAGCCTTTATTGAAAGGGTGCTTGGAAACCACCAGATTCTCGTTCCTCCTCACATAACTGTAGATATGGTCGCTCGCCCCAAGCCCCATCCTGAGCCCTATCTTAAAGCCGTCGAGCTATTGGAAGTTCCCTTAGCCCAACAAAGTGAAGTTGTCGTATTTGAAGATTCTAGGCACGGCCTAAGAGCGGCAAAAGACGCCGGCCTCTATTGCATAGGATTATCCACTATGCACTCCAAGGAAGAGCTTATTTCTGCCGGAGCTAAGAAGGTCTACACATCCCTGGAAGAGGCTTTAAAACATCTACAACAAAACCCTAAACCATAGTTTTTTGGCGCATGACTCGCGTCATTTTTGCGTCCGACTCGAAAGACTCAATCTGAAACGATGCAAGCTATATTCTAGGGCGGCCTTCCCAAGTGTCACTTTAGAAACAGGCTGTCTAAAAGCCCCTCCCCCCTTAGCTCCCGCGGGGTGCATTTAACCCACTAATATCATTGGTTTTTTGTTTTGGCGCGATAAGTGCATCGGTTGGGCTATCTGACAGAGTGTTAGCTTATCCACCAGCAAAAGGAGCCCCCCATGAAAAACAAGACATCTTCGATCGCCATCGCTATCCTTAGCCTATCTTCTTTCGCATGTAACAAAGCCTCTTCTGAAACTACAGAAAACAATGCACTTTCTGCTAAAGCCCATGCTGCCTCTCAGGGAGCTGACAAAGTTACCACATGTGTTGGGACAGAGCCCTTTTGGGGCCTCAAAATAGCAAGAGATAAGATTTATTTTGAAGATGCTGGAGCTGAAAAAAAGATGACTATTGCAAATAATGGAGCCAAAGCGGCAATGGGATCATTAGTGGAATATATTTCTCTTTATCAGGGCCGCACCCTAGAAAATGAAAGCCAATTTTTAAATGTGATTATTAAAAATGCTAAGTGCTCAGACGGCATGAGCGACACCATTTACCCCTTTACAGTGTCAGTCCTATCTGGCGCGACGCTTTACCATGGCTGTTGCCGCTAATTAGAATCACTTAGATCTATTGAAGGACCGCAAACATAACGACATCGAATCTGTTCTTGGTAAAGGAGGCATTCCTTTACCAAGCTTTCTTTTGTTTGAAGTTGCTCCCAAACAAAATTCAAAATAACTTTAAACCTTATCTTTTAGTAATCATTAAAAGCCCAGACGAGACCTCCCTGCATTGACACGTTCCGCGGCAAGCCGCAGAAACAGCACAATACGTCCGGAGGAAAGAACCGAAATTTTCAACTTCTTGATACCACCAACTCTTCAAAAGCAAGTCTGGGAGCAGAAAGAACTTGTGTTGTATCAGAACCAGGTCAATTGAAAGAATGTCAAATCAGAGGCATTGAGCAGCCTCCTGAAACCAAAGTACAAACTCCTTGAAAAGCTCAAACAGCAACTTGAGAGTCCTCAAACAAGAAAGGTTCTCCCTGCAGAGGAAATCCCATTTTCTGATCTGCGTTATCGGACATCTACAAACAACTGCAGCTTACACCAAAGAGCCTGGCGGCTACGAAAAAAACTTAAGTAACTTGCAAATGGAGCTTCAGCACATACAGCTCATATGCACCAAGAAAAGCATAGGCCTGATGTACGAACTCGAATCCATGCCGCCCGACCTGAAAGGGGCTGCCAAAATCTTGAACACCTCAAATCAGTCTAACAAGCCACTCCTCAATTCCAGTGACTACACTTAGAATTCCTTAAAACAGCTGCGCAGCAATGCATAGACGGACTTTCGCCATAGCGATTTAATAAAGTCGCGCTAGTCGGCATTCCCATTAAAACTTCGTCAAACTTTTTAAACAATTATCAGTAGAACGAGTATCTTTGGGAGGATCGTTTACCTGCCAAGTCGCCCTCATTGAAAACTAGCCTCTAGCCATTAATTCCTATCGACTATGTTTGAGTCCATACTTAAATGTAACTTTTGGGATCCTTTTCGTCCGTCGGCTTTTTGGGATTCTAGGAAAATGGAATCAATAAAGCTTTTAGCCGCTTGAGGGGGCAGGCCTAGATATTGAGCGATTTTTAGTCCGGAACTTATAGATAAATGGTTATGCTCATTTAAAACTTCACTGAATCGGGATGGAGAAATCTTGCAGTCGCGAGCAAAGGCTCTTAGGGAATACTTAGGGTTTCGAGAACGTCTTAAATTGAATTCCAATCGCAGTATTGCGCGATAGTCGGTTAAATCTAACATCTGTTCTCCTTTATTCCGTAGATCGGTCTATCTACCTCACAATGCTTAATATCTAGGCCCGCCAAAATGATCAACGCACACAAATTTAGGTATCAGAAAGGTGTACCTAGAGGATCAATCTTTGGGCAGAAATAGAGTGTCCTTGGTTTTTGAGGAAAAATGATTGGCATTGAGGAAGCTCACACCCCCCTCAGGGGGGAGTTCACAAAAGGTAGATAATTTATCTGTAATTTCCGACCATTGGAAAGGTTAGATTACGTTTTTATATGGTTTTTGGACGTACGATTCTCTACGGAGAAACCGCGTCTTGCAAGTTTTGGCATGATAGCACTAGCATTAGGCCTAAAGCTATTAAGCCAAGTCATACGCTATAACTATGGGCTGTTTGCTATTTTTGATTTCGATTAAGACTGTTTCTAAGCTCCCTGCGTTTTAAGCCTAAATCGATCATTTTTCGAAGTAAGGTTGAAGAATCGAGGCCGGATGCCTCCCAGAGTTTGGGGTACTGGGAAATTGAGGTAAAACCGGGAAGTGTATTGACCTCGTTAAAATAGAATTTTCCCGTCTTTTTTTCCAGAAACCAATCAATTCTTGCAATTCCGTATAGTTGAAGAGCTTCGAAGGCTTTGACGGTCAGTTCTCGGACATAGGCTTCACTCTTAGCGTCTATGGCAGCCGGCACCTGGATCGTAGCTCCAGTTGCTGACAAGTATTTTGCTTCAAAGGTATAAAATTCGGCTGTGGCATTGATTTCTCCTGGCCGAGAAACTTCAGGAATATATGTGCCTAGGGCAGCCAACTCTATCTCTCGAATATCGAGGCCTGTTTCGATTAAGATCTTTTCATCAAACTCAAATGCGAGAGCAATAGCACTTTCAAGTTCTTGCTGATGCGAGACCTTTGAAATGCCTACAGAACTTCCCAACGAAGCGGGCTTCACATACAGTGGAAAACCTAAGTCCAATGCTGCTTTGAGAATAGAATCTTTGCCAATACTCGACCATTTTTCACGCCTGACCGCAAAAAAAGGCGCCACATTGAGTCCGGCTCTCTCAATTAATATTTTGGAAATTTCTTTATCCATCCCGATAGCAGATCCTAGAGTATCTGGACCGATATAAGAAAAACCTGTCAACTCAAGAAAACCTTGAAGATTTCCGTCCTCACCGTTAGTCCCATGGGTGACCATAAACACACAAATATCTTTAGTATTCAAAGCTCTGCTGCTGAGCTTTTCCATGTAGGAAACGATTCTACCAGCTGGATTCCAAGATTTGCCTGGGTCCTCTTCAGGAAGGCGCAGGTCCTTTAGAATCGGCAGTGTCTCTTGAGAAAGAGACACTAGTTTTTTCGGGTCTTGGGGGTGCCATGCTCCCTCACGATCGATACCTATCACACCTAAACAAACATCTGCTCGATTCCTAAGGGTTTTGATAATGAAGTTTGCACTGCGACATGATATTTCGTGCTCAGAGGATTGCCCGCCATAAATTACAAGTACAGGTGTCGCCATTTTTATTGCTCCCTTAGATTTCGTTTTGGCTTCGATTATAGTTTACCTGGAATGAAGCAAACTTTGAACCGCGTCCCCAATGATTGATGGCTCTACTTTATCAAAACATTTAGGCTCATTACTACAGCTCTTCTTCCAACAGGGAGAGCAACGTACATCAGATTGTATTTTCACCCCCCTATCATAGAGATCTACTTCTTGAATGCAACTCACCCCAAACCATGCAACCACCTTCTTTTTGAGACCAATGGCTATATGCATTCCAAGGGAACATCCCGAAAGCACAACATCAGCAGTAGCCATCCAAAGTATCCCACTTCGAAGCCCGTCTTCTGTCGGCGTATTTACTACCATGGGGTCGTCTAAAAAAAAGCTTTTCATGGATTCTTGCCGTGAAGTGTCTTCTGGCCCACCCAAGAGTGCGATAGCATAATCTGGAAAGCGTTCACGCCACTCCTTAATGATTTGAACCCCTCTTTCCACGGTAAATTTTTTGTACGGAAATAAGAGCGAACAGCCTGTGTTGTAGCCGATCACACCCGATTTGCCCTGAAGAATAGCTACCCTTCTTTCTCCAACCAAAGCCTTCTCTTCTTTTGTAAGCTCAAGAATATATTCATCTCTCTTAAAGTCGAGGCCCATCGACCTCGTAATCTGTTCATTTTCTGTCATCTGATTGATTTTAAACTTGAGCTCATCATCTAATCCCACATCATATTGATACTGAGCATGAGGGGAAAAAGGCACAATGTTTCCAAAGGAGTCCAATCCAAAGCCATATTTCTTTTCTGCTTTTATGATAGCTGAAAGTGAACCAGCCTCTATGGACTTATCCACACTAAACAGTACATCAAACTCCAGAAACTGAATCGCAGCCTGATTTTTCGGACTCAGCACTAAGATGCGGTCGATGTCTGGGTTATTTTGTAGAAGCGGAGAGCACATAGGTAGAGTGATCCAAGTGATATGCACTCCTGGATACTTCTCTTTTATGGGCTTTAGTAAAACTGTCGATCTTAACACTGCCCCCATTGCTTCGAGACTCACAATGACTACTCGCGTCTGAACCTGATCAAAATGAGGGCAGCTGGTGCAGGATCTCTTAAACTGACATGGTTTGTAACCGTTGAAATGGCGGCAATCTGTTCTGTACATCCTAACCCTGCTATAATGATTCGTATTGTTGTCATGGGAGATTTTACCTTGAGCCGAACAATTCGGGTAATAAAACCTGCTGGTCGCGAAAAAGTGCCTGATTTTTTAGCCCGACTCGAGCGGCTAAGAGAAGCTGGCTTTTCAGTCTTTTATGATGAAACCCCCGAAGAGGCAAGTTGGTCTTACGCGTCTGGGTCAATTTCAGATCGAGCCAGAGAACTTAACTTGGCCCTTAAAAGTTCTTCGCCCGATGTATTGCTCGCCGCTCGCGGAGGATATGGGTCCAGCGACCTCCTCGAACTGGTGGAATGGGAGTCTCTTAAAGGTGTGCCGGAGAAGACTATTGTGGGTTTTTCCGACATCTCGGCGCTACTTTCCGCTGTCTATACTCGTTTGGGCTGGCGCGGCATTCATGCTCCCATGCCCGGATCGTCACTCTGGGAGTGGGGGCCTGACGTAACCGTACTTTTAGATGTCCTTAAAGGGCAAAAGACTGAATTACCATTTGAGGTAACCGCACTGAAGGATGCACACTCAGATATATCTGGGGAGCTTTTTGGGGGCTGTTTTTCCGTTCTAACATCATTGATCGGAACACCGTTTTTTCCTTCTAGCTTGTCGGGAAAGATACTTTTTTTGGAAGACATCGGTGAAAACCCCGGTAGACTTATGAGATTTTGGAATCAATGGATTCAATCTGGAGCCACACGAGGAATCCAAGGCGTTCTACTGGGGCACTTTTCTGGAGTTGGAGAGCCTTCTGAGAACCAATGTCAGATTTTTTTTGATGAATTTGCAAAGCGGGCTGATGTACCCGTCTGGCAAACTTCGGCATTCGGGCACAAACAGGAAAACTATCCCATGCCGATAGGAGCCGCCATTCGAATTCATGGATCCACTGCAAAATGGACACTTTAAACCTAAAGGGATTGTAAAATATGAAGGACAAAAAAGTTTATTTTATGGGTATTGCAGGGACTGGAATGGCCAGCGTAGCCGGTCTAGCGAGACAAGACGGCTGGGACGTAAGTGGCAGTGATGACAATATTTATCCTCCCATGTCTACGATGCTCGAGGACGTGGGTATCACGGTTCAAACTCCCTATGACGAGGAGCGTTTGAGCAAGATAAAGCCAGATTTAGTGGTAGTTGCCAATGTACTTTCTAAAAACCATAAAGAAGTTGTCGAGCTTTTAAAACTTGGCATCAAATATACGAGTTTTCCACAGTTTTTAGGTCAGCATTTTTTAGCCAAACGTCATTCTGTAGTCGTTGCAGGTACCCATGGAAAAACGACTACAACATCCCTTTTAACACATATACTAAAGGAATTGGGAGAAGACCCAGGGTATATCATCGGCGGCATCCCTAAGGCTTTCAAGAGGTCATTTGAACTTGGAAAAGGTCAAACTTTTATTGTCGAAGGCGATGAGTATGATACTGCTTTCTTTGACAAAGAATCTAAGTTTCTCCACTATCATGCCAAGCATCTGATCTTAAACAACATTGAATTTGACCACGCAGATATATTTAAAGACCTTGACGCCATTTACCTTATGTTTCAAAAGCTTGTTGCCCAAGTTAAAGATCCGAGTCAAATCATCGCCAATATTGACGATCCAGGGGTTGTTGAACTTTTAAAAAGGTCTGGCCTCACTGAAAAAGTTGTTAGTGTTGCTGCCTGGGGTAAAAACATGCACTCGGCCTTTAGGGTTCTTAGCACCAAAGTACTCAAGGCAACCGCTGAACAACAAACTTGGGAAGTAGAGATGCGAACCCCGAGATGGGGCGATATTAAGTTGAAAACAGCTCTTTCCGGTGATTACAATGCCGCGAATCTTTGTCAAATCATGGCTTGTCTAGATTCTATGATGTCAAAAGGCGTCATTTCCCCAGCTAAGATAGAAAAGATTCAGGCCGCAGTGCTTAGCTTTCAAAACGTTAAACGCCGCCTCGATTGTTTGGGAGAGGTAAATGATATCATTATCATGGAAGATTTTGCGCATCATCCGACGGCAGTTAAATTGCTGATAGAATCCCTTAAAAAAAATTTCCCGACGCGAAGACTCTTGGTGGCGTTCGAACCAAGAAATGCGACCTCGAGGCGAAATACCTTTGAGAAAGAATATGGTGAGGTATTAGCTCTAGCAGATATATCTCTTATAGGCGCCTGTCCTGAGGATAAAAGAATTCCTGAGGAAGAAAGAATGAATACGAGTCGCATCGCAGCTGCGATAGGACCAACTGCTCAAGCCTTTAGCAGCAACGATCAGCTTCATGATTGGTTACTTCAAGCTCTCAAACCGCAGGATGTGGTTGTATTTATGTCTAGTGGCAGTTTTAACGGCATTCAGCATCGCCTCATTCCATCTTTATTTGCGAAATATAGCCCCGAAATTGTGAAAGGTGTTGAAATTAGAGCTCATACCATTTAAACCATAACGCATTAGGGTTATAAAACAGCCCCAGGTGGGGCATGAAATTCGTCTTAGGAGATTCAGAACATGGTAGTTAAAATCAAAACAGCAGCACTTTTATTGGGTCTAGGATTATTCATCTCTTGTACAGATGATGCACCAAAAACAGTAACTGACCCCGTTCAAGCAGGCCAGACCCCTGCGGCTGAAGTTCCAGCCTCTACCCCAGGAGCGGGTGCTACAGATTTCGCAAACTCAACTATTTTCTTTGCCTACGATGATTACTCTCTAACCACTGAAGCGCAAGCTGAGCTCAGCAAGATTGGTGAGTACCTAAAAGCGAACGCAACAGCAGTTGTGCAAGTAGAAGGTCACTGTGATGAGCGCGGAACAGTAGAATACAATTTGGCTTTGGGCGAGCGCAGAGCACAGTCCGTTAAGTCTTATCTTGTTAATCTTGGCGTAACTGATGCCAGACTCTCTACAATTTCTTATGGCGAAGAAAAGCCTGCAAGCGAAGGTCATGATGAAGGCGCATGGGTAAAAAATCGTCGCGCAGCCTTTGTATTGACTGTTAAGTAATCTGCGGGGACACCTGCACCGCAACTTTGTGTCCAATAAAGAGGCAGGAAACTGCCTTTTTTTATTTTTCTATTTCTCCGCATTAGTTTGCATGTTTTGTCTTAAAAGAGTATTTTTCTCCTTCAAGGAAATGTCCTTGATTAACCATATTTAGACCATCGGAGGTCCGTCTTGGATACGGCTCTGTCTTTCTTGATCATCATCGTAGGCGCAGCAAGTGGCTTTTTTCTTGGTGCCTATCTACATAAAAAACAGCTCTCCGCAGCCTTTGAAGGCGCCCAATCGGAATCAAAAAAGATTCTTGAAGATGCACGTCGTGAAGCAGATCAGCTCATAAAGCAGTCTCTCCGTGAAGGAAAAGAAGAAGCTAAGAATCGGCGTAAGCTTTTTGAAGAGGAAGCTAAAAAACGCCGCGCGGATTTTACGCGCCTTGAACAGTCCATTCAGTCTAAAGAACAGAATGTCGACAAAAAATATCAGGGTCTTGAACAAAAAGAAAAAGATATTGAAACTAAAGAAAAGCGAGTTCAGCTTGAAGAAAAGCGCTATGTCAAGCTCTTGGCAGAAGCGGAAGTGGCCTTAGCAAAAACTCAAAAAACACTGGAAAAAGTCGCTAATATGTCGGCCGATGACGCCAAAAAAGAACTTATGGCGGCCATTGAGAACCAGGCAAGGAAAGAGGCTCAGACCACGATTAGAGCCATCGAAGCCGAGACCCGCAAGGAAGCTGAAGTTAGAGCGCGTTCCATTTTGAGCGTTGCAGTGCAAAGGCTTTCTGGAGAATACGTAAACGACTCCACGATCTCCGTAGTTCAACTTCCTAGCGAAGAAATGAAGGGAAGAATCATTGGTCGTGAAGGTAGAAATATTAGAGCCATTGAACAGGCTACCGGAGTTGATCTTATCATCGATGATACGCCAGAGGCGGTTATTATCTCTTGTTTTAATCCCATTCGAAGAGAGATTGCTAAAATCACCCTGGAACGTTTGATTGCGGATGGAAGAATTCATCCCGCAAGAATCGAAGAGGCAGCTGATCGCGTAACTACTGAATTTGATCTTATTTTAAAAGAGCACGGCGAACAGGCCGCCTTTGAAGTTGGGATTACAGATCTCCACCCAGAAGTTTTGATTTATCTGGGAAAACTTAAGTACAGAACATCCGGCTTACAGTCTGTACTTCAACATTCTGTAGAAACTGCCCATCTATGCGGAATGCTTGCTTCAGAAATTGGTTTTAATGTGAAACGAGCGAAAAGAGCTGGACTGCTCCACGATCTCGGAAAAGCTGTAGATCAAGAGGCGGAAGGAAATCATGCTCTACTAGGTGCAGAGCTTTGTGAAAAATATGGCGAGCATCAAGAAATACTAGAGGCGATTCGCCATCATCATCAAGAAGAACTGACAAACGTTGGTCCGCTTGCTGTCATATTAGTCGCTGCGAATACGGTTTCTATGGCCCGTCCCGGCGCTCGCAAGGAAGTCCTAGAGTCTTATGTAAAACGCCTTGAAGACATGGAAGCAATTGTTAGAACGTTTGAGGGAATTGAACAAACTTGGGTACTACAAGCAGGAAGAGAAGTTCGAGTTATTGTAAAGCCCGAAGGTGTTTCCGATGAAGACGTCGTTGATTTAGCTAATAATATTGCCTTTAAGCTTAGAACAGAAGTCACGTTTCCGGGGCAAATCCGAGTCAGCGTAATTAAAGAAGCAAAGTTTACTGAGTTTGCCAAATAATGAAAATTCTTGCGCTTGGCGACGTCATAGGGCGCCCTGGACGTCAGGCGCTGGAGTTTTTCCTCTCAAGCCTGCGCGAAGAGTACTCTCCTGATCTTATCATTGTGAATGGCGAAAATTCTGCTGGCGGCGCTGGAATGACTTTCGCTATTTTTGAAGAGCTGACTCACAAGCTTGGAATTGATGTGATCACCATGGGCAACCATTGGATGGATAAAAAAGAAATCTACAATTTTGTCCATAAACACGAAAACATCGTCCTACCAGGCAATATGGGCAATGTCTCTGACCCCCGTAAGGGGTTGTTTATTGGAACCACCAAAACCGGGCATCGCTATGCTGTAGCAAATCTTATCGGCAGAGTCTTTATGGTAGAGGGCAATAAAAATCCCTTTGATTTTGCCGATATGCTTTTTAGCTATGTGCCCGCTTCTGTCCGCGTGAGAATTTTAGATTTTCATGCGGAAACTAGTAGCGAAAAGCAGGCCCTTGCTCAGTATTTAGCGGGGCGTGTCAGCTTAGTTTATGGAACTCACACCCATACTCCAACTGCGGACCATCGGATTTTAAGAAATCACACCGGATTCGTCACCGACGTAGGGATGACTGGCCCTTATGATTCAGTCATCGGCACTGACACGGAAGCTTCTCTAAGGCGCTTTCTAAAAGGTGAAAAAAAAGGCTGGGGACCCGCTAAAAACGATATTCAACTTCATGGAATTCTTACGGAAATGGATTCTGCTACAGGCCAATGCCTAAAGATCGAGCGTATCCGGCGAGATTTTGCCTCGACTTGATGGGGCGCAACTTCAATTTTAAAGCTTTGGACGATGCTCGATATCTGATAGTCTGACTCCGTTATAAACTCTATTCAGGAATTCACATGGTTTTGAAGAAACTCACGGCCCTTGCTGTTCTACCACTTATCTACTCTAGCCCATCCTACGCCATTTTTTGGAGTGGGAACGGTTTTTATTCCCTTAGGGCCGTCGGTCTGACGGATCCAGATGCCTTTCCAGACACCGGGAGCTATCAAGCTATAGAACAACACTTGTCTTTAAATGCGGAAGCGCGTGTTAATGACAGAGCAAGTTTTTTTCTAGGTTTGAACATCCATCCGACTAAAAATGATTCTGGCCTACTTGGCGGTAACTCCAAGGCAACCACGACAGAACCTTCTGCAAAAGATGCAGATGTTGTATTTTCAACCGCCTATGCAAGACTAGGAACAGATTACTGCCTGATAGAGGCAGGACGACGCCCTAGAGATTGGGGTTTAGGGCTGCTCTATTCGTCGGCGAAAAAACCGTTCCAGTATAATGATTCTGTCTTTGACGGTGTTACCTGTGACGTCAATATCCAAAAATCGCAAACCTTAGGGTTTTCCATAGGCCTAGATAAAATTTCCGAAGCAAGTCGAAGCCCCTCGGAAGATGTTCGCGGCGTAGATGTAGACCAATATTTCTTTACCATCGAGTACGATGATAAGCTCTCTCCCACTTCGTCTCCTTTTACCAAGAAGATTGGAATCTATGTTTCTAACATAACCTCCCCAAGCTCTTCCACCTTGGGTAAGACCGATATAAAGTATCTCGATATTTATGGACGATTTACCGGATTTAAGGCGTTCGGGTTGTTTTCAGAACTCGTTTTTAGAAGCGGAAAATCGAGAGACCCTTCTTGGGGATCCTTTGGGGCATCTCCAGATTCAGACGCTACTGTTGATTCGATTGGTCTAGCTTCTCGATTGGAATTTATCCTATCCGCTTCAGGTGGGGAATCGGCTGATTTAAATTCAAATTTGCAGTTATCAAAGCACCTTATCTTTGCGGAACACATGCGAGCCCCTGGCGATAGCGATTCCTATTATCGTGGGCTAAGACAAGGTGAAACCGACCGATTTGCCACGATTACATCAGAGCAAAGAGATTCCAACGCATCGGGAATGGCTTTTAGTCGAAATTTCAAACCACTTCATATTCTGTTTAATGGAAGAGATTCGGGTAAAAACAATCTCCCAGGGGTCTATGACTCTGACAGAATGGTAAACGCTGCTGTCACTGCAATGGGCTATAAATATGAATCTAGTCAGAGCGGAGTGTTTGAAATCAAACTTGCAAAAGCCTCTCTCTTGGAAACAGCTCCTTCCGACGTAAAAACGTATTGGGATTCTGTAACTAAATCCAATCAAAACACGGAAAAAACAGAACGAGCCGACCGCAAGATTGATGTCAAAAGTGATGTTCCTGTTGGTCTCAATTCCAATGACCTCGGTACCGAACTCGATTTGACCTACACATTTCCTGGATCTAAAGATCTTAAAACATCGTTAATGGGATCCTATCTAAAAGTTGGCGATGCCTTTGACACAAGTCTAGAAAGATCTCCGAAGTCGCAGTTTCTTATAAGCGCTCAATTCGATTTGACCTTTTGAGGGTAACTTATGTCCAATGAGCTGGGTTTTTCGCGGATATTGTCGATGGAAAATAGTTGGCTAATGGCCGCTCTGTCGACCTCTGCTGGCCTTCTTACCGACAAAGGCCTGCTTTCGCCATCAGCCATGACAACCTTTAGAGTCCATTTGAGTGGGATGCAGGGTAGCAAAAATCGATCTATGATGGATGGTTTGCACGAGG
Organism: uncultured Pseudomonadota bacterium; assembly: GCA_903844895.1. Classification (GTDB taxonomy): domain Bacteria; phylum Bdellovibrionota_B; class Oligoflexia; order Oligoflexales; family CAIMVM01; genus CAIMVM01. Next base: position 21,616 of record CAIMVM010000169.1, read on the forward strand.
CAAGAGATATCCTTTTTCATCTTGTGTCTAAGGAGCTTGGAAGCGATCACTTTAGAACGACCGCTTGGTTGCAATTTGCCGACCGCATGTCTTCTAGAATTGTCTCGTTAGTGAGCAATGCCCACCTTGAACTTTTGGATTTGGGAAAACAGAATTTTAATCGCTTCGTCGCTACCCATAAGTCCGACTATTTTTTAGCTCCGCAGCTTTTGATGGATCTCAATGTCCTCATTGCTGAAGATTTAGCTGTTTTAGATAGTCCCATGAATTTGACATTTCACAGCTACGAAGTGACAGAATCCTCACTGGCTCGCTCCTTGAGCGAGTGCTTTGGCTCAGAAGTGATTCGTGAAACCAACATGCCCAAAGAGCACGCGAAGGCTTTGATCGCTAAGAGATTTTCCTCTTTAAATCAAATACTTACAGCTAGAGCTGAATTGCTCTCCTTCGTTGTTGGCGAAGACGTCGATCCTTCCTTTCAGCTTTTGTTGTCCCAACTTCGTACTCTCGAGTGGTCCCTTTCCTCGGTCCCTGAGCCGGGGCAGTTCCAGTCACATATGAAAGTTGCTGCTGATTTAGTCGATATGTGTGTCGTACTATTGCAGGACTCGCTGGAAAGTCTACCTCGAAAGTTTCAAGCAAAAATATTGCCGGAGAGACCTAGAAATCTCGCCCTACCCATAAGAAAAGTAGAAGGTCATCTCATTCAGATAGGCCATGCGCCAGAAGTTGCCGAAGAAGCTGCATCTGTCCTCAAAGCTTATTTGAGTTTGCATAATGTCTCTGTTCGCGAGCTCTTAGCTGATGAGGCCTCTAGAATCCATCCTGCCATTGGATCCCTCACGGTTGATTATGTAAAAATGGCTGAGGACCACCAGAAAGATGACGTATCACTTAAAGACCGAGTGGATCGGTCTTTTGAGAGCGTTTCCAAGCAGCTGCTTAATATTCTTGGAAGAATCCTTGTGGTGGCCGGAATTTTCGGCTTTGGGGGCTGTGGGGTTAAAGGGTCCCTTAAGTCTATTGGGGAGCCACTTAGACCAGAAGTTATGATTAAGGGCCCTACCTATGGACCCAAATGATTGGCGGGGAATTTGGACGTCACTTGTCACTCCCCTCAACTCAGATAGTTCTATCGATTGGAATTCCCTAGATAAAATTGTGTCGCGGCAATTGGAAGCTAACGTTTGTGCCTTGGTTATGGCAGGCCGCTGTGGGGAAGGTGCGACTCTCTCTGCCCATGAAAAGCTAGCCCTTGTCCGCAGAGCGAGTTCCTCCGCAAAACGCCGGGGTCCTACTTTAGTTGTAGGGGCCGTAGAAGGAACAAGTACTACACAGTCTTTAGAGCTCTGCAAACTTTATCAAGATGCTGGCGCAAATGGAATTTTGGGCTATTTCCCCCTAGATTTCCCTTTTGTCGACCGAGGTATTATAAGCCACTTTAAGTGCCTGGCTTCAAGTGTATCGATTCCCCTATTTATCTGTTTTCCAAACCCATGTGATCCTTTCCTGCTAAGATCTCACTTTGTTGATGAGCTCTTAAATTTGCCCGGAGTTCTGGGAGCCTGCATGGTGGAGGAAGCCGCTAATCTCTATTCTTCTTCGCTCAAATCCCAAAAGCTTTTTCTGTCGCACTCCGAGACAGCCTTTTTATCTGGGCAGCATGCAGATAAAAAAGTTATTTTTGGTGGGCTTCTCAGTTGTTTAGCTAATATTTTCCCAAGACAAGTGAAAGCTATCTGTCCCAACCATAGCCCTAGCAAGTCTCTCCCGGCTTGCACCAGCGCAGCCGCCATTGTGGCCTTCGCTAAGTTCTTAGATAAATATCCTACTGCTTCGGCTATTAAAGGCTGTCTCCATCAGCAAGGAATTCTAAAGCCCTTTCTGAGACTGCCTTTTGACTCTCTTCCCGAAGACTCGCTCAGAGGCCTACTAGCTGAGCTACAAAAAATCACGAATCAACTTGAGGTATAAATGAGACACTCGCTTTGGATCCACGGTCTCAGCGGTAAAATGGGCCATGAACTACAAACCGCAGTAACTTCCAGCGAAGACTTTGTTTTGGAAGGCGGTTCCGCACTTGAAACAACAGCGGAAAGCACAAGGAGCGGACTTAAAAAATGCGCGGTCATTGTGGATTTTACTTCACCAAAGGGAACTGAGGCCTTGCTTGCTTATTCCGAATTGTTTGTTGGAAAAACCATTCTTTTTTGTACGACGGGACTGGATGCCTCTACGCTTGAAAAGATAAAAAAGCTCGGCGCCAACAACAACGTAATGCTAGCTCCCAATACCAGCATCGGCGTTTTTTTATTCGGAAAAATTCTATCCGCCTACGGTCAAATTTTATTTCAAAATAATTTTGATATTGAAATAGTAGAGACTCATCATCGACATAAAATCGACTCACCAAGCGGCACCGCCAAATTCCTCAGAGCCGCCGTCGATCCAGATCAAAGCCTATCCCCACGCTCTGACTATAATGGTGTCAGGAAGAAAATGGATATTGGCATGCATGCGATTCGAGGAGGAGGAGTCGCAGGGGAGCACTCTGTCCGATTTTTGAGTGATTCCGAAGAACTTGAAATCACCCATCGCGCTTTTAATCGAAGTTTATTCGCTACGGGCGCCTTAGCATTGCTCCGCATTTTACAAAAGAAAAGCCACGGCTTTTATGATTATGGTGATATTTCTCCCGCAGAAATGCTGAAATCTCTTCCGGTAGATGTATAAAGAGGATCTACCGGAGATTTGTTTTTGCAACCAACACTGACAAAAACTACTGTTTCATTGGAAGTGAAAAACTATTTCACAAAGCGAATTCTAGCGCCATGCGCTATTCCCATACATTTCCCAGTGATTTCAGCGAAATTTAGGTAAGTCCTAAAACCCCCCTCTTTTCCTCCGAAATTCCTCCGAAATTCCTCCGATATTCCTTTTTTTGCCTGAGTAGGAAAGAAGAATATCTATGGAAAGATCAGATTACTGGCGTTATGACCATCGTCTTTAAAACGTAATACTCTTTTAATCGAGTAGGTGATCTCAGCACCAGGCGTCCGGGCGCGACTGGTTCTAACTGAGGGTTTGAGAGGCGACTGCGCATCTATCATAGTTGAGTACCGGCTAAAATGCCTTGAGGTGCAACCTGCGTGCAATCATTGGGTATGTCGGTGTGCTTCAAAGGTGAAATAAGTAAGGGTTTTTAAAGACCTCATAAAAGCAGAGTTCCTTAAAAGATTTATATTTTTACAATGTAATCATTTCCTAAAAACGCTTAGTAGTGATTAGGCAATTGGCTTTGGCGCAGGGCGCGTTTTTTATGATGAAAATATTACATACATATATTATTTGCATATATAGGGAGAAATGTTTGCCGACGATCGGTTGTCTTGGAAAATATAAAATAAAGATACTTGCGCGCGATCACAATCCACTCACATGTTCACTTTGAGTTTTCTGAAATCGTCGTCCGCATCGACATAATTGAATTTGCTGTCATGTCAGTTGAAGGAAAACCTACAAGAAAGGAATTGCGCATCATGCTGGATTATGTTGAAAAATATACCCATGAATTAATGGAGGGATGGAATGAGCACCAAAAAAAAGATTAGGAAGACCTCCGGAATCCGCCATTATGAAGATGTCGATATTGCCCGGTTATCCGAAGGCGCCGACGATGATATCACCCAGATCCTGGGGAAAGATAAGTCTAAAGTTCGCATTACAACGTTAATCGATACGGATATACTAGATGAGTTGAAGCAACGTGCTCAGAGGGAGGGTGATGGCAGATACCAAACCTATCTCAACCAATTTTTGCGTCAGGCGCTATTTACAGGTGTGGACTTAGATGAAAAAAAAGGTGGTCGAAATAATCATGACTCTAGTAAAACCTGACGCCCTTAGACGCAGACGCGCATAGAAAGCTGTCCGCTTTTTAAAATGTTAGGATAAAGATGCAGAAGAAAACGGCGTCGAATTGGAAAACTAAAACGACACTTAGGCAGAGGCAAGCTAAAATCATTTTGGTTGTTAAAAACCGCCCTGGCAAAACTACGGCCTTCATTACAGACAGTTTCGAGATACTTTCTTTGGAAGAGTTGTTTAAATACGTGAGGAAAGGATTGTTGCAAGGGCTCCACCTTGTGGAAACTAGTGATGGCACACACGTAAGGTCTGACCGCAATCTTTCAACTTTTGACAATTTATCCTCACTATTAGTGCCTGCCGGTAGCTTATCAAAGCGTCTGACAAATGCATCTTTCAAAGACAAGGCGGTCTACAATTTCATTAAAGCGCGTGGTAGATTCCTTGAATTGGAATTCTCAAAGGACGAATTGATTTATATTGATAGAACCGCCTATATTTCAAAAGACGAGGTTTCACAGAGATTTATGCCCATTACATCTGAGATAAAGCGTGCGGCGAAACAACAGAATATCGAGTCCAGTCTTTTAGCTGCAATTTTAGTTGATGAATTGGCTGAAAGCGGGCCGGATGACTTGTTTGATCTGCTTGGATATTTAGGAGTTAATACCACAGTTGGTCTGGCTCAAGTAAAGCTGACGACAGCTCGACTTTTAATAAAGAATGGATATTACCAGGCATCCTCTACTATTACGGATCAAAAACTCTATGGATTACTCACCGATGATCATGAGGCTGTGAAATTTGCCGCGGCCTATATTCGCTTTACCATTGACCATAGAACAAGGCGAAAGTTAGGCTTAACGCCCGAACATATCGCTACGGCTTATTCGCGTGGTTTTAACCACTCGGAAGTTTCTGCTAGAGGTACTACTATTATTAAAGTTTTTGTCCCTGTTGCAAAGGAACTATTGAATCTATGAGCGCAATAAAGGGTAAATTATTTTATTCGATGTTGCTAGCTGGTCTAGCCCTTCCAGCGTATTGTATGATTCAATCAGCCCAAAGAAATCGAGATTTGCAGCTTTTTTTTTCAGAAGACTTAGTATGGGCTAAGGTCTTTTCTGATGGGGAATTTGATTTTTGCAAGTTCGCAGAGTGGCCATCTTCCCATGCTGTTCACATGGGATATAGAGTGCTATTTAAGTCTCCGAATCACCGATTTGCTCTAAATCAAGAGGACATCGGTGTTTCGGATGCTGCAAAAACAAAAATCGTCGATCTATTATCAAATCAAGTTGTATTAGTATTCCCCTATGCCTCAGGAAGCGCAGAGGTCAAATGGGATCTGAAGGAAAAATATGCAATCGCTTTGTTGGGCGTTTCTAAGGATGATTTTAGTAACGCGAAAATTTACATAGGAAACTTAAGGACCGGAAAATCCATGTTCCTTAAAAACGCAATGGTTTCAAGCTGCGATAATCCACCTTGGTGAAGGTGATAGAAGTTAAATGCATTTATAAGAATCAGACGATTGCCGACTTTTCTTAATTGTAACTTTGAGAAAACTAATGCTAGAAACGAGCTAAGCATTTCTTTGCACGAAAGCTTTTCGTCCGGCCCTACTTGAGAATTACCAGGCTATGACCGCCGATACCAATGCAGTGGTGCTGTTCTTTTAAAGCAAGACCAGCGGTATCAATCAAAGTGCTAACACATCATAAGAATGAACTACTCCACCCAATCCTCACAAGCCCTGGGGGCTTGCTCCGGTATGGGATGGAGTTTCGTGTTTCACAGGAAAAGAGTTCTTCTCCTCCACACCTGAGGCCGGTTCCCGACCCGTGACAAAGCCTGTCAAAGCA
>CAIMVM010000170.1 GCA_903844895.1 uncultured Pseudomonadota bacterium
GCCATTAGTACCAATTGCCAAGGCAGTGCTAGCAGCTGTGCTAAATTGCCGGGCTGTGGGAGTGGAGTTAAGCCATATGTCGAAAAATAAGCATCAAATCTAAACAAGTCTCTTTTTTGAATCCTAGATCTGCCCATCTATGGCAGTGGATTTTCTGGAAGTTGAAGTTCAATACTTAGGCAATTTGAAAGGTGAGTAGCCTTCAAGCCATATCAACGCGACATAGGCTCTAAAGCTACCTTCAATATCAAAATTTCAAAAACATAGCCTGCGACTATCCGTCTTTTCAGTTTCAACGTTTTGTTGGGGCATGAGATAAATCTATTTTCATGATGGAGATTTAATAGGATAAAATACGATGTCCAGAATAAGTGGTTCAAGTATTGGGCAGACGAGACTCATTTCTGATAATTAACGGAGGCGGATACATGGCGAGACTCAAGAGTAAAAGTTTAATTTTAACATTTTCGATTCTTTTAAATTTACACTTCATTTCCGCATGCATGGCGGTTCGCCACCTTCAGGATGAACCCGCTCCCAGCACCCAAATAAAAAGTAGCGCATCTCCAGTGGCAATTGCCGCTGCTGCAAAGGGTTATACTTTTAATGTGATGGCGCCCCTGACACTCCCGCAGTCACCTGAGGAGTGGAATTCTCTTTCTAGTCGGCTAGAAAAAATTAAAGAAATGGGCGCTTACGCTGTCTCAACGGATATCTGGTGGGGGTTGGTTGAAGGCGCAAAAGATGATGCCTTTGATTGGTCAGCCTATTTAAAGTTAGCCAAAGCCATAGGGAGTGCAGGACTAAAATGGGTACCTATCTTATCGTTTCACCAATGTGGCGGAAACGTCGGAGATGAGTGCGCGTTTCCCATTCCTGCATGGCTCTGGGATAAATACCCGGACGCCATGACAGTCAGTGAATTTGGAAATCCTTCCAAGGAAGTACTCACTCCTTGGTCTACACCAAAAACGCTTCCAGAGTACGTCGCTTTCATGCGTTCTTTCAAGACTGCGTTCGCGACACATGCCTCAAACATTGCGGAAATCAACATCAGCTTTGGTCCCTCAGGTGAATTGCGGTTTCCAAGTTACAACAGCCATGACCAAGGAAAGACCAGCTATCCAACTAGAGGCGGCCTCCAGGCTTATGGAATTCTTGCGAGAGAAAGTTTCAGGAGATATGTAGTCCAAAAATACGGTAGCATCCAGGAAATCAATAGAGCGTGGAAAACGACCCTCACAGAAATTTCTCAAGTCGAGGTTCCGAGTGATACCAACCTCTTTTACGGAGCTCAATCCCGGAAATCTGCCTACAATCGAGATTTATATAGATGGTATCACACAAGCCTTCTGGAACATGGGCGGATTCTGGGCGAAGCTGCGCTAGAAGAGTTTGGAGATTCCCAGTCGCCCTTGAGAGGAATCCAACTTGGGGGGAAAGTCCCCGGTATTCACTGGCGAATGGCTAGCGACCGACAGGCGGAATTAAATGCTGGCCTTATACCCTTCAACACCCTAGCCAAACCTAGCATTCGTGATTATCGGGACATTGTTGGCCTTTTCGCCTCCTTGGACGACAAAGCGAAGGCGCTTGGTACTCGATTTGTACTTCACTTTACATGCCTTGAAATGAGCGATCATGAAAACGGTGATGTTGCAGCATCCCTTGCCAAAACACTCGTAAAAATTGTAGGACGAGCAGCACAAGAGCAGAATGTCTTAATTATGGGGGAAAACGCTTTATCCAACACACTTTCTAGTCAGCAGGCCTGGGACAATATGAAGGAACATGTTTTCAAGGGACCTTATAAAGGGATTACAATCCTTCGTTTTGATGACATTCTCAAGTCTGAAGTTGCCAGCAGAAATTTCATAGAAATGATTCAAGCTGCTTCGAAAAAATAAGAAACGGCGCCAAAAGAACTTTGGCTAAACAGTCCCTCAAATAAAACATTTCACTTGATTCAAGATTGAAGGGCAAGATCTAAAATGAGTGAGATCCAATGACGAAGCGGTCCATTTAGACGCAAATTCCTGCCAGTGGATGAGACACAAAGCTGACAAGGGGCTTCGATTCCTTGACTGCTTAAGCGCACAGCTGTTTTTGAGTTCCTTGAAAACCTACCACAATGCTGACAGTAAGCTACGCAGTGACGGCAATGCAAAGAATCTATCAGAACGACCATTCCTCACGAGAGTTCCCGAGGCTTTTGCTCATCGTGCAGAGCTCAAGCCCAATTGGAATCTTGCAGTTGCGAAAAAACCACATAATAAAATTGAACCGCTGGTTTAAAGGAGGGCATTATGATTTTGATAACTGCAGCAAATTACTCGAACGATTTCAAAGAGAACGTCACGTTTAATTCTTGCGAAACGCTTATCATCGATCGTATATCATTGATCTTAAAGACGAGCTGACAGGGGAGATCTTTGCGCCGCTCAAAGATCCGCAAATATTTGGTTTTCTAAAATGCGAACCGGAACTTGAAACCATTGTTTGGGACAACTATGCAGATTTTGCCCTGAATTCCTTTATGAATTGGGTAGAAAGCAAAAAGAAAGTTGATTAGCGTAAGTCGAACTCATTTTTTTCTATCGGTTTTTGCACAGCGCGTTTAGTGTTCAAGAGTTCGATCTTTGCCACCTTTAAAAGCAGGCTTAGGTTCTTGCTTTGGGCAGTTCGAGCCACACTTTTTCCAACCACTTCAACTCTGCCTGAAAATGTTCCACTGTTGCCGAATATATGAATTTCCTTAGAAGAGTGAATGAACTACTCCACCCAATCCTCACAAGCCCTGGGGGCTTGCTCCGGTATGGGATGGAGTTTCGTGTTTCACAGGAAAAGAGTTCTTCTCCTCCACACCTGAGGCCGGTTCCCGACCCGTGACAAAGCCTGTCAAAGCA
>CAIMVM010000171.1 GCA_903844895.1 uncultured Pseudomonadota bacterium
GCCATCGCATTGTCATTCGTGAAGACGATTACTCTTTCGCCCAAATGGGTCGACAAAATCTGCCAAATCTCTGTGAGTTTTGCATCTGATGCATTACATAATGCCTTCTGCTCTCGATGTGCCCTAAGCGCCTGTTTGCCTTGAGGCGTCCGTGAGGCTACTTGAATAAACTTTTGCCAGCCACCTGGAGATCCTATTTGAACGCCACTTCGTCGTAAAAAATTTATATATTTATCCCGAGCCGCATTATATTTGATCCACTCCTCATCGGTCAGTGGCACTTCCACGCTTACAACATCATAGGGCGCCAAATCCTTGGAAACCATTTCGGAGATTTCGCCTGAATAAACTTTTTTTCCGACACTTTCATAAACAAAATCTTCAAATCCATCGGATCGCTCAATGGTTGCCGTCAGCCCCAATCGAAAGGGCGCGATGGCAGCTTCGGCAATAATTCGATTTCCGGCTGCTGGCAAATGATGACACTCATCAAACACGATTAGGCCAAATAGGACGCCCTTCGATTCGATGATCATTCGCGCCGAGTCATAGGTGGCTACAGTAATTCGTTTTAAGTTTTTGTCGCCACCACCGTAGGCTCCTATCTCTTCACCAAAGAAGCTTTCAAGCGTTACCTGCCATTGGTGAACTAAATCAATAGTCGGAACTACGACCAACGAAGGTCTTTTTACACGAGCAATGGCCATAACTCCAAGAATCGACTTTCCTGCGCCGGTAGGTAAAATGACGACGCCCATTTGACCTGCAGTTTCCCAGGCGGTTAAGGCCTCAACTTGATGTTTCCTAGGAAGAATTTCCTTTTTCAATTCCAAATCTTCGCGGTCATACTTTCTGACATGATCCACGAGATCTAGTTTTAACTTTTGACATTCCATGACGAGTTCCCGGTACTTGCGCCCGGGAAGGACCATTTTTTTTAATCTGGTATCGTAAGTCATCCCTAAAGTCGGTGCGGAATCTAAATCTGCAATTCCTCGACCAGAGACCAAAATTAAGCCGTTCAAATACTCAATCTCGATCATTATTTTGATTCCGAAAGGAAAAAAGCTTTTCTATCGCCAACAAAAAACCGCCCAATAGAGTAATTAGCGCCGAGGCCCTCAGTCCATCCAAAAGCCATCCGGGGGAAGCCTTGCCAAATAAAGAATACAGAATCCAAAAATTACCCAACAAAATAATTAGAGCAAATCCTGCCGCTGAAATTTTGGCGCCAACGCTTTTATAGTTAATCATTGGACCCATAAAATAAACTCCTGTGTCTACAAGGTCGCCTGAGGCTCTATTAAAACTGTCTTTCCAGATTCTGTAATAGAACGCCCCCTAGGCCCACGACTCAGGTAGCCCTGAAACACTAAAAAGGGTTCGTAGACTTCTTCTACAGTCGAGCGGTCTTCCCCGATACTCACGGCAATGGCTTCAATACCGACAGGGCCGCCGTCATAGCGTTCCCAGATGGTACGCAAAATCACTCGATCGGTCCGATCTAGCCCATGAGAATCGATATCAAGCCTCGACAAAGCCCGTAAAGCAATATCTTCATTAATGGTGTCCAAATCCGCAACTAAGGCAAAATCCCAAACTCTTTTCAAAATCCTATTAGCAATTCTTGGCGTCCCTCTAGAGGAAAGAGCAATCAACTCTAAAGCATCTCCATCAATTTTTATGGATAAAATATCTGACGTGCGCGCTACAATTTTCATGAGGGATGCTATGTCATAAAATTCAAGCCGCTCTTGAATTCCAAATCGACTTTGAAAAGGCCTTGACAGCAAACTCACACGAGTCGTTGCACCAATCAACGTAAACGGTGACACGGGTACGCGCATGGTTCTAGCTGAAGACCCCTGGCCCACTAAAATATCCATGGCAAAATCTTCCATTGCCGAATACATCAGCTCTTCGAGCTGAATAGGTAAACGATGAATTTCATCGATGAAAAGAATGGATCCCGGCTCAAGACCAGCAAGGATTCCTGCTAAATCACCAGCCCTCTCGATAGCGGGAGCGCTCGTCGCATGAAAACTCACACCCATTTCATGAGCGACAATGTGCGCCAATGTAGTTTTTCCCAATCCTGGTGGGCCATGAAGCAAAATATGATCTAAGGTTTTATTCCGTTTCTTAGCTGATTCCACATAAACCTTAAGATTTTCTTTAGCTATAGTCTGCCCAGGATAGTCATCAAAAGTATCTGGACGCAGATTAGAGGTAATTCTAAGGTCAGTTTCAAGTTCGCCGCTATCCATAAACCTTTCAAGTCGGACTGAATTCTTTGATGTAGAGTCTTCTAGCACAACGCACCTCATATATCCAATGATGGAGATTTACGCAATGACTGCAAGGACGCCTTTAAAAGTGTGGGGAGGTCAGCTTCTGGATGAAGTTTACGGCTAGCATCTACGATTCTTGAAACATCTTTGTCTTTAAATCCAAGATTGACCAACGCACCAACGACATCTTGCACGATTTGATCCTCAAAGGAAGCCTCAAAAATAATGTCTTGATGCCGCATACTGTTCGAACCTCGAGAGCGCTCTACTGTCGCAAGGCGATCAATTTTTCCAGTCATCTCGACGATGATTTTCTCTGCAGACCTACGACCAATCCCAGGAACGAGTTCCAAAATCTCGACCCTTTTTTCATGAACAGCACGCTTTAGTTCGCTCGGGGTTAGAGTCGAGAGAATAGCCATCGCAATTTTAGGACCAATGCCATTGACTCCGATCAAAGCTTCAAAGGTCTCTTTGTCTTCCCACGCTAAAAAACCATATAGTTTAAGAAGATCTTCTCTGACTCTTGTATGGACCCAAAGGGAACATTCTTTAGCAGACATCAGATCACACATGTCGGGTATAGTCAGTTCTAAACCGTAGCCGATGCCCTTAACATCAAGGATGATGCCACTGGAAAGACGGCGCTTAATGTCACCAGAAATATATTCAATCATCTAGCCCCTCTTTTTCAGTCCAAGTAATTCTCGCTTTCAATCGCTTGGCTATTGTTTTCAATTCATTTTTGGCTAAATCAATGGACTCACCAGATTCTATCGACTCAATAACATTCTCAATAGAGATAATATCGAGGTCGGTCATCTCTCTTAGGGCTACTGAGGCCTCATTGAAATTTCTTATTAAATACTTGAGTTCATCTTCTTTTCTAACTCGCATTTCATGTCCAAAAAATCCCGCGGCAATACGTCGAAACTCCCGGAGAAGACCATAAACAGGGCCTGCAAGCCGATGAGTTAAAAATAAAGAAAACCCTGAGATAAGGATGATATTCAATAACACGGCAAGAGCAATAGAAGCCAATATTGGTGCCGGTAGAAATTTTGGAATAACCAAAATTTTGAAAACAAACAGGGGATAGAGCAAAACTGCCGCTGTCAATAGACTAGAAATAATACCTGCGACACCAGCTGATTTTGCATATCTAAATTGCAAATCACGGTTGACTAGAAAAATACGTTTTCTGAATTGAAACATATATGAGTAGGCCTCTACTGCTAACTAAGGTTTTTCTGAGATCATTCTACACGTTTGCCTATTCTAAAGGGAGTGAAAAACAAAGAACCCAAGGAGTCGCAGCAAGGTCCAATAATTAGACAGGCGAAGGCGCTTATCCTCGCCTCCTAGGAAACTACATACTTCCGCAATCGACAACCGCTCGAATAGACCTCAAAATCGTAAACAACCTGGATGAGCTTCTACTTTTGCATGCCAAAAAAGAAGCCTACTTGTAAAAGTAGGCCTATCATTTTCAAAATAGAATCCGCAAAAAAGGTCTCATAATGTTCTCTATGCTGCCATCTGAAAGGTCGCATTATGAGGCGTGGGCTTTCGAGAGAATACCAAAAGTCACTAAAAAGTGCTTTTTATACCTCGGAAACAACCCTTAACTGACTAAAGAAACTTCTTTAAAGTCTCGACTTTGTCTAGTCGCTCCCAAGGAAAATCTGCACGCCCAAAATGGCCATAAGCTGCCGTCTTACGGTAGATGGGGCGGAGCAAATCAAGGGTTTCGACAATCTGTCTTGGCTTCAGTCCAAAATTTGTTCTAATTATTTTTGCCAATTCATCTTGTGACTTTTTAGATGTCCCATAGGTTTCAACGTAGACACTCACAGGCTCTGCAACACCTATCGCATAGGAAAGTTGCACCAAGGCCTTCTTTGCCAGTCCGGCGGCCACGATGTTTTTAGCTATATAGCGCCCCATATAAGCCGCAGAGCGATCGACTTTGGATGGATCTTTTCCAGAAAAGGCTCCGCCGCCGTGAGCGCCATGACCCCCATAAGTATCAACAATAATTTTACGGCCGGTAAGCCCGCAATCGCCCATCGGTCCTCCGACCACAAACCGTCCTGTGGGATTGATATGGTAGGTCGTATCTTTAAGAAGTTCCGCTGGAATCACTTTTTTAACGCATTGGTTAACAATAAATTCTCTAATTTGCTCAAGCTCCACATGGGGCGCATGTTGAGTAGAAATAACCACTGTATCAATACGAGTAATTTTTCCATCTACATATTCTGCAGTAACTTGACTCTTTGCGTCAGGCCTAAGCCAGTCGACTTTTTTAGACTTTCTAATGTCAGCAAGTTCTTTGAGGAGTGCATGGGAATACTGAATCGTTGCTGGCATCAGCTCTTTGGTCTCATCGCATGCAAATCCAAACATCATTCCTTGGTCACCAGCACCCTGCTCTTTCGTAGAATCAGAATCGACGCCCATAGCAATATCAGGTGATTGCTTACCAACAGAAATCATGACACCGCAACTTTTAGCGTCAAATCCAATATCACCGTCTGTATAACCAATCTCTTCAATTGTATTTCTTGCAATTTGAGCATAGTCCACACTGCCTTTAGAAGTGATTTCTCCCGCAATCACAACCAAACCGGTAGTCACTAGGGTTTCGCAGGCTACTCTCGAATACTTATCCTGAGTTAAAAAAGCATCTAAAATTGCATCTGAAATCTGATCAGCGACTTTATCGGGATGACCTTCACTAACGGATTCAGACGTAAAGAGAAACTTGTTTTGATCTGCCATTTCTATAATCCCCGCTTGAGTTTTATCACAATTCTATTTAAGCCCATTTCGTCCAGCTCTTGCCGCTCAATGACCATTCCAATGCCGAAAAGCTTTTGGCTTGGACCAGCAAGTAAAATATCTTTATCAGAAGGAGCCGTATCGTAGCCTATCTTATTTAGCTCAGGCGGAAACGCAACTATTTGTTTTTGCCCTTGAAGAAGTTTTTCCTCGACGGCTTGGGATACATGCAAAACAGAAAGACCAGTCTCAAGAACTTCCATCGGCAAGAGCTTTGACAAAACGTCTTCTTTTGAATTCACCTCATTTAAATGGAGGCATTTTCCTGCACTCACACCTGCGGCTTCTATTCTTTTAAGAAAAGTCACATTTCCATAATTTCCCAATTTCGAGCACAGATCGTAGGCAAACACGCGAACATAAGCGCCTTTGCTGCACTCTATTCTACAAGTGACATAGTGGTCTCCATAGTCGATGAGCTCAGCCGCATAGATCTCGATGCGTCGAGAAAGCTCAGACAGGGGGACCTCATCCCCTCGCCCTGCTCTCGCATACTCATAGAGAGGCTTACCCTGCCACTTTACAGCCGAATAGAGTGGAGGAACTTGACAATAGGCCCCCGTTAGCTCCTTAAGAGCTTCCAAAATCTGATTTTTGCTGAAGCCCACTATTGGCTTTTCGAACAATACCGCACCATCAGCATCCAAAGAATCCGTATGCTTTCCTAGCTCTACACGAAACTCGTAAGTTTTCTTTGAATCCAAAAGATAGTCTTGAAGGCGAGTTGCTTTTCCTAAAACGATAGCCAACACCCCTTCAGCCAAAGGGTCGAGCGTACCGACATGGCCTATGGGGTGATTTTTACCTATAATTTTTTGAAGAATCCTGGAGACATCTTTGGATATGACTCCCTTAGGCTTATAAATGGGGAGAAGTCCGTCCATGTATACTCAACTCATGATTGTAGTTCTAATGCCTATAACAGATATGCAAATAGGGAGAAAGACCAGCGTAGGCTATCGACTCAACTGGGACTTTCTTTTTTAATATGACTTAAAATTTTCTCGATCTTTTCACCCTTTTCTATGGTTTCATCATAGAAAAACTTGAGTTCTGGCACCCGTCTAACCTCCAAATTATCTGCCAGTTTAGTTCTAAGAAATCCAGCGCAAGACTGGAATCCTTTGAGGGCATCTGGAGTTTTACTGGGATCAAACAATCTAAAATAGACATAGGCTAACTGGAGATCAGGAGTCAGCTTTACCGCAGTAATTGTTACCCCAGTTAATCTTGGATCTTGGATCGAGTCTCCTTGAAATGTAATCGCAAGCAGATCCCGAATCTCGTCTGTCATTCGTTCTTTTCTAAGACTCACTCAATTCCTCATAATTCTGCTGCCGTTTCTTCAATCTGGAATGCCTCAATGACATCTCCTATTCGAAGATCGTTGAAGCTCTCAACGCCAATCCCGCATTCGTAGCCAGTTGCCACTTCCTTGACATCATCTTTAAAGCGTCGTAGTGAGCCAATCCTTCCGGCATGAATCACCACGTTATCCCGAATAATTCTAAGATTAGCAGATCGGACAATCTTGCCGCTCGTAACAAATGAGCCCGCAATCATACCTATTTTAGGTACAGAAATAGGATTTCTAACTTCGGCGTGTCCAGTCACTACTTCTTTTCGAACTGGCGGAAGCTGACCTGCCATGATGGACTTGGTTGCATCTAATAGCTCGTAAATAATGGAAAAATACTTAATGATAACACCGCGCTTTTCAGCTGCATCTTGTAAATCTCTTGGCGCGCGAGCATTAAATCCAAATATTACAGCCCCAGATGTTTCAGCAAGTGAGACGTCGGAAGCATTAATTCCACCCACAGCTCTATGGACGATTTTTGCTTTGATTTTATCACTCTTAATTTTGGTCATGGATTCTGCAATCGCTTCTGCAGATCCTTGCGTATCAGCTTTGATTATAAATGGAACCTCCGGAGCTTCTTGATTAGCTACTTTGGCAAGTAGATCTTCAAGGGTTGCGCCATTGGACTTTGCCTGAGCTTCATTTCTTAAAACGTCAAGCCTATGAGAAATTACATCTCTTCCAGATTTTTCATCATCAACAAAGTCGACCTGATCTCCGGCCATGGGAACCGATTCTAAACCAATAATTTCAACTGGCGTTGACGGACCAGCGGAATCAAGCTGCTTTCCGTGCCAATCAATCATAGCTCTAATTCTTCCAAAAGCAGTTCCGGCGATCATCTGATCTCCTTTTTTAAGAACCCCTTCGGTTACCATTACGGTTGCCACAGGACCGCGCCCTTTATCAAGGTGCGCTTCAACTACAACACCCCTCGCAGCTACCTTCACTGATGACTTAAGATCAAGGACTTCAGCTTGAAGTAAAATAGCATCCATTAACTCTTCTAAACCTAGACGCTTAAGGGCTGAAACCTTAACAAATTGGTTTTCACCACCCCACTCTTCAGACTGAATTCCATATTCAGCTAATTCATTAAAAATCCGATCAAAGTTGATTCCATGTTTGTCAATTTTATTAACGGCTACAACCACTGGGACGTTGGCAGCTTTGGCGTGCGAGATAGCTTCAATTGTTTGCGGCATCACGCCGTCATCGGCAGCTACCACTAAAACAATAATATCTGTTACTTTTGCGCCCCTGGATCTCATCGCCGAAAAGGCTTCGTGACCAGGAGTATCTAAAAATGCAATACGCTTGCCTTGATAATCTACAGTATAAGCACCGATATGCTGTGTTATTCCGCCAGCCTCACCAGCTGCTACATTCGCTGAGCGTAAGGCATCAAGAATCGATGTTTTACCGTGATCTACGTGACCCATAATAGTTACAATCGGCGGCCGCGTCTCTAGTTCGGATGGATCTGAAGCTTTTCGGCCCAAGATATCATCAGCGCTGACTGCGACATTTTTCACTTCAAATCCGTACTCACTTGCAATCAACGTCGCTGTGTCCGCATCTAAGGGCTGATTGATTGTGGCCATTACGCCTTGACCCATTAATTTCTTAATAATATCTGCCGCTTTGATACTTAGCTGATGCGCCAAATCGCCCACAGTAATCGTCGAAGATGCCATTTTTACGACTCTATATGCGGCTCTTGGCATTGTAATCTGTGTATTTTTTAGATCTTTACGTCTGCGCACTTCCCGGCGTCGCATAGCTGGAGCAGGAGTAAACGTGCGACGTTGAGCTGATTCAGCTTCCGCCACAGGCGCATCGGATAATCCATCTTCATCATCGTCACCAACTACCTGAGCCAGTAAATCCCTCATAGAAAGATGAGAGCGGCGTTCCTTTTTGGCAGATGCTTGTGCTTTCTTTTCTTCTTCCTCTGTCAATGGCTTTTTCTTGACTTCAACACGCTTACGCGTGCCCCATTGAACGGCTTCCTCGCCAAGTGGCGAAATAAAGGAATCTGTCCCTCCGCCTACTGGGCGCCTAAAGCCTCCCGGGGAATCTCCTCCCGGACGTGGGCCACCAAACCCCCCACCTTGCGGGCGAGGTGGTCGATCTCCATAAGGCCTATCACCTTGTGGGCGAGGCGAACCATAAGCTGGACGATCTCCATAAGGCCTGTCGCCCTGAGGACGAGGCGAACCATAAGCAGGACGGTCTCCTTGCGGACGAGGTCGATCACCATAAGCAGGTCGATCTCCCTGTGGGCGCGGAGGACGATCCCCATAAGCTGGACGATCCCCATAGGGACGGTCTCCCTGAGGACGAGGAGGACGATCCCCATAGGGGCGGTCTCCTTGAGGACGAGCAGGACGATCACCATAAGCAGGACGATCACCCTGCGGGCGAGGAGGACGGTCTCCATAAGCGGGACGGTCTCCATAAGCGGGACGATCTCCCTCTGGACGAGGAGGACGATCGCCATATGCGGGACGATCTCCCTGTGGACGAGGAGGACGATCGCCATATGCGGGACGATCTCCCTGTGGACGAGGAGGACGATCGCCATATGCGGGACGGTCACCCTGGGGGCGCGCTGAGCGATCCCCGTAAGCAGGACGATCCCCGTAAGCAGGACGATCCCCGTAAGCAGGACGATCCCCGTAAGCAGGACGATCCCCGTATGAAGGACGATCGCTGCCAAGTCGAGTTGGCCGATCCATAGGTGGTCTTGCTGATTTTTCTACTTGTACATCTCTAGGCGCCGAGCGAACTACAGTTGCTCCCTGAAACTCAGGCTTCTTTTCTTTTTCCACAGGTGCCGGTGCCTTCTCCACAGGAGGCATTGGACTAGCGGCAATAGGCTCTATATTCTTAACTTCAGCTTGCTTGGGCTCTTCCCTAGGAGGGGTAGGCTCGAGATGCTGTATATTTTTTTCGGGCGGAGCTTCTTTTTTAACAAGACTGCTACTGTCTACTTCTTCGGACTGTACCGAAACCGAAGCAACTTCTATGGAAGATGCTCCTGCCTCATCTTCACCTTTGCGACGTCTAACAACGACTTTTGGGCGAGGTTCGCTAGCGACAGCAGCTTGCGACTTCTTGCTCGGCGAGAAATGAGACTTGATTTTAGCGATTTGCGCATCGGTCAATGTGCTTTGATGACTCGCTACATCGATACCTAAGTCCTTTACTTTTTGAACTAGGGACTTACTATCAACATTGAGATCTCGAGCCAATTCATAAACACGAAGTTTCGACATCAGGTTCCTCTGTGTCCGAGCTGCTTTGGGCTGGACGAAAAAAGCATCGGGAGAATTTAGTTTCTCCGGCGTACCTATGTAAAAGAAAATGGGGAAAATAAAAAGACATTTTTCCCCTGCCGCTTAGGAAGTCATCGACGGAGCGAGAAACCGTGTAGCTGATTCCCTCGTGGATTCAGATGGCCGGATGATTCATCAGGCCTCATTAGTCGCAAGATATCCCAAAAACTCCAAATAATTCAGGGGGTAGAAAAGCCACCCCCTGAAATTCAATGCCTTGCTAGAGCCAAACAGCCGTTAGCCTATTTTTGAGATTGAAGATACCGATCCGCTGCCATTTGAATGGTCTTTGCCACACCAATAGGCAGATTTGTCTTGTCGGACACTTCCTCAGCTGTATCGGCAACCACATCGCCTATGGCTCTATATCCACCTTCAGCCAATGCAGCAGCAGCAGCTTCACCAACTCCATTTAACTTCAAAAATAGAGCCACTCTTTCCTTGAGGTGATCTCGTTCTGCTGGTTTTTGATCATCCTCTGGCAAAGCAAATGCATCTTCTGATCGATAATCCGCCCCATCCTCCAAAGCATCTTCGAATTCTTCGGCTTTAGCTTGGGCTGCTGTAATAATTTTTTCAGCTGTTTCTTCGTCAAGGTTAAGTAATCTTACAAGCTGCCTTGGTGAAAGTGCCGCTAAATCACTTGGTGACTTGATGCCTTCGTTTACTAAGACACCGGCCTGCATATCTCCTAGTCCTTCAATACTTGCCAATACCATTTTAACGCCTGCTAGCTGCTCTGCTAGTTTGGCTTCAGATTTAATATCAAGTTTCCATCCGGTTAGTTGAGCGGCAAGACGAACATTCTGTCCGCGCCTTCCGATTGCTAAAGAAAGCTGATCGTCACTAACAACTACTTCCATGGAATGGTTTTCTTCATCCACAATGACCTTACTGACGACTGCAGGAGCAAGAGCATTGCACACTAGTCGTGCTACGTCTGGATCCCACGGAACAATATCAATCTTTTCACCATTTAATTCTTGTACCACCGCCTGAACACGCGATCCTTTCATCCCAACGCAAGCTCCTACCGGATCCACGCTTCCATCTCTTGAGTAAACCGCAATTTTTGACCTAAGTCCTGGATCGCGGGCCGCAGATTTGATGGAAACAATTCCATCATAAATTTCCGTTACGTGCTGCTCAAAAAGCTTAACCAAATACATACTGTGGGCACGAGACATTACAATTTGAGGTCCGCGCGACGACTTCTTCACATCAACTACATACCCTTGGATTCGATCTTTAGCTCTAAACCGCTCTCCCTGCATCTGCTCTTTATAAGGAATTACGGCTTCAACTTTACCTAAATCCACTACAATTCCAGATCGATCTGAGCTCTTGACGTAGCCACTCATGATTTCGCCTACTCGATCTTTAAACTCATCAAAGACCTTCATGCGCTCGGCTTCACGCATCTTTTGAACAATAATTTGCTTGGCAGATTGCGCAGCAATTCGTCCAAATTTCGCCGCGTCAATGGATTCGCCTATGGAGTCACCCAAATCAACGCTAGCGTCCATTTTTCGCGCATCTTCAAGTGCAATTTCAATAGCAGCATCCGCTACATCACCATCTTCCACAACCGTACGGAATAAAATCAAATTGATTTCTTCTTTTTCCTCATCAAACTCAGCTTCCAAATCCGCGTTGGCGCCGTAGTCGCGACGAGCTGCATGCATAATTGCTTGCTTCAAAGCATCCACTACAATTGTAGAATCTAAATTCTTTTCTTTACTAACCGCATCGATCACACCGCTTAAATTCACAATCGGTCTCCTTAGCAACTGAATGTTTATAGTCTTTATTTTACAGAGTGCCTATTGGCACTAAACTCAATACGTCAATCGTGAAAAACATATCTCCTAATTAAATAATACCTGAAAATCTCGCCCCACACTCACACTTCATCCTTAGTCCAATCATAAACCAACCGCGCACTATGTACCGAATCTACTGAAAACGGCCAAAAGCCGCTTAAAGTTTTGACCGCAAAACCTCCGTCTCCGAGCAGCATCAACTCTCCCGTCTCTTGTCGCTTACCGTCGACAACCTTTGAGGCTCTGACTTTTAGCGTTTTGCCAACATGGGCTAAGAAATCATCCTTAAGCCTAACCGGGCGCTCAACACCTGGAGAACTCACTTCTAAATTGTAATCGCCAGACACCAAAGCGTCTAACTCAACAATATCACTAACTAACTTGCTAACTGCCGCGCAGTCATCCATGTTCACGCCTTTGAGAGGCTCTAAGGAGTCTATATAAACCCTCAGCGCACGGTCCATCTGAATCCACTCGGTTTCAATAACTCGATAGGGCAATTGGGCATGACTCAACACATTTTGGATGAGTTCAAGTGCTTCATTGAGTCGCGATCTATGCACATTTACCTACAATTTCGGACGGTTAACGAATTCAGACAAAGGCTGTTCGCAACAAAAAACCCGAGGTCGACCGTTTCCAGTCGGACATCAGGCTTGGTATAAGAGAGCCTAAATTGTCAGCTCAGAAAAACTTTCTAAGCTTGAACAATGTAACAAACAATAGGGCTAAAAACAAGATTAAAATATAACCAGATGCTAAAAACAGGCGCCATTGATGTAAAATAATAGAAAGACACCACTCAGTCTCGAGAGAGAGGTTCCCTAATGGGCTTTCTGAATTATGTTAAAAATATTTTGTCTCTAAATGGCGCCGCGAAGACAGGCCCGACGAACGACATCTCTTCAGCGTATCATCTAAGCTCAGAGCTAAGGCTTCATGCAAGATACTTTGTATTAACGTCAGACTTAGCTAGCCTTGAAATTGCAGCCACGGGCGTAAAAGGCCATATAAAAGATCTCAGCTATGGAGGGATCTTGGCTGATTTTAAAGAATCCTGGCTGCAAAACCCTCTTATAGCAGACCAGAAGTCAATTGAAGCAAAGTTAACATTCTTAGACCAAAGCGCCCAAGTTTTTGTTCAAGTCGTTCATGAAAAAAACGGCGGACAAACCGTCGGTCTATCCTTTATTCATAAAAATATTGAAACTCTCGTCTTCCTTCGTGACGTTCTAGAAAATTTAAGAATTGGATCCACCTTCGCCAAGCTAGATCCTGCCCTTACCAAGGGCAAGTATAATGTCGCTGGGCAAACCGTGTATAGAGGCGATGGTCCCTGTGATTTGCAAATTATGGAGACAGATGGATACATTCAAAATATGCTGCTTACATTTCGCAGTGGATCGTCCTATTTCGAGTTGAAAATGGACCAAGACGTCCTAACTACTGCACGCTCAAAAAACGAAGATCAAAAAGTTGCCTCTCAAATGGAGCCAAGCCCAGAGGGTATCGACATATCTATTCTAAGAAATGCGATTCAACTCATTTTAGGGTTTCTTTCAACACATCCAAAATCTAAAATGCTTCACCTGTTACCAAAACTCTACAAAGAACTTTATCGCAAATGATCAAGTCAGAGCCATTACCCTTAATGACCAGAAAAGTCATTTCTCCACAACTAAAGAAAGAATCACTTTTGATTAGTTAAATCTTTCTCAAAAAGAGCTCAATTTGCAACTAACCCTAATTGCCACACTCTTCGCTATTAAGACAAACGAGCTCAGACAGATTTTGTTTACTAACATTTTTTTCAAGCCAAATCACAAAATCTCTGAGTGAATAAACAGATTTAAATCTAGAACTGTCAGCATCTGACTTAATCCCAATCACCAAATTATTAGAAAAAGCAGCACCCTCTAAAGCCTTCATATTTTGAATGGGGGACTCTAGGACCCGAATCCCCTTGGGCTCCATCGTTCTAAAAGAATCGAGATCAAAAGCAAAGCCTCCTACTATCGAACGATTTACTTCCTCAATGTTATCCTTTGTCAAGACGATGGTACATTTCACTTGATCCGGGGAACAAAATTTACTAACAGCACTGCCTCCAATCACGGTATGGCCATTGATTACTGTATGCCCATTAATAACGGTGTGTCCATTCGTGAGAAAGTAACCGCTCCTTCCGTTGGAATTACCTTCATCTGAAAATCCTAATACTTCCTGAATACGCCACGTTCCGCGCAAAGCTTCAGAACTGTATGCAGCACCAAAGTCCCCATAGCGGCATCCTGCGGACTCAGACCGCAAAACGAACAGGCGCACAAACGGATCAAACGTATAGTAACAATCTGGATTATTGGCCTCGGGAACCACAATAGGCGAGACTAAATCAATGCCTATAAGCGAATTGCTGTTCATCGGCCGCTCGGAAGCAAGTCCCACAACGAAGCCGTCGTTATCTAAAATCGGCCCCCCTGACATACCTGCTTGTGCCAAATCGCCATCAGCTGGACCTATAGACGTGAGTTTAAGTTTGCGGAAAGGACCAAAATTTGAAGTATCTTGTGTCGGCCAATTCTCCTTTGACAAAAATCCAGCCCGCTGCACCAATTCACCTGATTTGATCGAAGGAAATCCCAGAGCGACGAGTGATGTGTCTGTTTGGATACGGCTAGCCCACTCCAATCCCTTCAAGGCAGAGTCCGTAGGCTCACCAAGTGCCTTATTTGTGGATTTTAGTCCCATAGGATCAATTGACAAAACCGCTATATCTGACTCTCTATGATAGTACACCAAGCGGGCGCTAGAAAAAATTTGCACCTCATTTACTCGTAAATCATAGGCCCCATTGATTTCTGCAGATGACTGAGGAGGGGGAAACAAATGAGCTGCCGTTACAACATAATTCCCCAACTTGGGAAGTATAGCCGTTTTGGAGATAAGGCTCATCAAAGGAGATAAATCATCGACTAAAAAACCGCTGCCCAATGAGAGGTCGCCATCTTGTAATATTTGAACCACCCTTTTCTTCAAATACTCCATCTCTCTAGGAGGATTTGGCGAACCTAGATGAGTCGAACGATCCGTAAACTCGGTGCTATTCAACGAAAAAGACCTGGTTTCAGGGACTACAAAATAAAAGCTGCCATCTGGCAAAAAGGATCGCTGCCCACTTGAGTCGCGAAATCCAATATCTAGTTGAATCACACCAGAATACATGGCTCGATCGACAGAAACCAATGTTGTGCATTTGGTTTTAGTAGAGACAAAGTTTACCAAGTCACAAAAAGGCTTGCTTACATAAAAAAAGCGATTAGACCAGCTTGCCGCCATAGTCTTTCCCTGCTCTTCCTCCATATCGCGCCACGGACCTCTGACGCGAAACGTAAGCTGGTCTGAGGAGATTTGAGTAGCAAAATACTGTTCTATTGTAAATTCAGATACGTTTGGCTTCACTACGACAGGCAAACCTGGTGTGTATATAAAAGATTTTAAACCAGACGTGCTGACACGGCTTGAGTACATAACCGAGCTTAATACCTTAGCCCCCCAAGCGGTCGGCGCAGACATCAGTGCGAGTAATGTAAATATGCAATAAGACTTAAACAATGTACTCTTGGCCATCTTGCCCTCTTCAACTCCAAATCCCTGGATTGACTGCACAGTTTTACAAATATTAATAAAATTTATAGTTCCGTTTAATTTTAAGCAAAATTTAGGCTATATTCAAGCTTATACTTCAGCTTGTATCAAGAAAAGGTAAAGCTCTTGGCTAGAGAACACTTAGAGGCGGCGCGTCGATGCCAGACTAAGAAGGCATGGGAGTCTTTTTTAAAAGATTTTGGCTCAGAACTAACTTCGCTTAGTCCAAGTGAGATCGAAAAACTAATCACGCACCTCAAACTGGACAAAGACTCAAAATACTACGGCGAAGGAGTCTTTTCCGCGATAATTGCTGTCTGTAGATCCCAAAAATGCTTTGAACAAGGCTTAGATCTTTACAAGTTCGTAGAAGAGCAATGCTATCCGCTAGTCTCTTTAGAAGCCGCCCATCTACTCCTAGAAAACAGCAAGCCAAAAGAAGCCAGGTGCCTCGCTTTAAAAGCCTTAAGACGGAAAACCATTCCCGTCATTATTGAAGTCAAACTTCGCTTGCTAATATGCAATTCCTTTGCAGAGGAAGGCCTCAACCATTTTGCAGGAAAGCACTTTCTAGCACTAGAGCATTTAGCAGAGCATCAAGAAATTCCACTGGCTGAGCGAGCAGATATTCAAGTAAGTATTGCCAGACTGCATTTCTTTAGTGGCCACCTACCTAGAGCTGCAAGGCATTACCAACTGGCCACAAAGTTTGCTCTGGAAGAAGGAAACGAAGAGCTAGCAGCTCGATCGCTATTCAATACCGCAGCGGCACTACATAATTCCGGTCACGAAAATTACGAAAAAAGTTATGCGTTTGCTCGAGAATGCCAGATCATTTCCCAAAAAAATGGCTATGCATTTATACTTGCTCATGTTGAGTCTTTTTTTGGCTTGGACGCCCATATTATAGGCCACTTCACCAAAGCGCACCAACATTTTGAATCTGCCTTAGGCTACCTGAATGACAGCGACTTAAGTTATAGCAGAGTTCATTTTCTGTCTCTACTTACAATATTATGTTTTGAAGAGGCCAACTTTAGTAAGGGACTTGAATTAGCGCAAAGAACTTTGGAGCTCTCAGAAAATGATCATTCCAATCGCTATAAGTCAAGATACAGAAATATTGAAGCACATTATCTTTGGGAAACGGGAAAGTATTCTGAAAGCTATTCAGTTCTTCAAGATGCTGTAAAACAATTAAAGTCAAACGGCATTCTATCTAACGAAGACTACAATACTTGGAATCAATTTATAAAATTTTCCGCCCTCTTAGGGGTAAAGACTGATCCTGGACAGCCGACAATTTCTCACCATATTCGCCAAACGTCTTATCATATTTCAGAAAATCAAATCGCTTTAGCAAGAATCCTATTCAACAAACGCGACTACTCATCAGCCCTACATTTCTATGATAAGGTTTATGAAACAGCTGTAGAAAGAAACAATTTAAACCATCAGATGTATTGTCTTATGGGAATTTTTGCCTGCAATAATGCCAAGAATGCTAGTCTAGACACGCTGGAAACTCTTTTATCTAAATTTGAGACCTGCCACAGTTCTATGGGAAGATCAGTTCATACGGGCTACCTCTATATTCTAAGAGCGAGTTTAGAAATAAAAAGAAATCAGGCAAAACTTGCTGAAAAACACCTTAAAAAAGCTCTACAGTCTAACACACTTCCCAGTCACTACCGATTTATTGTTGCGACTTGGATCAAATGTTTAAAAGGGCGTCGAGTTTCTTTTCCGAATCCGGAAATTTATAATATTTTTGAAAACTCAACCAAATTTTTCTTTCCAATTATTCTTTCTTGGGATTCGGACGAGTCGACACTAACTTCGTCACTTGGGAGCACAATAACTATTGCATTCCGGGAGTTCCCCATTTTAAAGGATATTCTGACATCTCTGATTGATGCTGATGAAAATGGCCTTTCTGTGGCAGAACTGTTTACCAGCGCTTGGAACGAGACACTTAAAACTCAAGGTTGGCGCCAAAAATTAAACAATGCTCTCTCACGTTTGAGATGGCAATGTAGGGGATTGCCGTTTCCGCTTTTTAAAAAAACCACAAACGGCTGGGCAATATCGAATGCGTTTTTGCTTGAAACGAAGAAAAAAAACAATTCTTCGATGAAGCGGAAGAATCAAATCCTGCTTTATAGCAAAAACAAGCCGGTGTCTGCGGCTGAAATATCTGAGAATTTGCAGATTCCACTTGCGAGCGTAAAGCGAATGATCTCAAGTTTAACTCAGTCTGGAAAGATAAAGTCTGCTACTTATGGCCGCAACGTCGTATATTCTAGCTTAGTTACGAACCTTGGAGATCCTATACATCCTGAGTCCAGCCACAGCTAAAAAAAGATTAGCTGTCCAACCACCAAACACTGGAAGGAAAATATTATTGTTAGCCATGGCTCTGGTCGCTGCTAAAACAAACCAGTAGCTTATTGCAAGCGCAAATACACCCATAATAGATTTGACCGTTTCCGTCTTTCGTTCAGAAAGCGACGAAAATGGAATCGCCATAAACACCATCATCAAACTTGAGAAGGCATAACCTAGCTTTACATGAAAGGCAACCTCAAGGGGAGATGAGATAGCACCTGACTTCTGAGCAGCCTTAATCGAATCTTCCAACTCGGAGAAAGAAAATTCATTAATATCACGCCGGTCTTTTACAAGCTGATCAGGTTTGAATGGCAGCGGAAACAAGAGAAAATCCTTTTTCGAGACTTCACTTACTAAGGCTCTATCAGTAAATTTCACCACGCGAATATCATGCAATAGCCAATCATTCTTCGAAGGCTGAAACAAGCCGCTATCCGCGCTCCATTGGCGGCTGATTCGATACTCCTTTTTATCCATCTCCAAAGCTTCTATTTGACGCAAAGTTTGGGTTTTAGCATCAAAGCTCCCGTAAGAGTAAAAGACGTTGCCATCTTTCTTCCATCGCACACCACCAGCCAACTGATCATCTGCCTGTTTCTCAATAAGCACAGACTTCACATAATGCATGCGATAAGAAGATTTAGGAATCACGAATTCATTGGCAACAACAGCCAATAGAGAAAGAATGCTGCTGGTTATGACAAAAGCTCTAAGTAGCCGAAACGGACTCATTCCTGCAGCAAAAACAGCAGTAGTCTCATTGTTGCGAGAAAGGCTTACCATAGTAACAATCGCCCCTACCAATGAGGCAATTGGCAAGGCTTGTATAATCTGGAAAGGAATTTGATAGAAATAATATAAGGCTAAATGGCCCATTTGAGGTTCATAAGAAGTAAAATATCGGTTTGCTTTTCCTATGAGATCTAAAATTGTGAATAGAAACACACTTAGAACCAAAGTAAGAGTAAGAATCTTAACGTAACTTGCCGCAACATAACTATCAAATCGCGTCCAAAACTTCACCGGAGCACTCTTATCCCAGTAGCTACCACCAACGGCAACCCACTTTTGCCACCTTGAAGTTGACCATAGACTTGTAGTTTCTTTCCATAATAGTCTGCAACTACGCTCTGATCAGAATTGGTCACATCTACTAAAATTTGACTCCCCCCCTCTTCAATCACGATGAATGTACCCGCAAAACCCAATTCAATCACCTTTCCTGAAATCAAAATACTGGAATCCCCAATCTCTAGCCCTCCCAGATGTACTTCTTTTAAAGACATTGTTACGGTCGAAGAATCCAAGGTAACTCCAGACAACTCAAAGAGGTGCTTCCTAAGCGGTTGACAACCGATAGATAAGCCAGACAAAAACATAAATGGAATCAAAATAGAAAACTTCAAATCTGCACGCCCTATTCTTCTCGTATCTCTATAGTGTACATTTTAGACAAAAGTTCAGCAAATAAGCCCATAGGCAACTTTTTCCATCTACGTTCTCTAAACGAACGCCAAATGGAACAAACCATTGACACGGACAAAAAAAATAGAACCTCGCTTCGAGGCTCTATTTTGAAATGAAATAATCAGTGATCTGAAAGAATTAGTCTTTCTTACCTTCGTGAGAAGTAAAGTCAACCAATTCAAAATTACACATTTCAGCGCCATCACCAAATCGCTCGCCGAGACGCACAATTCTCGTATAGCCGCCATTCCTTGTTGCAAATCTTCCCGCCAAATCTTTAAAGACTTTGGTTGAAACTTCAGATGAAAAAAGTACTGACTCTACTTGGCGACGCGCATGTAAATCACCGCGCTTACCTAGAGTAATCATCTTCTCTACAACTCTGCGAAGTTCTTTTGCTTTCGGAACAGTGGTTTTAATTCTTCCATGTTCTAAAAAAGATGTCGCTAGGTTACGAAGAAGTGCTTTACGGTGGGAAGACTCCCTACCTAATTTACGATAACCATGTCCGTGGTTCATAGTAGCCTCAAATTTTAGTTCGCTATCACTCTGAAATACTCAAGCAAAGTGAAAATTAGTTGTTCTCTTGATTCTCTCTCTTACGGAGCTCTGAAGGATCAAATCCATCAATCTTCATCCCTAAGTAGAGACCCATTTCCATTAGAATATCTTTGATCTCATTCAATGACTTACGACCAAAGTTTTTAGTCTTAAGCATGTCGCCTTCTGTTCTCGTCACAAGTTCACCAATATACTTGATGTTTGCATTTTCCAAACAGTTTGCAGCTCTCACGCTCAATTCTAGCGAGTCGACTGTCTTATAAAGATTGTCGTTAATCTTGGGACGGTCAGACGACTCTGGCCTAGATTCTTCAATATCATCCGCTTCGTCGAAGTTGATAAACGTCGTTAGCTGCTCTTTAAGAATCTTAGCAGCATAAGCTACCGCATCATCAGGCCTTACAGCGCCATTTGTCCAAATTTCTAGAGTAAGACGGTCATAATCTGTATCCTGACCTACCCTTGCATTTGATACGTTATAGGCTACTCGTCTGATAGGAGCGAATATGGAGTCGATAGGTATGAATCCCTCAGGTAGATCTTCCGTACGATTTCCATCAGCGCTCACGTAGCCGCGACCTAAGCGAACGATCATCTCTAAGTCTAAAGTAGCTTCGTTGTTGAGAGTACAAATAACCTGATCTTTATTTAAAACCTCAACGTCACCACCCGCTTCAATGTCTGCAGCAGTAACAACTTTAGTTCCTTGCGCCTTTATCCTTACAGTTCTATCGCCTTCACCTAGAAATCTTAGAGACACTTGCTTGATATTAAGGATAATATCAACAACATCTTCTTTAATCCCAGGAATCGCAGAAAACTCATGGTCAACACCGGCAAAACGAACTGCCGTGACAGAGGCCCCACTGATACTTGAAAGTAGTACTCTACGCAATGAATTGCCGAGTGTGACTCCGTAACCGCGTTCCAACGGCTTCGCTACAAACTTACCATAGGTATCATTCAATTCCACAGATTCAAGATTCTTAGGCTTGATTAGGTCTTTCCAATTATGGTGCATCTACACTACTCCGCAGTTCAGGTTATCAATTACTTACTGTAGAATTCAACGATCATACGGTCAGTTACTGGTAACTGAATGTCTTCACGTTTAGGTTCTGCTACCACTTTACCAGTATATTTGGCTCCGTCTACCTGAAACCAGCCTAATTGAGACCGTCTTGCGAAAAGCTCTTGAGCTGAGGCAAAAATAGGTGATTGAAGACTGCTAGGCTTAATGGAAACCACGTCACCCACTTTAACACTGGCGCTTGGAATGTTCAGGCGCTTGCCGTTTACTAAAACATGGTTATGTCTAACCACTTGGCGAGCTTCTGTACGGCTTCTAGCAAAACCCATGCGATACACTACATTGTCAAGACGTGTTTCTAATGCCCTAAAGAATAGTTCAGAAGTCACCCCGCGTTGAACAGCTGCGCGCTTAAATGTTAAGCGGAATTGTCCTTCAAGAAGGCCATAAACGCGCTTTACTTTTTGCTTTTCACGAAGCTGTTGCTTAAATTCAGATGCCTTGCCCTTTAATGCCTTACCGTGCATACCAGGAGCATAGTTGCGTCGATCGAAAGAACACTTTTCAGTGTTGCAACGATCGCCTTTTAGATAAAGTTTCGTGCCTTCAGTGCGGCAGAAACGACAAACTGGACCAATATAACGAGCCATTTTTCCTCCAAACCCTACTAATTTATACCCGTCGACGCTTCGGCGGTCGGCAACCATTATGTGGTACCGGGGTTACATCTTTAATTAAGTTAACTTTCAACCCAATTGCCCCAATGGCCCTAACGGCGCTTTCGCGACCACTTCCTGGACCCTTAACAAGAACGGAAACCGTTCGCATACCGGCGTCCATAGCCTTACGTCCGGCTTCTTCTGCAGCTACTTGAGCAGCAAAAGGAGTGCTCTTTCGAGATCCCTTAAAACCTTTTGCACCGGCAGTCGACCAAGAGATTACTTCACCATTTAAATCTGTAAAAGTTACGATTGTATTGTTGAAAGTAGCCTGAATGTGGGCGACTCCGTTCGGAATATTGCGTTTTACTTTTTTCTTGCGAACAACGCCTTTATTAGACATTTTCTAGCCACTCCTCAGTGAGAATTACTTCTTCTTATTTGCTACGGTCTTACGTGGACCCTTACGTGTCCTAGCATTCGTTTTCGATCTCTGTCCGCGGACAGGAAGACCTTTACGGTGCCGAAGTCCTCGGTAGCAACCAAGATCTATAAGACGCTTAATGTTGAGCGCCACGTTTCGGCGAAGATCGCCTTCAACCGTGAAATCCGCATCCATTACCGTCTTAAGCTGATTAGCTTGAGATTGACTTAAGTCGGCTGCTTTCATAGTTAAAGGAAGACCAGCTTTCTCAACTATAATTTTTGCTGCCTTTTGTCCGATTCCATATATGCTGGTTAGCGCGATGTCAATTCGCTTACTACCTGGCAGATCTACGCCTGCTATACGAGCCATGTTTTCTCCTAACCCTGACGCTGCTTATGCTTTGGAACTTCACATATAACGCGAACTACGTTATTGCGACGAATTACCTTGCACTTTACACAAATTGCTTTAACGCTTGCACGTACTTTCATAATTTACCCCTGAGAACATCAACCTTTTGATCTATATACAATCCGGCCCCTGCCGAGATCGTACGGTGATATTTCTAGCTTCACACGGTCACCAGGAAGAATTCTAATGAAGTTCATTCTCATTTTGCCGCTAATGTGAGCCAACACCTCATGTCCATTATCAAGTTGAACCTTAAACATGGCATTCGGTAGAGGTTCTTTCACAACGCCATCAATTTCGATGACTTCTTCTTTTGGCATCCAAGTCCCCTAAAATATTACCAAAAACCTACTTAAAACAAGCGAATTGCCTGCATTAAGCCGAGACCATAACCGAAAACTCCTTGTCTTGCAACCATTCCCTTTTAACGGGCAGCCGTAGCTATAAGACGCTCGCTTCGGGCGAGTGGGGCTTTCGTTTATCTTTACTCTCTATTACCTTGGCAAAGGCAACTTTCGCTTACCAGAACCCTGCTTCAAAAATCCCTCATAACGAAGGGATTGACGATGAGCTTCAATCTGACGGAAAGTCTCAAGTGCTGTACCAACCACGATAAGTAAGCTAGTACCACCAAAGTAAAATTGAACATTGAAACGACCTGCAAGTACCGCTGGTAACACGCAGATAGCAGACATATAGAATGCGCCAACCAATGTCAAGCGATTCACAACTTTTTGTAAAAATTCTGCAGTTCTCGCTCCCGGACGAATTCCAGGTACAAACCCACCATGCTTTTTAAGGTTTTCCGCGATATCGTCAGCTTTGAATTGAATGGACGTATAAAAGAATGCAAAGAAAATAATTAGCGTTACAAAAATAGTCTCATACAACCAGCCACCCGGAACAAAGACTCCGCCTAAAATCTCGGCGAATTTGCTTTGAGGCGCCACGGACGCGATGGTTACGGGGAACTGCAAAAGGCTAGATGCAAATATAGGTGGAATCACACCCGCAGAATTGATGCGAATAGGCAAATGAGAGTTTTGACCAGCAAATGTTTTTCGTCCGACTTGTCTTTTGGCATACTGAACTGGGACCTGCCTAGCGCCCTGCTCAATGAATACCACACCTGCGATTACAACTACAACTATCGCTATTAACAGTACAATTCTAAATAGATCCATCTCTTGACTATTGTACTGAGAATATGTGTTTCCAATTACCCGGGGAAGTCCCGCAATAATTCCAGAAAAAATGATCAAAGAGATCCCGTTGCCAACTCCTCTTTCCGTGATCTGCTCGCCTAACCACATCACAAATGAGGTTCCTGCAGCCAAGGAGATAACCGTCAACACCTTCCATCCAAATCCAGCATCTGGAACTATGGGGGAACCATTAAAACTGTTTCCAGCAAGAGTATTTGCGATTAAATACCCCTGAACAATTGCAAGCACGATCGTAGCGTATCTTGTATACTGGTTTATCTTTCTGCGTCCCGCCTCACCTTCTTTTTGAAGTTGGTCCAAAGCTGGTACCACGACTGTCAAAAGCTGAGCGATAATAGACGCTGAAATATAAGGCATCACACCAAGTGCGAAAATAGAAAATCTTTCTAAAGCTCCACCTGAAAACATATTAAACATGCCAAGAAGATTTCCACCTTGGTCTTTAAAGAATGACCCCAAAGCTTCGGTATCTACTCCAGGAATCGGAATATGAACACCGATGCGATATAGCGCCAAAAATCCTAGGGTAAATAGGATTTTCTTTTGCAGTTGATTGATGGTTCCTTTAGGGAGACTTTGTATTACATCCGCCACTCATTTTCTCCTTAAGCCAGCTCTGTATATTCCCACTTGGTACAAATAGAACGAGTAGCCTGAGTGCTTGCCCAGGGGCAAGGCACCTGCCCGCTATAAAACCTATTTCTCAACAACTTCCTTAGTCGTCAGAGAACCGCCAGCTTTTTCAATGGCTAGTTTCGCTGAACCGCTTGCTTTATCAATCTGAACATTCACTTTGCGCTCTAAAGACCCAGTACCCAATAGTTTTACGGGAATTCTCGTCGTCTTAATCAAGCCAAGCTTGAACAACGAATCTGCATTCACTACAGCGCCATTTTCAAAGCGATTTAGATCTTTTAAGTTTACAATGCTAAAGTCATTCGCGAACGGCTGGTTTGAAAAGCCAGTCTTTGGAATGCGGCGGTAAAGAGGAGTTTGTCCACCTTCAAAACCAGGTCTAATTCCGCCTGACTTACGGGCTTTTTGGCCTTTATGACCCTTACCAGCTGTTTTGCCTAACCCCGAGCCAATTCCGCGTCCTAAACGCTTAGTTTTGCGATGGGAACCTGGAGCTGGTGACAAATTACCAAGATTTTTCATAATATTTCCCAAACCTTAATTATTTAACGATCTCGTAGGATATAAGGTGACAAACCTTGTTGACCATCCCTCGGATACAGTTGTTATCTTTATGCAACTTTTCTGTGTTAATTCCTTTTAACCCAAGAGCTTTTACAACTCTACGAAGTTTTTCAGGGTGACCACTCAGGCTGCGAACTTGTTTTACACGTATTTGTTGAGACATTTTTTTATTCCTTGCCTATCACTTTGCCACTGAGTGGCGTGACTGGATTACTTCTTCGGGAGATTTTCCGCGGTTAGCGGAATAGACTTCGATTCTTTCAAGTTGTCTTAGGCCTTGAACCGTTGCTCGTACTACATTGTGATGATTTTTAGATCCATGAATCTTACTAATCATGTTTTGTAGGCCGGCAAGCTCCATAACTGTGCGGGCAGCACCACCTGCAATAAGACCTTTTCCTTCAGGAGCAGGCTTCATCACTATGCTCGACGCACCAAAGCGACCGACAACTTCGAATGGTATCGTTCCTTGAACTATGGGAACCATTACCATATTCTTTTTGGCTTGTTCAGATGCCTTGCGAATCGCATCTGGGACTTCGTTTGCTTTGCCAACGCCAAAGCCGATATTGCCGATTCCATCGCCAACAACCACCAGTGCAGAAAAGCTAAAGCGACGACCGCCCTTAACCACCTTTGCAACCCGGGCTATATGTATGACGCGATCTTGTAAGGCATCATTTTCTTTTACTTGTTCTCTAGGTGCCAAAGCGCTTCCCCTTTTTAGAATTGTAGTCCTGATTCACGCGCACCCTCTGCAAAGGCTTTCACGCGTCCATGATACTGGTTTCCGTTGCGGTCGAATACTATTTTGCTAATATTCTTTGCAAGACAGCGTTCTCCAAGTTTTTTGCCTAACTCTTTGCAAAGTTCGACACTTGCGCGTTTCTTAGATCCTTTTTCAAACGAGCTTATGGATACTACAGTGTTACCAACAGTGTCGTCGATAACTTGCGCATATACATGTTCATTTGAGCGATATAGGGAAAGTCTAGGACGTTCCACAGTTCCGCTAATTTTTGAGCGAATACGTAGCTTTCGACGCGCTCGTAATTCTGCTGATTTTTCAGATTTGGTTGACATAATTTTCCTCGTTTACTTCTTACCGGCTGACTTACCAACTTTGGTAATAATTTTCTCATCTGCATAACGTACGCCCTTACCGTGATACGGCTCAGGTGGTCTAAATCCACGAATATTCGCTGCAGTTTGTCCAACTTTTTCCTTGTCAGCTCCTGCGATAACTATTGTTGTATTCTTATCAACAGTAATAGTTAGTCCTGCGTCAATGGGATAAATAACAGGATGTGAAAAACCGAGGGTTAATTGTAGCTCCTTGCCAGCAACTGCAGCTCGATAACCAACACCTATCAAGGTCAAAGTCTTAGTGTAACCACTAGAGACGCCAACGACCATATTATTTACTAGAGTTCTTGAAAGGCCATGAAATTTACGGTCTTCCAAAGCGCCAGTTTTAGAGGTAACTAAAGCATGTTCGCCCTCGACTGCTACGCCGATAGAAGAATGTAAATTTCTTTCCAGTTGGCCTTTTGGGCCTTTTACCGACACCTTAGTACCGGTTAATTTAACTTCAACTCCCTTGGGAAGCTGAATAGGTTGTTTACCAATTCGAGACATTATGACCTCTTAATATATGGAGAGTAGGACTTCGCCGCCAACTTTACGCTTGCGCGCTTCGCGGCAGGTCATTACGCCCTGACTTGTAGATAGAACTGCAACCCCGAAGCCGTTGCGAACAAAAGGTATTTTTTCAGCGCCCACATAGTAGCGGCGAGAAGCTGTACTTTTGCGAATGACTTCATGAATAGTGGCAGCACCATTCTCGTTGTACTTAAGAGCAATTTTCAACACACCCTGCTTGTTGTCGCGGATACATTTAAATGCCCTAATAAACCCTTCTTGCTGTAGCACCATTGCTATAGCAATTTTTAATTTTGAAGCAGGGATTGCAACAACATCGTGCTTTGCTTTTTGAGCATTGCGGATTCTTGTTATCATATCTGCTACTGGATCTGTTGTGTTCATCATTTACTCCAATTACTTACGAACCTGTGAGATAGCATATAACCAAGCTATCTATTACCAAGAAGCCTTTTTAACACCTGGAAGAAGTCCTTTGAGTGCCATCAGACGAAAGCAAATTCGACATATGCCAAACTTTCTATAGACCGCCTTAGGTCTTCCACAACTGTTGCACCTTGTATAGGCGCGTGTAGAAAACTTAGGTTCTTTTTGACTTTTCATTACTAAAGCTAGACGAGCCATTTGTCACCCTCTTATTGTTTACGGAATGGAAAGTTGAATTTATCTAATAGAGCTTTTGCATAAGCATCGTTAGTTGCTGTTGTTACCAATGTAACGCCTAAGCCTCTAAGTCTATCAACTTTATCATAGTCAATTTCAGGAAAGACGATTTGCTCTTTGAAACCAAGAGTATAGTTTCCGCGGCCGTCAAATGCCTTGGCTGAGAATCCCCTGAAGTCACGGATACGAGGTACTGCGATGTTTACCATGCGATCTAAAAATTCATACATTCTATCGCCGCGCAAAGTGACGCAGCATCCAATTGGCTGGCCTTCTCTTAGCTTAAAACCCGCGATAGACTTCTTTGCACGTGTTAGAATAGCTTTTTGCCCTGTAATTGCTTCTAGCTCTTTTACAGCTGCTTCCAAAATCTTAACATTTTGAACGGCTAATCCCTGACCAATATTCACGACAATCTTCTCGAGCCTAGGAACATTCATAGAGTTTTCGATAGAAAGCTCTTTTTTAAGTTCTGCTACAGCTTTTTTGTAAACACCCGCTAACCGCGGCTTATTTTGTGACACGACTTCTCTCCTTACTTCAGGCCAAGTACCTAAAGCTTTAAGTCTTGTTTATAGAACTTCCGGAGCGAGTGAGGCGATCCGGATAAAACCCTTGTTTCGAACTTCTCTAGCCACTGGCCCAAATATTCTAGTTCCAACTGGCTCGTTATCTTTTCCTTTAATCAAAACGCAAGCGTTTTCATCAAATCTAATTACGGAACCATCTTTTCTGATGGTATTATGCTTAATTCTTACAACTACAGCTTTATGAACTGAGCCTTTTTGAATCTTGCTACTAGCCATAGCATCTTTTACAGAAACGACGATAACGTCACCGACATCTGCAAAGTTTTTGTGACTTCCGCCTAAAACCTTAATACACTTAAGGGTTTTAGCTCCAGAGTTGTCCCCTGCTTGAAGAACTGTTTCCATCTGAATCATGGTTTTCCCCTTAAGCTTTCTCAACTACGGCATAAAGACTAAAACGCTTTCTTGCGCTTAGCGGCCTAGTTTGTACGATCTCCACAACGTCTCCAATTTTCGTAGAGTTCGTCTCATCGTGAAACATATACTTAGTGGTTTTTCTTTGATATTTACCAAGAAGTGGATGCTTGACAAGACGCTCTAGAGTGCCAACTCTTGTCTTCATCATTTTATCGCTGCTGACTACGCAGCGGTATGTCTTAGGCTTTTGTGTAGCGGTTGTTGTATTCACTGTTTTTACCTCTTAGCCCTTCTTCTGGCCGCGAACTGTTAGGACGCGAGCAAGAGTTTTGCGTAAACCTCTGGTCTTGCCAGCTGTACGAGCTCCATACACGTCCATTTTAAGAAGTGCAAGCTCTTTTCTGATTTCTCTTTCAATTTCAACACTTTTTGTCTTTTCTTGGCCGCGCATGTCAGCCAAAGACAGCTTAACTAGATCCATTTTTCACCTCATGCCCAAGGATCATCTTCCTTGGCAATAAATTTCGTTCTTAAAGGAAGCTTTGCAGCAGCTAGTGAAAGCGCTTCTACCGCTGTTGTGCGATCGACGCCACCCATTTCATATAGCATCTTCCCAGACTGCACCTTAGCTACGTAGTATTCTACGGAGCCTTTACCGTTACCCATACGAACTTCGGCAGGCTTCTTCGTTACTGGGGTGTCAGGGAATATCTTGATCCAAACCTGACCGCCGCGCTTTGTACGCCTAGTCATAGCTACCCGAGCTGCTTCGATTTGACGCGAAGTAATTCGGCCACATTCCACTGCCATAAGTCCAAATTCACCGAAAGCAAGGTGAGTACCGCGGCATGCTTGTCCGTCGACTCTGCCCTTGTGTTGCTTTCTCCATTTCATCTTTTTAGGTGCCAACATTGGCTAACCTCCCGATCTTAAGCGTTATCTAGTACGTCGCCTTTAAACACCCAAACCTTAACACCAATCAACCCGTAAGTTGTCAATGCTTCGGCTGTACCATAGTCTATGTCCGCTCTGATGGTATGCAAAGGAACTCGTCCCTCAGCATAACGTTCAACGCGTGTCATATCTGCTCCATTCAACCTGCCAGAAAGCTGAACTTTACATCCTTTTGCGCCAGCTTTTAATGCTGTAGCAATTGCTTTCTTCATTGCCCGACGAAAAGAAACCCTCTTTACTAATTGCTGTCTTATGCTGTCTGCAATAAGTGTCGCATCAGAGTCAGGTTTTTTTACCTCTAAAACATTAAGATTAGCTTCGCTGCTAAGTTTGCAGGCCTTCATGATTTTGGCCTTTAGCTGTTCAGCTCCCGCTCCTTTTTTCCCGATGATGATACCGGGGCGGCTAGAATGGATGTTGATTTTAAGGTTCTTTGCTGCGCGTTCAATTTCTACTCTGGCTACACCAGCGGAATCAAACTCTTTAGCAATGAACTTTCTAATCCGCATATCTTCTTTTAGAAGCTCTGCATAGTTATGGTTTGCAAACCATTTTGATGACCACTGAGTCGTGACACCAAGTCTAAAACCGATCGGATTTACTTTTTGTCCCATTAGGTCAACCTCTTAAACTTCACGAAGTTTTATCGTGATGTGTGAACTCTTTTTTCTGATACCAGAAGCACTACCCTTTGCACGAGGTAGGAACCGTCTTAGCATTGGACCTTCATCAACGAAGGCTTCAGAAACAACCAAACTATCCACATCAACCGAACTCGACTGTTGTGCGTTGGCTATAGCAGAGCTAATTAATTTAAAAACCACTGGAGCCCCACGCTTGTTTAAGAAGCGTACTGTGTCCAATGCGTCTTGGACTTGCTTTCCCCTCACTAGATCTACTACGAGTCTAGCTTTCCGGGCACCGATTCTTACACCGGTGAGTTTTGCGCTGTAGGATTGAGACATTATTTTCATTCCTTAATTACTTCGTTGTCGCTTTTTTATCACCAGAGTGACCGGTAAATGTACGTGTAGGAGCAAATTCTCCGAGCTTATGGCCAACCATATTCTCACTTACAAATACTGGTACGAACTTTTTGCCATTGTGTACGGCAAATGTAAGACCAACAAAGTCAGGAAGGATTGTAGAGCGTCTGCTCCACGTTTTGATTGGCTTCTTATCCTTGCGGGATACTTCAGCTTTTTTGAATAGGTACTCATCAACGAAAGGACCTTTTTTAATTGATCTAGGCACGGGTTCCTCCGATTACTTGGTGCGACGCTTGATTATAAAACGATCAGTCCGCTTGTTGTGGCGGGTCTTGTAACCCTTAGTAGGTAGAGCCCATGGAGACACCGGATGGCGACCACCAGAAGTACGACCTTCACCACCACCGTGTGGGTGATCAACTGGATTCATTACAACACCGCGAACTGTAGGGCGAATTCCAAGGTAACGGCTCTTGCCCGCTTTTCCAAGTTTTACGTTGATGTGATCAGCATTTGATACTACACCAATTGTTGCCATGCAATCTTCTTTGACTAATCGCATTTCACCTGAAGGCATCCGCAATTGTGCATTACCTTCGGTTCTACCTACTAGTTGGCAATAGCCCCCAGCAGATCGTGCGATTTGTCCGCCTTTACCAGGCTTCAACTCAACGTTATGCACCATAGTTCCTAGGGGAACGTTTTTTAGTGGCATTGCGTTTCCTGGTTTCACGTCGACTTTATCAGCCGCTAAAACGGTTGCGCCCTTTTCTAGGCCTGCTGGAGCAATAATATAAGCTCTTTCACCGTCTTTGAATAGGATTCGAGCTATGAACGCGGTTCGGTTAGGATCATATTCTAGATACTCTACAGTACCCGGAACTTCTCGCTTCACTCGCTTGAAATCGATAATTCTATAGTGTCTGCGTACGCCACCGCCTTGGTGTCTAGTGGTGATCCGACCCATATTGTTTCGGCCACCTTGGCCACGAATCACATCGATTAGCGGCTTAAACGGCTCAACTTTGTCTAGGCCGCTGTAGTCGACGGTCTTCATTTGACGGCGACCTGGTGTTATTCCTTTATAGCTTTTGATACCCATTGTATCTATGCCCTCTCAGCAGATTATTTATCTTCAAAAATCGGTAACGTTTGTCCCTCTGCCAAAGCTACTACTGCTTTTTTAGCAGCGGTACTCAAGTGTAGGTGCATTCCACGTCGCCTAACTTTTCCTCGTGTAATTAACGTATTAACTTGAGTTACTTTAACTCCCCACATCGCTTCAATAGCCGACTTAACGTCTAGCTTTGTAGCTTGTTTGTGGACTAGGAAAGTATATTTCTTGCCTGTTTCCCTAGTTTCATTACTCTTTTCAGAGAGCACTGGTTTAAGGAGTACTTCATATGGATTCATTACTCTTTACCCTCAAAGCGCTGTTGCAGAGCACGAACTGCAGTTTCAGATAGAATCAGTGCTTCGTGTCTTAGCACATTTTCTGCATTAATCTCAGTTGGGGCTAAAACACCCGCACCATAAAGATTCCTTGCCGATTTAAATAGAAAGTCGTCTTTTCTCTCATCAGAAAGAAGAGCTTTATTGCTACCATTATTGAGAGTACTCAGAATGGACAGTACGGCCTTAGTGCTATACTTGCTTATGGCAAAATCGTCTACAACTATAAGTTTTTTATGGCGAATTTTGTCAGAAAGGGCAACTTTTAGCGCAAGTTGCTTAACTTGCTTGTTAAGGGCCTGGCGATAGTCTCTTGGCTGTGGACCATGAGCTACAGCACCACCTGGCATGTGGGGACCGCGAGTAGAACCTTGTCTTGCTCCACCAGTACCCTTTTGTCTAAATGGCTTCTTGCCGCTTCCGCTAACTAAGGATCTTGTTTTAGTTGCGTGTGTCCCTTGTCTGCGATTAGCCTGGTACGCCTTAACCACAGAGTGAAGCACAGCTTCATTCATTTCGAGACCATAAATGTCTTCAGGAAGTTCGATTGTTCGAACGGTTTGACCTTTGATATTAACTACATCTAATTTCATTTGATAGCTCCAGTCCTTCCTTAGCGCGTTTTGATAGAAGGTCTTATTTCAAGAAACACATGCGTGCCTCCTGGAACTGAGCCTTTTACCGCTAGAAGATTGTTAGCCGTATCCACATCAACAACCTTAAGGTTTTGCATTGTTATGCGTTCGGTGCCCATGTGACCAGGCATTTTTTTGTT
The DNA here is from genome assembly GCA_903844895.1 of uncultured Pseudomonadota bacterium. Lineage (GTDB taxonomy): Bacteria > Bdellovibrionota_B > Oligoflexia > Oligoflexales > CAIMVM01 > CAIMVM01. Next base: position 32,122 of record CAIMVM010000171.1, read on the forward strand.
TTTAACGACGCGCCCTGGAGTTGTGTTCGATCCAAGAGAGCCGGTTCTTCTATGATACATAGAACCGTGAGTCATGCGACCGATTCTGGAACCGTGTCTTTTAATTGCGCCTTGGAAGCCACGTCCTTTGGTTTCACCGCTAACATCAACCGATGTAACACCTTCTAACAAAGAAGCGCCGATTGTAGCCCCTACTTCGTGAGCGACTGGCTTGGAAGTTCTGAACTCTCTGAAGTTAGAGAAGTTCTCTTGCACGCCAGTTTTGCGTAAACGTGTTATATCAGATTTATTAAGATTCTTTTCAGCTTTTGGAAAAAAGCCTATCTGGTAGGCATTGTAGCCATCGCGTTCTTCTGTAAGCACCTTTGTAACTTTTTGCTCTTCTACCTGGAGAAGAGTTACGGGAATCACATTGCCTTTAGCATCGGTCATGCGCGTCATGCCGACTTTTCTAGCTATGAGTCCTTGTTCGCTGTGGTTTGCCATTGCCTGGAACCTACTGTATGAGAATTAAACCTATGTTCGACACTTTGCCGAACTCCTCTAAATTCCTAAAACACCCTACTTGTTAATAGAGTTTGATTTCTACATCCACCCCTGAAGCAAGATCAAGCTTCATGAGAGCATCAATAGTCTGCTGCTTTGGTTCAAGAATGTCCAAAACTCTCTTGTGAGTTCTGATCTCGAACTGCTCTCTAGACTTCTTATCGACGTGAGGCGAGCGAAGTACAGTGTAGCGATTGATAGCTGTCGGGAGTGGAATCGGGCCAGCTACTCGAGCACCAGTTTTTTTGGCGCGTTCGACGATTTCCGCAGCCGATTTGTCGATTAAGCGATAATCAAATCCTCTTAAACGAATGCGAATTTTTTGGCTTTGCATGATTTTCCTTCCGCGAGATGCACAGTCTAGCCGTCATTGACTAACTGTTTCCGGAAAGGGTCTTTTTTGATGGGCTTATGCTTTTAATACGAAAAACTCTCTAAGTAGTAGTTTTTCGATGGCATAGGCTTGTCAAACAAGCTTACCTAACCTTGGAGGGCGCAATCTAGCGTCTTTGATGAGGCCCGTCAAGATAAATTGAAGATTTTTCGTATTTTTTGCTTCTTTTGCAAACCACTTAAAATGATTAATAAATTCTGGTAGCCTACGGCCTATGATAACAAAATTGGGAAAAATTTCTTTTGTCGTTCCCTTCTGGATCGCTGGCTTACTCGGAGTAGCGCTGGTTCTGAGTTCTTTAAGCTTTGCTGCTTGGGTCGGAGATTTAGGTGAGGCGGGGAGAGTTACGGTTATAGGCAAAGGGCAGGCCGGCGTGGGACTTAAGGTTCCTAGCCGCGAGCCTAATGGCAGCAGTGGAAAGGCTAAATACACCCTCACCTATAGCGGTGAATATTTGGCCCTATCAGGCGGCGGAGAGGACTACATTGATCCAAATGCCTCTGACAACCACTCAAAGACTTTTGCTTTAGCGCTGCATTTCCTCAGAGAGCGCAGCTTGCATCGTTTGAGCATGGGAGCTTTCCAGTTGTCCCCTCTTTGGCAAGAGCTTTACGATATACCTCATGAATATCGCTTAGTTTACGGCCACTCGGACAAAGCCATTGTTTACGAACTTATTCATTTGAATGGTTTGCAGTTTTCGCTCGCTGCGGTTGAAAGAGCCAGGAAGGAGCAGGAGCCCATGATTCAGAAACACCCAGGAGGGGTAGCAAAGCTAGCTTGGCAGTGGCCCGGGCAGGAAAGCTCTAGGTTTGGCGCTGGTTGGGAGTTGGGCGCTGATGGGAAATACGAGGGACTTTCGATACTTTTTCAAAATCAAGGGTTCAAAAATCAGGTTTTTAGCGGTGAATGGATTCGAAAGAAGGGCCTAGAGAATTCGTTTCTCCTCTCAAATATTTTGAGTTCGGATTCAGGGTTTGAATCTAAAGCTATCCTAGCGATTACCAACAAGAACCTGTGGCAGATTTCTCTAGAGCGCTGGACACGCCTTTGGAAGAACATCGGCTGGAGCTTGACAGTGGATCTAAAGAGGGAGCCTGGGGAGGGCAACAAAATCGGCACAGCGGTTGGTATTGAAGGCAAGTTATGAAAAAAACATGTTTTTTTGGCTTTGGTTTTTCTTTAACGGCATGGCTTTTCCTTTGGCTTAGCAGTGCTTTTGCCGGGCCCCCTCAGGACAATCCCTCAGTAGAAATTAGTGGAGCACAGGACAATTTAGGGGAGCCTGAGTTGTATGAGTTAATGGATTCTCCTGCCATTCGCAATTTGGTAAGTGCTAGCACATTTGCAGCCAACAGGGCCGTGGACAATGCCATGGATGCTCTATTTTATGCGCTTTTGGACAAAACTTGGCCAGTGTCTAAAACTAGATTTTCCGTCTTGGAAACCGGCATCGAGCGCAAGCTCACGAAATTACCCACTAAAGCTTATTTAGTTATAGATCGCGTCATGATTGGGCCAACCTTGACAAGAGATCTACTCCTCCCAAGCCCACTGGGACTCAGCACAAAGCTTGCTGCCGGAGTCTATTTTTATGAGTTTTATCTTGCTTCCGATGCAGAAAGATTGACGGCCAGTAAACTCAGTGATTCGAGTCAATTTTCTCCCTCCAATTGGTTTGGTCTGCTCCCCCTATTGAGCAAAATATTGCCTCCTTCATTTGACCCCAACGAGCTCTACAATCCGCTAAGGACCTTTAGCGTGCCCTTAAAAATTCCTCTTAGTAGCCAAGATCTGCAAGAGATGCCCAGCAATTCGATTCGAAGCTACGCCATTAAAGGTACCATCGGATTCCCTCTCTCCCACAAATGGCTTCTAGAGAGGCTTCCTGTAGTTGCTGATACAACGGGCCTTCGCGCCGGCACTCCTGTCGATTTCTACGCCAATGCCGAAGCGCGAGTTTCCGTGCAAAAACGCTCGGAAAACGAATATAGAATCTCACTTTCCAATATTAAAACCGAAGGACTATCCTTAGGTTTTGAAATTGGAAAAACGTTCTATGCGTTTGGGGTGGCTATGGGAAAATTTTCCTGGAAGGGCCTACCCGTTCCTATCGCTCCTCTCAAACTTTCCAGCGTTCACCAGCTTTTTCATGAACATACAGAAATTAGAGATATCAATCTTTCCTATTCAATACCCGAGGACATATTGGCTCGCGCACTCACAGGTAACTTTTTAGACTTAGATCGACACTGCCACACCTGCGTTCCTACAGTTACTTCCAGAGAAGGTAGAAACGTCACCTCTTCGCGTGGCGCTTCCAGCTTTTTCTTTGATACAAACCGCGACTCTATTCATGAATTCGGCAATCATACTATGCAATCTAAGGATATTGATGTTGCCTACAGGGAATCGCGATTTGAAAGAAAAAGTCTAAATTGGAATATTATGAATGGAGCAATTAGAAATGAGGCTATTTTCTCATGGTCCACACCTACAAGACGCCAAAATCCGGCCCCACTCCTATGGGGCAAGTTTTCGCTTATTTTCCCTCAAATCGATGAGCAAAGTCTTTTAGAAATAAAAACGCTGCTCAATAGTTTCAGTTTTCTTGCAAAGACTAAAAACTTCGGCTCTATTTCTCAGCAAGTTCGTGCCCAGTTTCGAGAAAAGCAAAGTCTTGAAGCCATGAAATCAGGTCCGCCACTGGAGCCATTTCGAAGAATTTTTGCTGGGCCGAAAGTGATTGGTGACCTTGAGCTTACATTCGATATTTATGCTGAAGAATCAGGGTTAAAATCCCTCGCAGAATTGCCTACTGAAGAAATTGTACGAATTTTAAATCTAGGACGTGATTCAAAAACAGACCAGTCTCTTAACACCCTATGCCACCAGTCCATATTAGGGAAGCTTCTCCCCGCAGATGGCTTAGATATTTGTCGCCCAAGTGAAAATTCATTTCAAGATCTTTCCGAGCTTCAAAGCCAAATTCTAAAAGCAGGAACTCTAGATGAGAAAAAGCAGGCTGCTTCTACATTTATAGCACAGATCGGAGTTCTAGGTTTTATTGAACTCATTAATATTACCCAGCCCGCAAGCGAATTTTCCATATATGTAAAGTCCGTTTGTCGTCCTCGATCAACCCGTCCGAACCTATTGTCAGATTTTTGCAAAGGAGATAGTGATGGAGTACTTCAAAAAAATGGCAAAATGGACTCCGAAAAGTTTGCCTGGTGGCTGGCAAAAGACACCCCAGACCCTTTTACCGTATCTTCCAACGAAGGTAGTCTAAGAGTATTAACGCTTGAAAAACCGCCGAAAATCTTTGTTGATACTTTTATTGAAGTTCTACTATCTGAATCAATATCAACGCCGTTGTTTCTGTTTTTAAGAATAGAAAGCAAAGGCAAACTTGATGTGACAAGAACTCTTATTTTTGAAGACATTCTGCAACTAAACACAGACATGATCGAAAGAAATAGAGTCCTAATTCCTCGCTCCATGTTCAGTGACTCAGACACTGGCATAGCCGACATGAAGCTTGAAGACTTGCGAATTACTGTCAATGTATCTCGCGATAGAAAGACTTGGTCCACGGTCAAGGTCTTAGAAAATTAACAGCTATCACTCATTTAGAAACCGCATTCTTCAAAGCTAAAAGCGTGAGTCTATAACTGCAGCTTCGGGATTTCATTTCATAGAGACTTAAATACACCCCTCGGCCTAGGAGGTTTAATAGAAATTGGGCCAGCCTAGCTCCAAATTCACGCTCTGTTATAATGACAGCTCTGGTTCTTTGGTGGTTTTCCAAAGGTTCAACTAGCATCCAAGAATTGGACAAGGAACATAGGCTTGCAATCGCAAATTGACATAAGTTCTATGCTGGCGCCATCTCCCTTACCACGCCAAGGCTTGACTGATTTCATACGAATCGATAATCGCTATCAATTTAGTCATCCTAGGGATGATGAAGAGACTATTATTAACTTGCCATTTCTATAGATCGCTAGGAAACCCAGTGTTTTCTTGCTATTGCCTCGTATATTTGGAGACCAGCTAAGTTTCGTACTTTATTTTGCAGGGATCGCGAGCAGGAATGGAAAGAGGATGGGGTGGCAGCTGGATACAAGACCAAACCAATTATCCGCCTGCCCAACTAGCTGAGATCATAAACTTTCCTGTGCCCCCTCTGTTAAAATCGGGATTTCCTCCACGAAAAGTACGTCGTAAACGGTCTCTCCGCCGAGGAGATTGGCCTCGAAATAGTTTCCGCCACCAGTACCGTATTGATGCATCTAAAGCTCCTCGGAATACCCATCCGGGGCAGCGGCAAGAATACTAGGCCCAAACCTCACCTCGCCTATGGGCAGAAGAAGGTCGGGCGCAAGGTCGAGGTCTGCAAAAGTGAGATGGCAGCTATCGAAAAGATGAAAAGGCTCAGGAAGCAAGGATTCAGCTATTGGAGAATTGCCGATATTTTGAACTTAATGGGGGTGCCGACCAAGACCAGAAAGGGACCTTGGCAGGCGAGGTCGGTTCAGCAGATTTTGGGTTGCGCATTCGAGATCATCAATGTTTCCTGGTGATTCGATGCGACCGACGACATCGTTTTTTGTTTGCGTTCTGATGGCTTACAAAGCCAAGATCAAGGCGAATCCAGAAAACTGCACACCCCTTGCCTTTGCCAAATCTAAAATCACAAAGGTAGTTAAGACAATTCCTGCCGTATCCTAATGGGCCACTTTTTCAATGCGGGAAGACTTCTTGGCCCCCGGCAGATGAACGGCTTACGCTTTAACACACCTATCGGCAGTCACAGCCGCAACCAAAAGATTATCAATACGGCGCGCGAACTCTGGGACCACGGTTTTAGTTGATGATATTTCAATGGAAATCAAATTCTCACTGAAAACATGTTAAGTCAATTGTCATGAGCTGTGTGTGCAAAAGCCCATAGAAAGAAAAAAATATTTAGTTACGCAGATCGATTATCTTTTTGCTTTATAGCCAATTCATAAAGGAATTCAGGGGCAAAGTCTGCACCGTTGTCCCAAACAATGGTATCAAGTTCAGGGTCAAATTTTACAGCGCTAAATATTTGGAGATCTTTAAGTGGCGCAAAGATCTCACCTGTCAACTCATCTTTAAGATCAATAATATACGATTCGCCAGAATTAAACGTGACGCTCACTTTGAATTCTTTCAAGTAGCTTGCTGCAGTAATCCAAATCATAAATACGTTCCTTTAAACCAACGGTTCAATTTTATTTAGCGGTTTTTTCTCAACTGCAAGATTCCAATTAAGCATGAGCTCAGCACGATGAGCAAAGGACCACTCTAAGACCAGTGCCAAAACTTTTGGTGGTAAACTGCCATCGAGCAATTGCAGCTCTGAGATAGAGAATGTCGCCCGAAATTCATTATAACGAATATGGAAATGGGGCGGTGGATGATCTCGAAAGTTCATCGAAATGATGATACCTAGAAACCGGCTAATTTCTGGCATGGATAACTCCAACAGGATCGGTTATAGGTATTCTAAAAATCATTTCTGAATTTGGCAAATTATAAGTCACTAAAAACTGTGACAAAAAATAGTGGCCCGCCAAGCCGTCATAAATTATTTTCTGAAACATCACATCAATGTCATTTATACCGATCTCGCGATTGTGAGGAATGTGAACACGTCCGGGCATCTTGGTAAAGTATCGTTTGAAAACATGGCCCGTTTCATCAATTCCTTCCCGATTCCTGACTTGCGTATCAGACGGTGGTAGTCCCAGTGGCGCCATAAAGCGTTCATTCAAAATAAGCGACTTGCTACCAGTGTCGACCTCTACAGAGACTTGACCACCATTTGGCAGCACAAGCGGCATAAAAATACTGAGCGAATCGCCATCAATATCTAACTTTACCGGAAGTATCTTGCCCTTCGAACGAAGGGTCTTTAAAGACCCAACAGTTTCAAGAACGATATCTTTATTAACGTAGTCTACTGTAAAGGCAGCATCGCGAAAAAAACCAAGAGACAGAAACCCACCAATATTTGAACCAGGAATTAATTTTTCGACATTAAGAATGCCTACAGGCGCATCACTTACATGTAAGCTGCCAAGAGAAAGTGATTTTACAGAAGATATCGGAACGGTCATTGTTTGGCCCGACATTCGTTTGCCAGTATGCGTGTCGGTCGATTTGCATTTTAGCTGCTCACACATCGTTTTAGAAATCATAGTGATACCAATTCCGGTATCCAGAATGAAGTCCTTCGTAATCGAATCGTTTACCTTAACCGGGATAACAATGATCCCATCGTCAAGATATTTAAACGGGACTATATTTTCTGAATTCATTGCATGAGCACTTGAGGGGTATAATGGATTCTGGCTAGGAGTTGTGCAGCTCTGAGAAAAAATATAAAGCGGAAATGCAAATATAAATAAATGGGTCTGAATTAACTTTGAGAAGTTCGCTATCACAAAATGGCAAATTGAACTCATTGACAAATCAGTCTCAATTTTCATTTTTACCAATTAAATCAGCTTTTTGGTTTAATGGGGTGACCAGTGGGGATTGAACCCACGTATGCCGGAATCACAATCCGGTGCGTTAACCGCTTCGCCATGATCACCATACGGCGCCGAAGATAGCTAAAAAGGGAGTTTACTGTCAACTAGATTAGTTAGATCTAGGGTATTAATACCAATTTTCGCCTCTCTCGCTCAATCTCTAGCCAGCGGCGTGTTTGGGAATCAATCTCCTTTGCTCTAAGATCATTCTCAATTTCTTCTTTTTTAGCCATAAAGTTGCTATCACCTGAAAGCTCTTGCTTTTCCACTTGGAAGATAAAAGCCTGTTTCCCGACTTGAACCACCTCAGAGACATCTCCAATCCCAAGAGATGAAATTGCCTGACGAATGGAGCCGACAACATCTGATGTTTTAAGGTCTTTTAGGGAGGTCTGAGCATCAGCATAAACCTTCGCCAGATTCATAAAATCTTCGCCTTTTTTGGCCCTTAGAACGACGTCTTTTGCTGTTTTTAGCTTAGAAGCATCGAGGTTCGGGTTTCCAGTTAACTGAAAGCTCATTTGCTTTAAATCAACCCTAGCAGACTGCGCTGAATTGCCAGAGACCTTCAAATAGTGGCTTTGTATGTCGCGATCTGTAATTTTCACTAGGGGCATAATGACTCGTCCCTGAAATCGCCTGACAATCATTTGATGCTTAAAGTCTTCTTTATACTGGTCGTAAGTTTTGCCCTGTTGCTTAAGGAAATCATCTAAGGCTTTCTTGTCCGCGCCTTGCGATGAAAGTAGCTTTGAAATTTGGGATTCTAAATCTGCTTCTTCGACATTGAGCTCAAGTTCATCCGCCTTTTTCAGCACCAATTTCACATTAACGAGGTCATTTAAGGCTCTTTGAGTCTGAGGGCTACTTTCTTCAGAGGGCCAATCTGAAAGAGCTACTAAGGGGCCCTTTTTGATTTTTTCATCCACTTCACTTTGAAGAATCGGCACCCCATCAACGACTGCTACCACCCGATCAATAAGAGTAGCTGCATGTAGGGATGAGCTTAAAAAGACGAAGAAGTAGCCCACCGCACATCGTAAGTTCTTAAAGCTAACAACACCCATTTTTTACGCTCCTCTGCTTTTTTTTCTTTTAACAAATCCCTGGCGATTCTGTCTTCAGCTTCAATATTGTCATATCCTGACGATTTACCTTTTTTAATGAGCTGTACAATATGAAAGCCATAAGGGGTCTTAATAATGTCACTAATTTGCCCCGGCTGCATTGAAAATGCTACGTCGAAGATGGAAGCAAGGCCTGACCTCCTTAAGTCGGTTAATAACCCGCCGTTTTTTCCCTCAGGTGCAATCGATTTTTCTTTAGCTACACTACTAAAATTACTGGATGTTAGAGTCAATTTGACAGACTTTGCTTCTTCTTCCGTTGCCACAAGAATCTGTTTTAAGCTCACCATGGGCTCTAGTGCTGTGTTATTTTTAAGCTTATTTAGTTCCGTAGAGACTTCTTTAGGTGTTACTTTAAGGTCTTTGGTCAATCTATCTGAAATGTAACTTTCAATTAACGAGCTTTCACAAAGCTTCTCCCTTAGCAGGGTCTGAAAAAGAGGATTTGTTTTTATAAACTCGTTAGATTTAATGATATTTGCCGCCGCATCAGTGCATTCAGTATACAGTTCAGGAGCAGTCTTATCAAAATATTTGTCACGGCCAATCATCTGAAGGAGTAATTTGCGCTCGATGAGCTGCCTAAGGACTTGCTCTTTGAGTCCAAGGGAAACCTTCGAAGTCTCGGCTTCGCTCAGCTGAGAAAGATCGTCATAAACCCCTATGCTGGCGAACTCCACTTCAAAATCGATGGTGGCGCTAGAGATTCTTTCATCTCCCGCAATGGCTATAGTTTGAAGTCGGGAATCTAGAACTTTGCCGGCGCCAGAAATCTCTGAAAGCGGTCGCCAGGATGGCTTTGGTTTAGAAATGAACCTTCCCATTAGCAAGCCTAAACCGAGACACAAGAGCGCTACATATCTAAACTTCATGACGAGTTTCTCCAGCTGCTAATTTAAGCCGATAGATAATATCTGGCAATTCGCTGGCCTTAGGGAGAGTCATCCTAAAGTCAGGCAAGATCCGAAATAAGTTGGAATTCTTTTGAGAAAGATCAATGAGATGGGTTAACCGACTAGAATCTAGAGGCCCAAATTTGATTTCAGGTGTGCCCGTAACATTTTTGGTGATCATCTGGGCTCCGATTTTCTTCAGCAAAATTCGAATCCTACCCACATCAAATAGACTTTCAAATTCATCACTTGGCAGCCCAAATCGATCAGTTACTTCTTCCCTGATATCCTCGAGCACCTCTAAACTGGAAGACTTAAAAATATATCGATAGTACTTAATTCTTTCCGCTTCATCGGCAATGACCTCTGCAGGAATAAAAGCCGAGATACCTAATTTTATTTCTGGCTCGACTTCCACAGGATCATCGTTCCCAGCCAATTTTTTCAGCTCGGTAGATAAAAGCCTGGAATAAAGTTCAATACCTACACTCTCTACAAAGCCAGACTGCTCAGCGCCCAGCACATTGCCTGCGCCTCGTATTTCTAAATCTCGGCTTGAAACATAGAATCCCGACCCAAGCTCTTGATGCCCCATAATAGCGTCTAGCCGCGCTTGAGCTTCCTTAGACAGGCCATGCTCTTCTGGAATGATCAAGTAGGCAAAACCCTGAACATTTGACCTCCCTACCCTGCCGCGAAGTTGATACAGCTGTGAAAGTCCAAACTGATGGGCATTATTTATAATAATCGTATTTACATTCGGAATATCAACGCCTGACTCAATAATGGCCGTGGCCAATAGAATGTTAAATTTTTGATCTAGAAAATCCACCATGATACGCTCAAGATCACCTGCATCGAGTTTACCATGGGCGATGCGCACACTTGCCTCTGGGACAAAGTTTCGAAGCCTTGATTCAATGATGCCGATATCTTCAATTCGATTATGGACCACAAAAATTTGGCCTCCACGATTGAGCTCTAGCCTAATGGCATCTGAAATAAGGTCTTGGTCCCACTTCGCTAAAAAATTACGAACTGGAATTCGGTTTTTCGGCGGCGTGGAAAGCAACGAAACCTCTTTAAGTCCGGCGGTTGCCATATGCAGAGTTCTAGGTATGGGTGTTGCGGAAAGTGTTAAAACGTCAGAGGTCCCTCTTAATTTTTTAATATTTTCTTTATGCCCTACACCAAACTTTTGTTCTTCATCAACCACCAATAGACCCAAGTTCTCAGGTTCTATTTTCTTACCCAAAAGAATATGGGTGCCTATCAATACATCGATCTGTCCCAGCGCAAAGGCAGTGAGTGTCTTTTCTTTTTCCGAGGGTTTCACAAACCTATTAAGATGCGCTACCCTTACACCAAATGGAGCCATTCTCGCTCTAAAAGTCGCAAAGTGCTGGTGGGAGAGTATTGTTGTAGGACATATCATAAGCACTTGTTTGCCCTCTAAGACACATCTATAGGCTGCACGAATGGCCAATTCTGTTTTTCCAAATCCTACATCTCCGATTACTAATCGATCCATAAGCATGGGCGAAACTAGGTCACTTTCGATGTCTTCTAAGGCGAGAAGTTGGTCGTTAGTTTCTTGAAAGGGAAACTCGCGACAAAACCTCAAGTATAAGTCGCCGGGTTGTCCATATGGAGTATGCTTTGTCGCCTTACGCAAGGCTTGAATTTTAAGCAATTCTTCTGCGGCTATTTTTGCTGATGCGCGAGCCTTTTCCCGCCGCTTAAACCAACCTAGACCTGAAAGTTTATCGAGAGATACCGGTGAGTCCGATTCGGAAAATTTCTCTAATTTGCTCAATCCCGTCACAGGGACATAGATCTTGTCACCATCTAAATATTCAATTGCTAAACAATCAAGGGTCATGCCCCCAATGCTCATGAGCACATTACCTAGAAACCTCCCAATCCCGTGATCTTCATGAGCCACAAAGTCCCCATGACGAAGGCTCCTCACATCAAGAGCCAAGGAAGATTTTCTCTTAGCCTTTTTCTCCCAATGATCGTGAACAAGCAAGTCGCTGGGGAGAAAAGTAACAGATTTTCCCATATTAAAAGTCGTTTGATCAGTCCAAACGCCTAAAACCAGATGCACGCCACCTAAAGGCAAAATTTTAAAGATGTCTAAAACAGATTCATGCTTTCCTGCAATTTCTAGGTTCAGATCTTTTAAAATATTTTCTACTCGGCCAAGCCTGGAAGGAGTCTCACAAAAAATAGCCCATGTTTCGTCTTTGTGAACCTTGATAAAATGAAATAAGTCTTTGCTGGTGAGATGGGGCAATGGCCCGGAATTTTTGCTCTGTATGGGAGGAGCAATCTCAGGGCGCGAGGAAGTAAGTCCGCCCAGAACTAATGTCCCCATGCTGTCAAGCGCTTGGGCAAGATTATGACTGCGTTCGCGCAATGCCAATTCATACTTTGCAATCGAAGGAGGACCCAAGGTTCTCAGTTTAGTCTCTTGAGCCCCCAGAGCCCGCTCAAGTGCTAGACTAAAGAGTGAGGCAGGTTCGGTTTCCAGAAGCCATACTGGTTCACCTAAAAAATCTAGAAGGCTACTTTTAGGAATTTCTGAAGACTCAAAATACTTGCCGAGCTGAGGCAAATTGCGCCGGGTTTCGAAGCTGGACAGCAGGCCATTGCGCTCTGGCAAGGAAAGATTTGTATCTAAAAGAATTTCGTAAAACTTTTGAAGCACTTCTTGATCGATGTCCCTCGGGCAAAGAAATTCGGAGTATGGCGAAATAGAAATTGTCGTAACTGTCGCAATGCTTCTTTGGGTCTCTATGGAAAAAACTTTGATGGTGGAAATAGTATCGTCAAAGAACTCAATACGATAAGGGTTGCTGAATCCAACCGGAAAAACATCTAAAATAGAACCCCTAAGGTAAAAGGTTCCAGGCTCTTCCACCCTAGACACTTTGGAGTAACCGAAAGACAAGAATTTAAGCATCAGCTGTTCTGGGTTAAATTCTGCACCAGCGCCAAGACAAAGATTTGTTTTCGAAAACCAATCTTTACTTGTGGTTAAGCTTAATAACGCGTCGGCTGTAGTGGAAATTACTACTTTTTCACGGTTCATAAGTCCGGCCAGAGTCGCCATTCTCTCGGCAATCAAAACTGAAAGTGCAGAATGCCTTTGTTCGCTCCAATAGTCCAAATAGGCCCAATGATAAAATCTATAGGCTGAATCTTTAAGAGTAGAATCGAGCCACTCTTTAGTGACCCGGGCATCTTTGGCATGCTGGTGCACTATCACAACGCAATTTTCACTTGCATCAGAAAGCATTCCAAGGAGGCCCACCCTAAATTCCTCAGGCCATTTCAGTCTTAACTTGGACGGACTTTTATCCCAATATCTAAAAACATCGGGGAGACATATTTCCTTTTCATTCCAAGATGGCATATGATCATTCCATGTAGATTCGCCCATTATAGTTTACCATTGCAGGATAATTATGAGTAATAAAGAAAGCATGAAGCAGTTTTTAAAAGATGCGGGCATTGAACTACCTATTTTGTGTGGCGCGATGTATCCGTGCTCAAATTTAGAACTGATTGCTGCTGTTTCTGAGTCAGGCGGTATGGGAATATTGCAGCCAGTTACCACGACCTATGTAGAAAAGATAGAATTCTCTGAAGCCTTAACCAAATTGCGGTCAATGACTTCAAAACCAATCGGCATGAACTGCTTGATTGAAGGCAAAAATGAGAAATATTTAAAGCGCATGAGTGCTTGGATTGATCAAGCCCTATCTCATGGCATCCGCTTTTTTGTGACTTCGCTTGGGAACCCTAAGTGGGTCGTTGATAAAGTGGCGCCATTTGGCGGAAAGGTCTACCACGACATCACTGATATTCGCTGGGCAAAGAAGGTTGCCGACGTGGGGATTCACGGATTTATTTGTGTCAATAATCGTGCCGGCGGCCACGCTGGCGATAAGTCATCTGAAACTCTCATTCAAGATTTTGCAAAGTTAGGCCTACCTGTCCTTTGTGCCGGCGGGGTTTCCACCCCACAAGACTTTCGGCACGCTCTCGACCTGGGGTATGCTGGAGTTCAGATGGGCACAAGGTTTATTGCTACGACGGAATGCTTTGCCCATAAAGAGTATAAGGACGCCATCGTAAAAGCTCAGGAGTCCGATATTGTGTTGACCGATCTTATAAGTGGCGTCCCAGTAGCCGTCATTAACACCCCCTATATCGAAAGAGTTGGCACCAAAGCCGGACTGATACTCAAATGGCTCCTCAAAAATGAAAAAACTAAGCATAAAGCGAGATCATTCCTGTTTCTAAAAAGCATTTGGCAACTCCCTCAGGCAGCCCGCAAAGGAAGTCGCTACAATGATTACTGGCAGGCAGGTAAAAGCGTTAAAGGTATCGACTCTGTGGAGCCTGTCTCAAAAATCATGCAGAGTTTCCAAAAGGTACTCTAAACGACATTTCTTCTCCGCCTTTCAAGATGTTCTTAGGGCACATTTTTTTGGTAAGCTATCCCGCAGGAATGAAGGTAATTCCTTCATCTTGTCCACGGGTGTCTTATCTAAATAGTTAATGATTTCAATTTGGTAAGTTTGTAAAATATTTTTTTTACTTACTAATTTGGAGTGTTTGCAAATGATGGGAAGCCTGGTCAAGGAAGACCTGGCTGTGAATTTCGATATGATCGAAGATCCACGGCTAGATCGAACGAAGAAGTATCCGATTGAAGAGATTATTTTTTTAGCACTTTTTGCAGCTTTGCTTGGTATAGAAAGCTGGCGAGGCATCGAACTTGTGGGTAAAGAAAGAATTGATTTCCTTCGGAAATTTTTACTTTTTAAGGAAGGTGTTCCCACCCATCAGACTATTGGACGGGTATTTTCTATCTTGAAGCCAAAGTCTTTTGAGAGCTTCTTTCGTAACTATACAGCGACCCTCTGCGGTTCAAATGAAGGTAGGCATATTGCCATGGATGGCAAAACTATGTGCGGATCGTATGACAAAGCATCAGGTAAGAAAGCTCTTCATTTGCTCCATGCTCAGGCTGTAGACATGGGAATTACTTTAGCTCAGCTTGAAGTTGGAGCTAAAACAAATGAAATCACCACAGTGCCAGAAATGATTGATGCTCTTGATGTTAAGGGCGCTATGATCTCTGCTGACGCCCTGAATACTCAGAAAGAAATTGCGAGCAAAATCATTGATGCCGAAGCAGACTACACTTTGGCCCTTAAGGGAAATCACAAAACTCTTAACGAAGACGTACAGTTAACTTTTGACACGCAGCTTATCCCTAATGAAAATAGACAGATTGAAACTGAAAAGGGCCATGGGAGAGTCACTGAGTGGACCTATGAAGTCATCGATATAGACTCCAAGATACTTCCCCAAGCTTCTGAATGGAAAGGCCTAAAGTCCGTTGGAAGAGCAAAAACCACCGTCTGCAAAGAAGGACGAGAAACCAGTGAAACACGTTATTATTTGCTTAGTTATCGAGATATTAAGCTTTTCGCTAAAAGCGCTCGAGGGCATTGGGCTGTAGAGTCCATGCACTGGATTTTGGACGTAACTTACAATGAAGACGCTTGCAGAAAGCGAAAAGACAATGCCCCTCGAAACTACTCGCTCATAAGAAAGTTTGCTCTCAATATAATCAAAACCGTGAAAGGAAAGCTCAGTGTGCCTCTTGTTCACATTAAATCAGCAGCCAATCCCGAGTATCTAACGGCCATGTTGGTCAGCGCAGGGTTCCCACTTTTGGCAACTTGATTTAGATAAGACAGCCGTGTCATCTTGTCCCATAAACTTGTTCTTTTTTTGGAAAAGTTGTAGCATCAGCCTTTACTTTAAAGAGGAGTCTCCCATGGCCTTTACTCTGCCACCACTACCCTATGCAACCGATGCTCTAGCCCCCCATTTTTCGAAAGAAACTCTAGAATTTCATCATGGCAAACATCACAACGCCTATGTCGTAAAGTTGAACGAACTCATTCCCGGTACTAAGTTTGAACACTCTACCCTTGAAGAAATCATTTTGTCGGCAGAAGGTCCCATCTATAATCAAGCGGCTCAGATTTGGAATCACACTTTTTTTTGGAACTGCCTAACCCCCAAAAGCTCAGGTAAGCCCAGCGGTAAATTGTTAAGTGCTATTGAATCCACATGGGGTTCCTTTGAAGCGTTCAAAACGGAATATACCGCTAAGACGATTGCAGTTTTTGGCTCAGGTTGGTCCTTTCTTGCAAAAGATAAAGATGGAAAACTTGTGATCACTCAGGAGGGGGCAGCTGGAAATCCTATGAAACAGGGTCTTAAACCAGTTCTTACCTGTGATGTTTGGGAACATGCTTATTATATAGATTTTAGAAATCTGCGACCTAAGTATCTTGAAGCCTTTTGGGCTCTCGTGAATTGGGATTTTGCATCTAAGAATTTTGAAGGCTAGTGCGCCATTCCATTACTTTAATTTCTGTTTCCAGTTTATTACTTTAGCGCCTTATTTTGAAAAATCTTTCAGAATAAGGCGCTTTCTTGATTGGAATTAAGAAGTTTAGAGGCGACAAAAATGATGGTTTGCTTCATTGAAACCGCCTCATTCGATGATGATAGAATCATTTCCCCCAACCTGGGTACTTACCTATTCTTCAGATTTAGGATCTCGATTGATAACTTTTTTAAAGGCCTCGCCTATAGCAACGCCTTCGTAAAGCACCTCATTCACTGCAAAAGTAAGAGGCGCATCGATATTTAAATCCATTGCAATTTGTTTGGCTGCCTTTGCTGTATAAACTCCTTCAGCCACAGATCCAAGAGCCTTAAGCGTATCATCTAACGACTTGCCTTTAGCAAGGTGAAAACCCGTGGAGTAATTACGGCTTTTCTCAGACGTACATGTGAGAAATAAGTCACCTACGCCGGAAAGCCCCATAAAGGTCTGCTTTTGAGCTCCTAAGGCTTGACCAAATCTTGCCATTTCAGCAAGCCCCCGTGTTATCAGCGCAGCCATTGTATTTACTTGAAACCCAAAACCTACACAGGCTCCCGCTGCTATCGCCACCACATTCTTTAGAGCTCCTGCAACCTCAAGTCCCTTAGGGTCAGGGGATGTGTAAATTCTAAAAAAGGGATCATGAAGTAGAGCCTGGGCAGAAAGGGCACTTGCTGGGTTATAGCTTGCAATAGCAACAGCCGTGGGCTGTTTCTCCATGACCTCTACCGCAAAGCTTGGCCCAGAAAGTATAGACGCGTTTAGGAAGGCCTTCTCGCCAAACTCTGCCTTTATAATATCTAAGGGAAACATTTTGCTACTTATATCAATGCCTTTAGAAGCACAAATAAGCGGAATATCGACCAGTGGGGTCTTTGAAAAGTCTCTAAGGACACTGGCAATGGCCTGAACTGGAATCACGATAATGGCATGACTCATGTTAGAAAAGTCGATATCTGCAACCTCGGATGTCGCCCTAATGTTTAAGGGAAGCGAGTATTGAGGCAAATATTTCAAGTTTCTATGTTCTTTATTGATACCTTCGACAACCTCAGTCGATCGATCAAAAATTACGACTTTTTTACCCTTACCTGCTAGATGGAAAGCTAGGCAAGTACCAAAATTCCCCCCTCCGATAACTAACACTTTTTCATTTTCACTATTTAAATTCATACTTTTCCACCTAGATAATCGCTTAGACTGACTTAATCATTGCTTAGTGGAAGGTGTTTCAACTTCAATTCGTCCAATTGCTTTTGGTCCAAAGGCGCGGGACTCCCATCAAGGGGAAATATCCCGGTATTATTGCATGGAAAGGCAATCACTTCTCGAATAGAATCTTCGTCGCACATGATCGCAGTAAGACGATCGAGACCCATGGCACAGCCACCGTGGGGAGGCGCACCATATTCAAAAGCGCGCATCAAAAAGCCAAACTTTGATTCAGCCTCTTCTTCGGGCATTTTTACAATATTTAAAATCTTTCGTTGCAATTCTGGCCGATTGATTCGAATGGAGCCTGAAATAAGCTCAACTCCATTCAGAACTAAATCATAAAGTTGTCCACGAACTTTACCTGGCTCTGAATCCAACCACTTCATGTCTTCCGCTAAGGGGTGGGTAAACAAATGGTGCATGGCATCATACGCCCCTCGCTCTTCATTCCACTCGAAAAGCGGAAACTTATTAACCCAAAGAAAGTCATATTTGGATCTATCAATGAGCTCAAACTTTCTGCCCGCATAAAGTCTAATTTGTGCTAAAGCAGCACATGCTTTTTCATATTTATCGGCAACAAAAAACAATACCGAGTCATTAGTAAGATTAAAGATTTCTTTAATGGCCTGGTTGGAATTTAAAAACTTAGAAATGCCACCACTAAATTCAGAGCCATTCCACTTTGCCCAGGCTAAACCTTTAGCTCCATACTTCTTAGCAAGTTCCGTAAGTTCATCGATTTCTTTTCTTGAAAACTCGGACCCTTTATCTATGCACAATGCCCTTACAGATTCAGCCTCCTGAAATACTGGAAAGTCTATGGATTTAGCCCAGCCCGTTACTGTAACTAGCTCTAGCCCAAAACGCCGATCTGGCTTATCGATACCATATTTTTCCATAACTTCTGCATAGGAAACTATAGGAAATGTTTGAGGAATCTCTACGCCCTTCAACTTTTTAAAAACAGGATTGAGATACGACTCTACAACTGAAAAAACATCCTGCTCTTCTACGAAAGTCATTTCCATATCGATTTGCGTATGAACTGGAACCCGGTCAGCCCTAAGATCTTCATCGCGAAAGGCTTGAGCAAACTGAAAATAACGGTCACAGCCGGAAATCATAAGCATCTGTTTGTAAAGCTGGGGGCTTTGCGGTAGAGCGTAAAACGTACCTGGATGAACTCGAGAAGGGACGACAAAATCCCTGGAACCCTCTGGAGTAGAACGAATTAAAAGTGGGGTCTCAATTTCTAGAAACCCTAAAGAATTAAAAACATCTCTAACAATCTGAATAATGTCGTGGCGGACCTTCAAATTTCGCTGCATTTTTGCACGCCTTAGATCTAAATAGCGATACTTGAGACGTATATCTGAAGCTACGTTTTGATCATCTCGCACCTGAAAGGGAAGTTCTTGTGGGGCCTGATTCAGGATATTGACGCTCGTAATCACAAGTTCAACAGCCCCTGTGGCTTGCTCATGATTAATATCCTTTTCACGCCGAAGACGAACAGTCCCAGATATCTGAACGCAAGTTTCGAAACGCAGGGTTCTTAGATCGGCCATAATCTGATCATTTCCCGTACCTAGTTCGTACACACACTGTGTGACGCCATACCGATCCCTAAGGGTCAGGAAATAGATTTGTCCAATATCTCGGTAACGATCTACCCATCCACAAAGTGTTACCGATTTTCCATCATGAATCGGTCTTGCGTCACCACATGTTTGACTTCTGAGCATATTTTTACCTTTATGTATTGGCCATCATAAGAAAATCTAACTATTTAGCGGAAGCTAGCTTCTCAAAAACCTTTCGTGGAACAACCATTAAATCTGGCTGAACCTCTGTCCCTACGTTAACATTTTCGGTAGACTTTGACTCAAAGACAAACAGCTTTCTCTTTTCACCCTTTGAAGTCTCTAAATCAATGGTCCACTCCGGCTTTTTAGAAGACTTTTTATCGTTCTTTTCAAAGCCTGTCGCACGCGCAAAGTCTAAATCCATCACAAACGCCGCGGCGTCTACACCAGTTGGTTTAGTGCTCCCATCAGTGCCTTCTTCCCATTTTTCGCCAGCCTTTGTAAACGAATGACCATTAACTTTAAAAGCACTCAATTCAGCTATCGGCAAATCTAAAACTTTTTTAGCTCTAAAGTCCTCTAGAGGTTTTTGTAAAATTTGTTTCGAGCCAGAGTCAATATCATAACCTAGGCTTTTTTCGGTATGAATTAGGCGAAGCTTTCCAGCTACTTCTCCAGCTGCTCCGGTAAATAGAACTTCGCCTTTAGAGTTCGTTAACGCTAGCTTCGGCAGTGCCTTATCAGCTGTTGACGGGCTCGTAAAACCCGCAGCCTTAATGGCAAGAAGATCAGCCAACCATGAATCTACAGCTGAAGTATCCGCAGTGAACTCACCCGTTGTGTTCTTAATCGTCCATCCACTCGAAACGCGACTTAGCTTCAAAGAATTAATCTCGATAGAAGAAACGCTCGCTGGATCTATTGAAAAGATAGTCTTGCTTCGAAGATCAACAATCGTTTTTGAAGTTGCCGACAATAGATGCTGATTCGCGACTAAAACTTCATGGGGCTTAAGAGACTGTCTCACATAAACGGAATAACCGACGGGAGACTTTCCGCCAAACCAAAAATGTATTACTTCGCCATTCGCTTTAGTTAGGGAGACTTTCCTAGCGGATTCCTCTGTTACTCCATAACCCGCAAACGTCTCCTCGCCTTCACCTGCCACTTTTGTATAGGTAAAATCGGCTAAAAGTTTTATCATGGTGTCCACAACTGCCGCGTCAGCTGCCCCATTCTCTGGGGAGATTAATGACCAAGAGCCTTCATTCTTCTTTAAAGAAACAAAAGCGGGCACATCTGAACCATCCGGATTCTTGATTTCAACCCCAGTTACATCTTCAGATTTAAACTCTAAAACCTTCTTCTCAGCCGCCGACTCTTTACCAGATTCCGTCTTGGAATGATCCCAAACTCCCACAGCTAAAAGAGCAAGTATGGCTACTAAAAGGATGATCCATAACTTTTTAGGCCTCATGCAGAACGTCTCCTCATCCAAAAGACTAGAGAAGCACCTAAAAATAGGAACGGGTAGATATAGCTCAGGCCATAGAATCCAATCAATGCTGACCCCGTATTCATAGACAAAGTGCTTTCTGCCTGCTCTTTGGTAGGCACTGAAATAAAATCACCATCTTGGCTCAACCAAGACATGCTAGATGCAAATAAGTCACGGTGAGCTGCAGACATCATCAAGCCTTGGTTATTTACAAGAAAACTTGATCCGATCACTACCAAGCGGGCTTCTTTTTCTCCAGATTCCGTCTTTACTTTTTTTGTGACAGCAGAAATGGCATCAAAACTACCTTTATCCAGTCTGTCTTGGGTTAAATTCTTCAAGTCTTGTTCAGAATTCACTCCACGAATCCGCACAACAACTTCAGAAGTTTTCGCGAGAGAGTCAACAGTATACCCTGCAGGCTCGCCTACCTTTTCTATGGTTCTTAAAAATGGAAGCATAACGTCCACTGAACCACGTTTTGCTATGTCTCTGGTTGCACCATGTGTTTTATTAAATCCAGAAATAATTCCATTGTTCTGTCCATAGAGCTGAGCCCTAGGATCATTGGGATTCATAATAACTAGGTCATTGCTAAATTTAAGACCATAATTCGCTAGAAAGGTATTCACGTTAGCCATGTCTTTAACGGCATCAATAGCAACGATGAGTGCTCCGCCATTTTCGACATAAGTGTTTAAAAATCCAATTTCTTGCTCTTTAATGTCATACTTGGAGCCGGCAAGAATCACAACATCAGCGTCATTTGGTACCGACCCTGTTTCCAAAAGCTGAAGTGATTTGACTTCAAATTTCTGGCTTTCTAACAGCTGCAATGCCACCTGAAACCCTTGTCCTTCTTGACTTGTAGTCTCGCCTTCACCATGGCCGCCAATGAAGTATACTTTCTTGCCTCCATCTTTCATTACATTAGAAAGAGCATTGGTGATTTTTTCCTCATTAAACGTAGTAATTCGGGCCTCTCTGCCTTTATTCTTGAAAATGACGGTATTACCGGCAGTTAACTTTTCTGATTGAGCTAAAATAGGCTCTTTGTCGGGGTCAACATATTTAGCGTTAATAGTTGCACCAGATCTCTGATAAAGTTCTAAAAAAGACTTAAACTCATCTTTTTGAGCATCATCTTGGAAAAAAGCTAATACTTCAATTTCAACTTTATCCTGTTTCAGCTTTTTGACAAATGTCAGACTAGCTTCACTTAAAGTATTGTTTCCTTTGGATGTTGCATCGAATTGCTTATTTAGATTGGGACGTGTGGAAAGGTAACCAGTCCCAATAATAATTGCTAAAACAGCAAGCAGGGTAATTCCGGATGACGTTCCGTACTTAGCGCCTTTTCTAGCAAACATTCGTTTGAAATTATCAAGGTCCGACCACACCCATCCTGCTAATAAGAGAATTCCAAGGCCTAAGCCTACCCACTTCAACCACTCGACAGAAGGAAAAGCATTGCCCAATGCAACACCAATAGCACACGTAAATACTGCAACAAAGGGAAGAACAACCGTTAAAAATTTCATTATTTCCACCTTCTTGAATCAAGAGTTACCGTTGTGAAGAAAAGAAACATCGCTGTAAACAATACAAAGAACATACTATCGCCGACGGTAATGAGACCTTTGAAAAAGACATCTAAATGCTTGGTCGTCCCGAAATATTGAAGGATACTTTCGATTTGACCGCCAGAAGTTGTTACTGCCTTCGAAATAAAATCGAGCACTAACATCATGAAAAGACCAAACATGGTAAATATAAATGCTAAAAACTGGTTCTTAGTAAGAGAAGAAATCCAGATACCTAGACTGATTTGGGCACAAATCAAAAGAAATAAGCCCAAATAAGAGCTCATGACAACTCCCATATCCGGCGTGCCGTGAGCTTTTAAAAACAAAGGGTAACCAATAGATAGAAAAAGGACAAAGCCCATCAAACCAGCAGCGGCAACAAACTTACCCAGCACAATTTCATAGGCTTTGATGGGAGCTGTCTGTAACAGTCTTAGAGTTTGGGACTTTTGTTCTTCCGCAAAGGTTCCCATGGTTACTGCAGGTACTATAAGTATCAAAATAAAATGGAGATTATAGAACATTGCTTTAATAAGCTGCTCCATCGTGGGCGCACCCCCACCTCCCATCATGCCAGCACGGGCCTGAAATTCGATGAAAGTCTTTACAAAGCTAGAGAAAAATAGCCCCATAAATAATAAGAAGAAAAACAATACAGCTCCCGATTTGGGAGTAGCAAATCCAGATTTAAAATCTCTTTTAGCAATAGTTATTATAGAATTCATATGTAACCTCTATATTTATCGAGTTAGTTGATAGAAAACATCTTCAAGACTTTTTGAAGTCTGCGATAGCTCTCGAAGCCCAAAGCCGCCATCAACCACTGTCTTCGCGACTCTGTCTAGTCCCACTTCATTTGCCGACGATAGATTAAAGGAAATTGAGCGATCATCAGACAGCTTTAACTCAGAAATTTCTGGAAGATTGCGGAGAGCCGCCATAGCATTTTCATAGCTATTTCCAACCCGAACCTTATAGGCTCGCTTGCCTTCAAATTTTGATGTTAAATCCTCATATGTCCCGTGAGTTACTACCTTTCCACGGTTAATGATAATAATAGAGTCAGCCACATTCTGTATCTCAGACAAAATATGCGAGCTCAAAAGAACCGTATGATCTCCTCTTAAACTTTTAATAAGTTCCCGCATTTGAAGGATTTGGTGGGGATCTAGTCCCTCTGTCGGTTCATCAAGAATCAATACTTCAGGATCATGGACCAGCGCTTGCGCCAGCGCGACCCTCTGCCTAAAGCCCTTGGACAAGTTGCCTACTAACTTTCCTCTCACTTCACCCAAAGACAATCGCTCCAAGACTTGATTCAGTCTTGATTTGATTTTACTTGATTGAAGGCCATTAATTTCCGCAGAAAACTTTATGGATTCTTGAACTGTCAGTTCTCCATAAAGAGGGGGAACATCTGGTAGGTATCCTAAACGTCGTTTTGCTTCTAGATCTTGATCCGTGATGTCGTAACCAGCGATTTTTACATCTCCTTGGTCAGCTCCTATACAACCGCAAAGGATATCCATCGTTGTGGTCTTTCCTGCCCCGTTGGCGCCTAGGAAACCGACTACTGTGCCTTTAGGCACAACGAAGGAAACACCGTCTAAAACCCGGTTCGCACCGAAGCTTTTAGATAAACCAGATACTTCAATCATATTCACCCCATCGTCTCGTTATAGCCAATTAAATTGAATTTATTTTGTGCCCTCCACTTTATGCCAAAGAATATTTAAGAACAAGATGAGTAATTTCATTTTGCCTAAGAAAATTGACTATTATTCGAACAATCAATGCCAGCTCTAAAGCAGCACAGGAATTAGACATTTAAATTTTATGGGGGAGCGTTCTCAAAAATGAGAGAACCTGCTAAAATTGTTAGTGAACTTGTTTATACAGCTGCAAGTAGGTAAACTTCGGCCAGCTAATTAGGGAGCAAAAGGAATGACTCTTACAAAAGATGTACTTATCGAGATGATCAGGGATAAAGTTGGCTATCCGGTAAAGGAAGCTAAAGAAATCTTAGAAATGATCCTAGAAGAGCTCAAAATGAAGCTTGAGAATGGGACTGAAGTAAAGATCTCCGGATTTGGAAAGTGGAGCATCAAAGAGAAGCGCTCTCGACCTGGCCGAAATCCACACACGGGTCGCAAAATTGAAATTAGCGCCCGAAGGGTTGTGAGTTTTAGCCCTTCAGATAAACTTCGGGAATCCGTCAATGGAACCTGGACTGGCGGCGAAGTTAACGATTGATGTATCGCCGATACTGTGTAGGATGTTTCAGCTAACATTCTGAGGCTGAACAATTTATGCGTCTGGACAAAATATACACAAAAATAGGTGACGGTGGCACGACTCTTCTTGCCAATGGCGAAAAGACAGGCAAGTCAGCGCAGAGAATAGAGGCATATGGAGCAATTGACGAGTTAAACTCATTTGTCGGTCTTTTAGTCGATGAGTTGTCTAGTCACTCTAATAATGATGATATTTCCCATATCATCAAGTCTTGTATCCTTATTCAAAATGAACTTTTTGACCTCGGTGGAGAACTTGCTACTCCAGCCAAAGCTCTCAGGTTAGATCTTCAGAAAGTAGTTGGCCCTGCGGAAATAAGTCGCCTTGAATTAGAAATGGACACCTGGACTTCAAGCCTGCCACCCCTTAAGAATTTCGTGTTACCTGGTGGTTGCAAAGCAAATTCTTTAGCCCATGTGTGCAGAACCGTGGCGCGGCGCGCGGAAAGAGAAATTGTGAGACTCGCGGCAGAAGACGAAATCCGAAAAGATTGCCAGATATATGTAAATAGACTTTCTGATTGGTTCTTTTTAGCGTCGCGTTCTATTTCAAAAATCAATGGTGTCCCAGAGGAGCTATGGAAACAAAAAAGGTAGTAAATTCGCCTGCCTTGCCCATACTCATTGGGCTTATTTTTCTATTTCTTCCCAGCCTAAAGGCACTCACGGCCATCATAGCTTTGAGTTTGAACGGGCCCAAATTAGACGCAATAAACCACAGCGCCCCTAGAGAATTGCAACGCTTCTTCTACAATTTTGGAGTCCTCGTGGAACTTAGCTCAATCCGAGGAGTCGGTGCAAATAAGTATTTGGAGGTAGAAGTTCCTCTAGCCGTTAATGTACCATTTACAGGACATTGGCGAACAAACACAACCATGCGTGTTAGACTCGACAACTAGATAAAAAATATAAACGCCCCATGCAAACCATAAAGAGACCTAAGTTCATGCTTCTAGATGTAAAATCAAATTCAGATGTTGGCCCTTCAATAGAAGCTCGTTTCAAAAATTTTACGGCCGCTGACAGATCGATTAGCGAAGCGACAGATTTGATATATACATGGTGCTTTGAACATTTAGCTCAAGAGTCCGCAATCAATGCACAGCAGGAATTTCAACACCTGACAGGGAAGTTTTTTTCCGATGATGATTTCTATAAGGTAAGAATCAAATATTTTATAGAGTATTTTCTTCTAGATCGTCTTGAAAAGTTTAGTTTTTTAAACCATCTCACCTGTCCGGTTTATGCGTTTTATCAGGCCCCATTTTTTAAGTCATTACCCAAAGAAATTTTGCATTTTTTATTGGAACTCAGAAATAGTCATCATAGTCTCTTTCAGGTCGTCAACGTCAACCCAAAGAGCCTCGAAATAATCGACCTTCTATCCGAGAACCGCAACAAAATTTCGGTTCAGGCCGCCAAAAACCAAACATTTGACGGAATTGAAAAAGCAGACATCTTTCAATGTCATATCTTCAAGATAGACCACAGCTACTTAATCAGTGACGGATTGATTCTTCACTCAAGAAAAGCCGCTAAGACACTTCTGCAAATGGCCCTTGATTTCAATACTAACAGGCGGTTAACCTCGCTCCAATTTTTATTTCAACTCGCCAATGGTCAACTTATGATGGTCCGTAGGCTGTCTGTTTCTGCTAGTTACGCCTATCAGGCTTTAAAGTTAAATTCATAACTTCCGAAAAGCCATCCAATACCCTAGTGGACGGCTAGCTTATGAGTGTCGAACTTCAAAAACTGCTTGCGCAAAAGCTTGGTGTCGAGCAAGAGACCATAAAAACCGCTATTGAAAAATCTCAAAAAGATGGTCTCCTTTTGCATTCGGTAATTGAGAAGTTAAAAATCACGACAAACACAAAAATACTCGACACCTTTGCCAGTATTTATGGCGTGAACAAAATTCACCTTGAAACCGCTGATATTTCTCCAGATATAGTTAAACTTTTGCCAAAAAAATTGGCTGAAGACTATAAGGTAATCCCTATTGACCGAGCCGGAAACAACCTAATGGTAGCGATGGCAAACCCTAAGGACATCAAGGCAAACGAACAAATAAGATTTCAGACGGGATATTATCCTAAGCCCGTGTTTGCACTAGAATCCGATATCAAATACGCTCTCCAAAAGTATTACGCATCCGTAAAAATCGAAATGCAAGAGATTCCACGAAATGAATCTACGCCTAACTCGCAAGCTGGCCAAGACATAACCACTGAAAAAGCAGTCGCCAGTGATCGAGTAATTATTACTGATAAAAAAACCGATGACAGAATTGTGAACCTTGTTTCTGAAATTTTGATTCAATGTATATCCCGTAAAGCTTCCGACATTCATATTGAACCCTACGAAGAATTTATGAGGATACGGTTGCGTATTGACGGAGTTTTGATAGAAGTTTCTAAATTACAAAAACATTATAAAGACAAAATTACGGCAAGAATCAAGATTTTGGCAAAAATGAAGATAGATGAAAGCCGCCTACCTCAAGACGGGGCTATTCAAATCCATTATGGCGGCAAAGATATCGACTTTCGAGTCAACAGTCTCCCTTGCCTATATGGCGAAAAAATTGTTCTCCGAATTCTGGACAAATCTAGCCTTGAAGTAGATATGGAAAAGCTTGGATTTGAACCCGAGCAATTGAAAAACTTTAAAGACAATATCTATAGGCCCAACGGCATGGTGTTGGTTACTGGACCAACGGGATCTGGAAAGACAACTACGCTTTATTCAGCGATTCAGGAGCTCAACGACGACGAAACCAACATTATGACTGCCGAAGATCCTGTGGAATTTGCCTTACCAGGTGTAAATCAGGTAAACATGAAACCTGCTATTGGTTTAAACTTTGCCAGCGCTCTAAAAGCCTTTTTACGACAAGATCCAGATGTCATATTGGTGGGAGAAATTCGAGACCGGGAAACAGCAGAAATTGCAGTTAAAGCAGCACTAACAGGCCACATGGTACTCTCCACTCTACATACAAACAGTGCTGTTGACACGATAGCCCGACTGATTAACATGGAAATTGAGCCTTTTAACTTAGTAGCTTCCTTAAACTGTATAGTTGCCCAAAGACTTATGCGAAAAATATGCGAAAACTGCCGCGAAGTGGATCAGGAAGGTACTCCTGAGCGCCTCATATCGATAGGCGTTCCTGAGTCCTGGGCGCATCAATACAAAGCATACAAAGGGAAGGGATGCCCTTCATGCAACAACACTGGTATGAAGGGGCGAGTTGCTGTCCATGAAGTTCTGGTATTAAATGATGACATCAAGAAATGTATCATTAGAAATTCATCTTCGATCGAATTGAAAGCTGTTGCGATTCGTTCAGGAATGGTCAGCCTGCGGCAGTCAGGCATCATTAAACTTCTAAAGGGTACGTCGCCAATCTCTGAAGTCATTCGAGTCACCGACTCAGACTCGGCGCAGGAGCAACAAAATGCTGCATAAAAACAGGAATATCTTATGAGTGAGTTAGGTTATGCTTTGCCCCAACTTTTGAAGGCATTGTTGGATGAAAAAGGCTCAGATCTTCACATATCTCCCGGAAGCCCGCCGAGATTTCGTGTGAATGGAAGCCTGATTCCTCTTAACTTAACCGCTATGACTGCTAGTGATACCAAAGGCCTCATATATTCCGTGTTAACAGAAAAACAAAAGAAGGTCTTTGAGGAGCGAATGGAGCTTGATTTTGCTTTAAGCCTGAAAGGCGTTGCGAGATTTCGGGTAAATATATATACACAAAAGGCAGCCGTTAGCGCTGTTTTTCGACTCATTTCAACTCAAATTCCTTCACTAGTTTCTTTAAATCTTCCCAAAAAAGTTGTGGAGTTAATAAAAGCTCCACGTGGTCTATTTCTTGTGTGCGGGCCAACAGGTTCTGGTAAAACCACCTCACTTGCAGCTATGATTGATTATATTAACGAGACACGCAATTCGCATATACTAACCATAGAAGACCCAGTTGAATATGTTCACCACCACAAGAACTGCTTAGTGAATCAAAGAGAAGTGGGTTCTGACACTCATAGTTTTAGTTCTGCTCTTAGAAGCGCTCTTCGCGAAGATCCAGATATTATTCTTGTAGGTGAGATGCGAGATCCTGAAACTATCGCTCTAGCAATTACTGCAGCAGAAACGGGCCACCTTGTTTTTGGTACACTTCATACAAATAGTTGTGTTGGCGCACTGAATCGAATCATTGATGTATTTCCTCCTTACCAACAATCTCAAGTCAGAACTCAATTGTCATTCTCTTTGGTCGCCGTGATGACCCAGCAACTTATCTCCTCCTCAAAAGGAGGTCGCGTTCTAGCAACAGAACTTTTGATCCCCAATATTGCGATAAGATCGAATATTAGAGAAGATAAATTACAGGCGATCTATTCCAGTATGCAATCAGGCCAAGAGCAGACAGGCATGAGCACTTTAAATCAGTCCTTAGTTGATCTTGTAAAGAAAAAGTTTATCACTACAGAACAAGCTTTTGAAACATGCTATGAGAGAAACGAATTGGAAGACCTAATTAGTAAAATGCTCATGACGAGTGCCGGTTCTGGAACAAGAAAGTAACACTTTTTTTGGAGCAAGTTGTGGCTAAGTACAATTTTAAAGCATTAAATGCAGCTGGCAAGAAAATAGAGGGCTCTCTTGAAGCTAAAGATCGAGAAGCGCTAAAGAATAAAATCCGTGGGATGAAGCTTCACCTTATCTCGGCGCAAATGGCGATTGACGCTAAGGATTCTGATATTTCAGAGGGAGAAACGCCAGTTTTTGGTACTAGTTTGATGCGTTGGATCTATCGTGACAGCAACGGAAATGTCCAGTTATCTATTGGCAACGGCTCCCCTACTAATAAAGACCTGATTGTTTTCACTAAACAATTTGCAACCATGCTGCAGTCCGGTGTAACTCTAAATAATTCGTTAAAGCTTCTAGCAGGACAGCAACAAAATCGTGAATTTAAAAAAACTATTTACGGCCTAAGAAGTGCCATCGAGGGCGGATCAAAATTATCGGATGCTATGGCAAATTACCCCGATCTTTTTGATGTTCTATATTCCTCGATGATACGCGCAGGGGAAGCTTCGGGTGGCTTAGACCGCATTTTAATTCAACTTTGTGGCTATATCGAACGAAGTGCCAAAATTAAAACGCAAATTAAGAAAGCTATGACTTATCCCACTATGGTACTTGTCGTAGCGTTTGGTGTAATAACAGGTCTTTTGACGTTTGTAGTGCCCGCCATGGCTGCAAATTTTAAAGACAGTGGCCAAGAACTCCCAGCACTGACAGCCGCTGTGCTTGAATTGTCAGATCTAGTTATAAACAATTGGGTAACTTTGGTTCTTTTTGTAGTTGCTTTAGGTATCGGTTTTAAAGTTTGGAAGAATACAGAGAAGGGAAAATTCCAGTTCGATGCACTTTCGCTAAAAGTTCCTGTAATTGGAAACGTCATTAAGAAGATTGCTGTTGGAAGGTTCTGCAATACCATGGCTTCGATGCTTGGGTCTGGTGTGAACCTACTTGAAGCTCTTACTATTTGTGCAGCGTCATCAGGAAACTTAAGCCTTGAAGTATTCATCTTAGGGATTCGAGAAAGCATTGAAAAGGGCGGCAAATTTTCGGAACCTTTAAGAAAAGGTGGCATTTTCCCAGAAATGGTGGTTAGCATGATTATGGTTGGTGAGGAGACTGGTAAAATTGATGATATGTTGTCAAAAATAGCCGTTTTTTACGAAGAAGAAGTCGAGCTTGCCGTGGGCTCAATGCTTTCACTAATAGAACCTATACTGCTTGTTGGTATCGGCGGGGTCGTGGCAGTAATATTACTTGCTATGTATCTACCGATGTTTGCTATGGCTGGAAACGCTTAATGAGCCAAAATACAATCTCTTTGATTCATGACAATTTGCCATGAAAGAAAAGAAAATTCTTTTCTCCATAGTCGTGGCGCTAGTGGCAATATTGATTTGGACTTATTTTCGTTTTGATCTTGCGCGTTACTTAGATGTGGGCTTTTTAAAGGAACGCCAAGGTGAGCTTATTGAGATTGCGGAACATCACCCTTTTGCTTCTTTGATGTTCTATGCCTTGGTATACATCCTCGTCGCCGGTCTCTCTCTGCCAGGCGCCACAATTCTTACTTTAGCTGGCGGGTCAATATTTGGATTACTTAAGGCTACTATTGTGGTTTCGTTTGCTAGTACGTTTGGTGCCAGCTTAGCTTTTCTAAGCGCAAGATATTTGCTTCGAGATGAAATGAATCGCAAGTTTAGTTCCCAAATGGCTCCCATAAATTCTGGCATGGCAAAAGAAGGAACTTTTTTTCTTTTTGCGTTGCGACTGACGCCCTTCCTTCCTTTTTTTATAGTTAACTTAACTATGGGACTAACTAGTATTCCCTTACGCACGTTTTTTATTACGAGCCAGCTTGGTATGCTACCTGGAACGATTCTATACGTTAATGCTGGCGTAGAGCTTGGGTCTATTGCCTCGATCGAATCCATTGCTTCCCCAGGTCTGATTATTTCTTTTGCAGCAATAGGCTTTTTCCCCTTATTTGCAAAAAAAATGGTCAATTTTTTGCGATTACGTCGTCAGTAATTTGAAAATCACGACTTATAGCTTGACTCAATACCAGGGAATCTGTAAAAACTTGCGTCGTGGTAAGGCGTCTTAGCTCAGTCGGTAGAGCAATGGATTGAAAATCCATGTGTCCCCAGTTCAATTCTGGGAGACGCCACCACGTAACTAGCTTACAATCCGCACTTAAGCAAACGTTTCGAAATGCGGTCACTGAAGTAAAGGTCTAAATTGATGGAAACATTTGTAACAAGCATTCATTTGCTAGTAGCGGTTTTTATGATTTTAGTAGTCTTAATTCAGGGCGGGAATCAAGGTGGCATTTCTGCTGCTTTTGGCGGTGGAAACAGCCAAGGTTTCTTTGGCGCAAGTGGGGCAACGACACTCCTAGGAAAACTCACATACATAGCCGCTGGTATATTTATGGTGACTTCACTCTGGCTCACCGTCCTCAAAGGAAACGTGGGCAATGTGGGGCTTTCTGAAAAGCTAAAGACAACAACTTCTCAGCCTGTAACTGCTCCCGCAACTGAAGCAAAGCCCACAGAGAATGGCGCTGCACCTAAAGAAGCTGCCGGATCTGAACCTGCTAAAGAAACGCCCTCAACTACAGCTCCAGGTAATAGCACAGAAGCTACACCTGCCGCTAAGTAGATTCCATAGAATATTTAGAATGCGCTGGTGGTGGAATTGGTAGACACGTACGCTTGAGGGGCGTATGCCGCAAGGTGTGGGGGTTCGAGTCCCCCCCCGCGCACCACTAAATCAAATCCTTTACTTACCGATCTTTTTATTAATAGTCTTTCATGCTTTCCAGCCGTGGATGAGAGATAGCCTCATATTCCATTTTCATTCAGCCGTCTTCATACAACTTCATACCCACAATTTTTCTATAATTTAACCCAGAGACAAGACCTTTGGTTTAGATTTGTGCTGCCACTTTGCTCAAGGCGCAAGACGTGGTCTATTTTTCGCCGCTTAATTGTTCGAATCATAGATGCAGCTGAAAGTAAGCCTGCATAAAACTAGATCAATTATATTTTTAAACAGTCTCTAATTTCCAGGTCTGGCCTGATGTCCCCAACGCGATATCTCAACATTTTTTCCCTAAGCTCTTTTTGATAGAAAGTTAGGTGGACCAGAACGCCAAAGACGTCATTGACTTCGAGAGACGTAATCATAAATCCTGCCATCAATTTTGGAATTATAACTGAATTGTTGCTAGCAGAATGCCTACTATAAACTTTTTGAAATCCTTTCTCCTTTAAAATACCTAGAGCGGACTTTAACATATAAGTATAAAGACCTTTTCTTCGGTGCTCCGGGAGGACTGCTGAGTTTCTCATATAAAAAGTATCTGCAGTTTCTTGGTTTCCACAACACCAAGCGACAAACTCGCCTTTGTAAAAAATAGCCAAATTCAGTGAATATAGACCCGCAAGTCCGAGGCGTAGCAGATCAGATTTGCTCTTTTCTTCATCGCTTAAAAACTGATGCGGACGAAAGATTTGGCTATTGTCGTCAAATATCCTGGGCGCATGGTGATTCACCAGCGGTTGAAACTCCTGAGGAGTGAGCTCAACGCATTTATAACCGTCCGGCAATTTAACTTGGAAATCCATAAGTTAGCCCAAAAAATAGAAAATAACCACGCTGTGCCAGGAGCTCCCATACCAATGTTCATGGAGCCGGTCGCCCGCTAGTATGTAGCTTACTTGTTTTTTTTATGTCAACGTCAATCTTAGAACGATTCCATTTGTTTCACGAGTAACGGATTCACTCAAGGACTACTAAGTTTTACTTTTGTCTAATTATTTGCTTTCTTGAATAATCCTAGGGATTTTGCAGCGAAATTGACAGTACGGTAAGTACACTCAGTTTGTTACTTTTTGCTATGGTACAAAATTCCTTTTAGCACCTGCACGTCTATGAAATTCACACAGTTAGAAGATCTGGAATTGATTTTTGTTCCTTGTAGAGGAGATTTGAATAGCAATAGACTCCAAGCCTTCTCCATCTTTGATTCCCACACCACAGCCGATCGTCACAGATTCAAGTCCCTTTCTTTGAATTAGGATACGCTCATTGGGTTGAGGCCTACTGGCTCAAGCTGGATCATGCCAGTATTGGAATCAGGACAGACACTGCAACACCTCTAATTTATTGAATTTAAGTGTCTTAAAAAAGCCCTTTCAGTTTTTTAAAGTTCCATCCGAAAGGCTTGTCGGAGGATATGTATGTTAGCTCTGAACAAAGTGATCTCCAAAACATTTGCAATAGCACTGCCCACCATAGGGTGGTTGAGCCTCAGCTGTTCTAAAGGAACATTTCAGTCTGCGCAAAATATTCAGGACAAAAAAGTAAATCCTTATTCAGGGTCCGACACGGAAACTAAGCCTTCGGATATATCTGGAGCTTGGCTTGTTATGTGTAGATCTACCAAGACAAACGAAGGATCTTATATATTGCAATGCCGGGTAGATGATAGAGTGGGGGTAAAATATCAAAACAAACTCAATGTCAAGATTGGCCTGCCAGATGGTACAACTGTTGACCCTGCCTCAATAAAAACTTTAGCTAGTGGAGACTACTTCACATTCGAAGCCCTGATAAAGTCTCAAGGACCTGTCAACATCGATGTGAGCTCTAGCGAAGGAACTATCATGGCACAGAAGAAAATGCCGCTCATGGTAACTCAAGATCTTGCTGGTCTATTGGTCGGGGTTTGTGGCTATACTGCGTCTAGTGGCCCAACTGCATGCGATCAGTTTAAATCTGGACCTTTTAGTAGAGAAAACTCTCAAAGTCTCTGCCCAACGGGGTATTTTTGGCGACACACAGCTTCGCGTTTTCAAGGGCAAGATGGCTCTGGAGACACTGCCAACTGGTCAGGTACTTGCGTGCTCGGTGAGGCGTCGGTAGACCCTAATCTGGTTGTTGAAATGAAAAAGTCTCCAGCAGACTACGCCGTCAAAGGGGCTGCTTATGGATTCTCTTTTAATACGGATGGGAGATGCGATAGTGCTACCAATATTTTCCCTATGGAGGGTGCGCAGTGCTCATGCCCAGGTGGATTCGAACGAAAAGAAATATCTGCCCATGTTGAATCCTTTACCGCCGGCAGATCTTACACTTGCGTGGCCTTGGCTACGGGTTCTAAAGCCGCTCCTTTACAAAAATTTGCTATAACTGACCTTGACTCCTACCCGTTCACAGATCATTTGCAAAATAAGGATCGATGTACGAGTGGATTGTGGGCACCTCTTTCTGCGCGAGCAGACGGGTTGAACGAACGGTGGCGAAGCGTTTGTCTAGCAGAGTAATTTTCGAGCGATGTCAAGACACGCGCATACTCCTAGTTGACGCTCTTGAGTAAAATTTTCCTCGGTTTTTGACAAATTTGCGGGTTCGATAACTCACAAAAAAATACTTAATCTCAGACTAAATCAACATTAAACAGCGGCCGATCAGCGCAAATTGCAGTATTTATTGCGGATAATTAACCCATGCATAAATTATATGGGCGTCTCAAATAAAATCATTTTACCAATCTTGTTCGAACTCCTAGATCCTAATAGATAGTCCGAAGCGGAATTTACCGCAAAGGAGTATTTATAGATGAGGCCTATAATATTTACGAAGAAGATGACGAGTTTATTGGTATTGCCGTATCTGGTAGGAGGATGTGGAAGCTCCGCGACGATTAAGCCAAGACACCTACCCCAAAAAGTTGAAAAGGCAGCGCCAATTGTTGCTGAAGACGAAAAGGCTGCGTTTGCTCTTTTGGGCCAAGGAAGCAATTCTCTTAGTGGGCAGCTTGTCGGAAGTTGCATTGTTGGTGATCTTCCTTCCTCCAATATCCTCGGAAAAGCATATGAGACGCCTGAATACGCTGCAGATGGGCAACAGATCTTCTTTGATCATAAAGAGGTATCTTCGACCAATGAATTGAGAAATTCTATGGAAATAAGCGCTACTGCCAATGCGAACTGGGGTACTGGTCAAGGCGAGGCTAGAGCAAGTTTTTTTGAAAAATCCGTTGTTAAGCAGGAAGATCTTAATATTTACTATTACGTTGCGGTAAAAAACCCAGAAGTCAAAATGAGTAACGTTAGACTCAGTCCAGAGGCCCTGGAATTACTAGAAAAACAGGGACCTTCAGCGCTTTATAAGCGATGCGGAGATGAGGCTATAATCGGCTACCAAACAGGCGGTGAGATTCATTCTCTATTTCAGATCAGCAAAAGAGATAAGACAGACCAAAGAAGCATTGCGCTTGCTGCTTCTGGTGCAGGGGTCATTTTCTCCGCATCAGGCGAAATCAAAATTGACGAATCCAATTCAAAAAATGAGATCAGAGTAGATGTAAAAGCAACCTTTTCAGGCGGAAAAGGGGAAATTGTAGAAACATCACCAGCAGCCTTCAAACGCCAAGCAGAAAGTTGGGCAAAAGTCGTGGCTCAACATGGAGTGGTGTTGAAATTCGTCAAGGTTAAATACTCTGAATTATCGGCTGGGGCTATCGATCCACAAATAAGCAGAATGCAAAAGTTTATGGATGACTTACAAGAAGAGTATGATCGCATAGGCGACTATTTAAGAATTTTTAAAGAAGAACTGCATGTCGCTACAGATTCAGAAATAAGAGAAAACTATGTTGTAAAAGCAGCTGAGGCAGATCAACTTAGAGACGAAATTAATACAAAATTAGCGACATGCCAAAAGTCACTTCAATTTGAGCACTGCGTTGATACTCAACTTACTTTTAAAGTTAGAATGTTTGGCAAAGACGTTTTCGAGAAGCGTGAAGATCCTAGTTGTGGCGTAGCTACTTGGGCCTTGATTCAACATACAGGTTGCGGATTTACTAACAAAGATGTGGCTAGAACCAATTTTCCACTTTGTGGCGTTGAGCTCTATAAGGGAAAAAATGAAGGAATTTGTCCTACCGGGACATTAATCATTGGAGGAGGAAGCGACGAAGGATGTGGTGGGCCGTTTGTGCGTCGACCAGAATATGGAGTAGAAAAATACAAGGACTGTACTATTAGTTTACCAATAGCCAACACATGTCGTCTACCAGGCAGCGTACCAGAAACCTATAAAGTATGCATCGTAAAGCCTAAAACCTCAGTGCAATAGTTTACTGAAGTGAGTACTTCCTCAAACAGAAATGTAAATTAATTTTATTAACAAACATAGGGCGGGAGGTTAGGAATACACCTCTCGCCACTGCTTAATCTACCCCAAATCCAAGCCATATCATCTGGAAGTGGAGATTCTACTGCTGTGAGCTTATTGGTCTCTGGATTAGTGAACTCCACAAATGCTGCATGCAGACACATTCTCGGCGCTACAGTATGCTCTAAAACGTACTCGTCATAGCCTGTGTCAAGATACTTTAGAAAAACATGCTCATTGGGATGGTATTTAGGATCGCCAACCAGGGGCAAGCCCGCAAATGAGGAATGAATCCGAATTTGATGAGTTCTCCCAGTTTTAGGTGAAGCGTGTAAGAGGCAAAATCCCTCGGTGGAATCAAGCACTTCGAATTCAGTATGAGAGGGAAGACCGTCTTCCGTTACCCATCTCTTTTCTCTAAATATAGTTTCCGAAGTCATACCAATGGGACCGTGCTCTGACCACCGATCTAACTTTGAGTTGCCTATAGCAATTGCTAAATAATGTTTCTTAAGAGTTCTTTTTCGCAGCTCAGCCGAGAGTTTTTCTCGAAGCTCCGGTGTAGCTCCACACATCACAATACCACTTGTGTCTCGATCTAAGCGATGAACAGCGGACCACTCTTTGCCAAAAGTATCGCAAACCACATCAAAAAAAGTATTCTTATGGTACCTTCCACCTTCATGCATGGGGATATTCGAGGGCTTATAGATAGCCATAATTCCGCCCCAGCGGGCAATAGCATGGACGTTTGTGTTGATGTCTGGCTCGGCCTGCTCAGGGCGATAGTATGAAATTTGATCGCCCTGCCGCAACCTATAGCTCGGGCCAACCGAGTGGGTCTCAATCCGAACTTCACCTGATTCTAGGCGCTTTTGCCATTGATTACGCGTATGGAAGGGAAAATTTCTCGCCAAAAAAGAATCGATTCTTAGACCACTGGCATTGCGATCAAGGCGCGGACCTAAAGGCCGATATTCGATGTCTTCTTCAATCTCACCTTCAATCATATGGCCCCTTAAGATTACACTGGCAAGTCACAAGCGAGAGTCTATGCGATACCTCAGGCTTAGTTTTTTGTCCAAGACTTTCCAGTTTCTGGGCTATTCCTGCAAACTCACGGTATTCCTCGGCAATAGGGACTTTCTTGCCAGGGGGGCTTTTTCTAATCCGTTGAGAATGAGGACTTTGGCTCTAGCATGAAGGCTCATCTGTGCTGACAGGGTTTCGTTTACATGCGTAATATCAGTACGTTAAAACACATCCTAGCAGCGCAAGATGGGCTTACCACATTGCCTTGGCAGCTTTCCATGCCTGCCCTGGTTTACCCGCCAATGTATATTGCCATTTCCTGTGTACGGCCGATCGTTAGCAAAGATTACAAAAAGATTAAAAAAGAGAGCTGCGATGGGCTTAATTCAGGGAAACTGCAAAATTGGGTTTGCAATGAGCCCGTTGTGGTTTATGTTTTTTCTATACTTATCGCGGAGATAGAGATTTGAAAAACAAAAAGTTCGTGACAATTTTGGCCGGTATCGTGATTTTCATTGGGATCATTTATGCTGCGGTAAACTTTGCTGAAAAGCCGTCCATTGTTGTAAAAGTAGTACCGTCTCTGTCTACCGAAGTAAAGTCAATGGCGACACACCATAGTGTGATCTATGTGACTCTTTTCGATGAAACCACCCCTATGCCCTACGCAGCGATGCGAGAGGTTATATCTGTAGGTTCAGAAGGAAAATTGCGGGATATATTAGTGACTGAAGAGAAAATTCAGGTAATGAACCCTTCGCGCCCCAGACCAAGCTCGATGAGAGTTAAAGTTAGATTGGATGCCGATGGTTCTGCTGGCCCAGATCAGCCTGGTGATATAACCGGAGAGACGAGGGGCATCACATGGGGGCAAGAGGAACAGGCCCAAGTTTTGCTTGATAAATTTATTGTGGAATAGCCGCTTTCAATTTTTAAGCTTCAAAGGTTCCAAAAGAAATTTCTTCAATCTCAACCTCTATATCTCCAGCTGGCCGATAGATGGTCACGGAATCCCCGACTTTCTTGCCAAGCAGAGCTTTGGCAACTGGAGATTTCCAAGATACTGCCGACTGATGAAACTCCGTTTCACCCTCTCCTACTATGGTGTATCTTTTTTTCTCGCCTTGTTCCGTAAGCACTACCACAGTCGAGCCAAAAATCACCCGTTCGCCAGAAATTTTGTTTTGATCAATAATTTGGGTGTCTTTTAGCAAAGCATCGAGATACCGGAGTCGACGATCTAATTCCCTGAGACGCTTTCTCCCATAAATGTACTCAGCATTCTCAGACCTGTCTCCTTCGGCTGCCGCTATTTGAATTCCCTCCAATACCTTTGGCCGTTCCGTTCGGGCTAGAAATTCATGTTCGTCGGCCATTTTACTATGTCCGAGCTTGGTCACGGGTTTACTTAATACAGCCATTTCAATTTTCCTCGCCATTTAGAAACTGGTGGGCCTGATTTGCAGTATGAACTAGCATTTGATCTTCATCAACTCTTAGGCATTTAATGGCCTCAGGAAGTCTTGGATCTCCTAATGCAGCCATGGCAATAAATGCATTTCTTCTGAGTCCGTTTCGTTTGGCCCTAGTCATCGGCGTTCCGCCAAACCATGTTTCATAACTGAGCTGACTCATTCTTACCAGGTCAAATAAATCTCTATCTACGTCAAACTTGAGCGCCATGGGAGAACCAAGCTTAGCAGCTCGATTGTAGGGGCAGACATTTTGACAGATATCACATCCATACCAATATTTTGAAAAATGTTTCCAAAATTTTAGAGGTATTACAGACCGATGTTCAATCGTCAAATAGGAAAGACATTTAGAGGCATCGAGCACATATTCTGTATCTAAAGCACCTGTTGGGCAGTGAACCTGACACCTGCGACAGGTTCCACACCCTCCGCTTTTAGTTCTTTTATGTGTATCTATGGGCTTCACTGGTGTGGGATCAAAAGGATAGCTCGTCAAAATTTCCATTAGAAGATACCAGCTTCCTCTTTGAGGATGAATCACCATGGTATTTTTGCCGACAAAGCTTCCAGTAAAATGGGAATGAAGAGAGCGCTCTAAAAGAGGAATTGAGTCCGAAACAGGACGCCATTTATAAAGGCCTTCAGGATCAAACGTCGATTTCATATCATCGCAAATGGATCTGCCCATGCGGCTCACAAACTTATGATAGTCCTCATATCGAGCATAAGATGCGACCTTTGAGACGTTTATTAGCCCTTCCCGATTTGTATCAGATTGAGAAATGAAGTAGGGTATACCAATCAAGATAGCGCGATTGCATCCTTCTTCTACCAAGGAAGGATCGCGTCTTTGTGGCAAATGGTTTTCTAGCCACCTCATCGAGGCATGATTTTTTTTTGAAAGCCAGCTAGTAAATCTTTCAAATGTTACTAAATCTTCTTTTAGGGCAGCAATGCCCCAGAGCTCGCAATTATTAGATTCAACGATTGAACCTATCCACTCCATCGTCATAGAGAGCTATCGTTTCTTAAAGAATTTCCTAACCAAGACGCTGTTTCCTCATAGAGAGTTTCAAAGTCTACATGAGAGTCCCACCAAATTTTTTGGCTTTGCCTTGCCTGTTCTACAAGCATAGGAAGTCCATCGGTAAACTTCGGGAAATGTGTTGCAGCTGCCTCAAAAATACCGGCGGCCCTGGGTCCATAATTTAAATCATAAAATACAATATCTCTCGGTAAACTTAGCAGTTGATCTGAGCTCATAATCGGTGCATTCGCAAGTGATTTAGGTAGCGCATTAACTACGATCGCTCGGGAAGACAAGATAGATCGGAAATCCACAAAATTAGAAAAGAAATTAAGTTGTATGCCAACCTTCTTGCAATACTCTTTTACTCGCACAGCCCGGACAGAGTCCTCTGATCTGGATAAGATGTTGATGTGCAATGAAGCCTGATCCTTGGACTTTGTATGCTGCCAATACTCGATGATACTTAGTACCGCTCCTCCGCAGCCGATAAAGTTTAGTTCTTGTATTTGAGATCGATCTTCTTTCATTTGTAGAAGTCCCCTTTCAAATCCTAGACCATCAGTCGAAGTTCCACAAATAGCGCCGTTTTTAACATAAATGGTATTTACCGCTGAGCGGTCATAAACATCCAAAAATCTAAGAATCTCTGACTTAAACGGTATGGTTATATTAAATCCATCCCATCTTCCATGCCTGAGGTCAGCGATTAATGGACTAAGTTGGCCTGCATTTTCTATATCAAGAAGATCATACGAACACGCTACTCGACTCAAAGACGCCCCGATCTTATGAATTCCAGGCGAATAGCTTTGAGAAATGCCTTTTCCAATCAATGCCAATCTCAGCATAATCATCTTTCCATGCTAGAAAACAACACACTCTCGTTTATAGAAAAATAGTCGCGAGGCCTAAACTGTCATCGTTAGGCTAAAAACTTATGCTTATCCATGGGTATGTGAGCTTTTTAACGACTATTTCCTCGTCGAAATAGGACTACTACTGTATCTTGCCTGTTCTGAGAAGCAATAATTTGCTAACTATTTAGAAACACAAGGCATGAGGGTTGTGCTATTTCTAAAGACATGTTTGATAAGATAAAAATATACACTGATTACAGCCAGTTGCATGATTCCCCTGGGTTTACAAAGCGTATCGTTGCTATTGGTAATTTCGACGGCCTACATTTAGGTCATCGCTATCTTTTAGATAAAATGGTGACCTATGCCCGCGAGCAGGGCCTATCCACCGCAGTTTTGACATTTCATCCGAATCCCGCCGAGTGGTTCAAAGCTAAACACTTTGCAGGATATATCTTTAATACCAATCAAAAGATGCGAGCCCTAGGTGAGTCACATATCGAAGTTGTCCTTAATCAAAACTTTGATCATGCATTTTCTAATCTCAGTCCGACTGAGTTTATGAATGAAGTCCTCATCAAGGCTCTAAATGCGCACGTTGTGGTTGTTGGCGACGATTTTCGTTTTGGAAAAAATAGATCAGGAAGTGCTTCAGATTTAGCCCATTTCTTTTCTGACTTAGGTCGCAAGGTCATCTCAGTTGAGTTATTGACTAACGGTGGCCAAACAGCTTCAAGCACATTCATTAGAAAATCTTTAGAGTCCGGAGATTTGGCGTCTGCTTCTAAAGCGCTTGGCCATTCTTTTGTGCTTGAAGGAGAGGTTATTCACGGACGTAAGCTGGCAAGGTCATTAGGATTTCCTACGGCCAATGTAAGCCTTGGAAACTATGTAAAGCCTAAATTTGGGGTCTATGGCGGTAGAGTGGTGATTCATGAAAGCGAAAGTGATTTAGGATTGATTCATCCCTATTCAAAGGCACATTTGGCGGCCATAAATATCGGCGTCAAGCCTACCATTAGCGAAATCCCATTGCCAATGATTGAGGTTCATCTCATTGATTTAGATATGGACTTCGATTATCTGTACGGCAAAAGAATATCAGTTTTTCTAGAAGAATATATTCGTGATGAGCGAAAATTTTCTTCCTTAGAGGAATTGACTAAACAGATTGGTCAAGATGTAAAGCAAATAAAATCTACACTTTTAGGCTCCTGATTTCAAAAGTTTTATATGTACTTTATATTTGGTCTTCTCTAGATACGACTCAAAAGAGTCATTGCTTTAATTTGAAAGAGCATTGATTTCTTTTTTGGGGCTTCAGTCGGGAAGCCACCAATCGCACCAAGATGCTTCGGTCCCTACATTTTGCCTATCACTAAAATAGCTACATACGCTTTACGGCGCTCAATCGGGCAAAATGAATGTTCCCATATAGAGTCGACAAACGATCGGTCTATATGTTTCAGGCGTTACAAAAGCGACCGCGTGCACTATGCTCCCTTAAGAGGGCTAATATTTAGGAATTTTATGAAGAAATTTAAAAAGCGCCCAAACCGATCTTTAAAAAGCTGACACCGCCCCTAAAATCGAAATTTCGTTAGTCTATGGGAGGAAAAAAAGACCTCGAAGTCTTTCTTTATATTAGAATTTAGGCGGCATAGACTGGAAAGAATACATTTATAGTATTGGGAAATATAATGGAAAAATTAATCGAAACCTCTGAATACAATCGCTCCGAACTATTTTTGAACAGAGAGCTCAGTTGGGTTGATTTTAATGCGCGCGTCCTAGAAGAGGCCCTTTCAAGCTCTGTTCCTACATTGGAGCAGGTTAAATTTCTATCTATATTTTCTTCAAATCAAGATGAATTCTTTATGGTGCGAGTTGCGGGCCTGTTAAAGATGCATCGAGAGGGACTTTCTATTTGTGAATCTCCAGATGAGCTTGAAATTCAAAAAGCACTTAACCTCATTCAGTCTAAGACTGCGACCTTAATCGAGAAGCAGTACAAACACTTGACCCAAGAAATTTTGCCCACACTTGCTAAGTTGAATGTTAGGTTAGTGCCTTGGGAAGAGGTACTAGAGGATGAAAGAAAAGCTTTAACCACCTATTTTATGGACAATATACTTCCGATTCTTACTCCTTTGGCAGTAGATGAGTCCCATCCTTTTCCATTTCTAAATAATCTTTCTCTTTACTTAGTTCTAACATTTAGAGAGATGGACACCTTAGGAAAACATCGCATCGGATTTGTCCGGGTCCCAGCAGTTCTTTCTAGGTTTGTGAAATTGGAATCTAGAAGTGGGCATCAATTTCTCCTCTTAGAAGAACTTATAATCCATCATCTAGACAAACTCTTCTTAGGGGCACATGTGGACACGGTTCACCCTATTCGCGTCACGAGAAGTCTTGACTATAGCCTATTAGAGAATAAAGTCGTAGATCTCTTGAAGACCATGGAAAAAGAGATTCTAGACACCAGAAATCAGCAGGCTGTTCGTCTAGAAGTCGATGAGTCCCTACCCCTCGAGGTTTTGGACCTCTTTAGATCTAAATTGAAAATCAACGGTTTGTTTATTTATCGCCTTAATGGTCCTCTAGCTCTGGATCAATTTATGGCGCTCTATAGTCTTCCCTTTCCGGAACTGAAAGATGGACATTTTAATCCGCGACTACCAGCCAGAATGTCGGCCGATGAAAGCATATTTAACATCATTACCAAAGGCGATATGCTGGTTCATCATCCCTACGAGAGCTTCTATGCTGTGACAGAGTTTATTCAAGCAGCGGCGGAAGACCCAAATGTTCTTGCCATTAAGCAAACACTTTATCGAAGCGCAGGTGACTCTCCTGTAATTGAATCCCTTATCCGAGCAGCCGAAGAAGGAAAGCAGGTCACTGCGGTTATTGAGCTAAAAGCGAGATTTGATGAAAAAAACAACATTGTTTGGGCCAAACGCCTGGAAGCTGCGGGAGTTCATGTCGTTTACGGCTTCGTCGGGTTGAAAACCCACGCTAAGATGGCACTTGTTGTCCGCAAAGAAGGTGCCAAGATGGAAAGGTATATGCATCTAAGCACCGGAAACTACAACGCTAAAACAGCCAAACTCTATACAGATGTGAGCCTCTTTACAAAAGACAAAAAAATTGGGGAGGACGTATCCACGATTTTCAATATGCTTACAGGCTTTAATCATATTACAGAATATAAAAATAATCCGGCGATCTTGCCCAAATTGAATAAACTGCTCATTGCGCCTGTGCAGCTTAGGGAAAAAATTGTCAGCTTGATTTCTGATGAAATTATAGCTCACAAGCAAAAAGGCGGGGGTCTTATCTTTGCCAAAATGAACGCCCTAGCCGATCGGGCCATCATTGCGGAGCTCTATCGGGCCAGCGCCGCAGGTGTAAAAGTCAATCTTATAGTTAGAGGCATCAACTGCCTTAAAGTTGGAATTCCCGGAGTCAGTGAAAATATTCGAGTTATTTCCGTAATTGATCGCTTCCTAGAGCATTCTCGACTTTATTATTTCGGTGCTACCGATCGAGCATTTATAGGTAGTGCGGATCTGATGACACGAAATATGGACATGCGCATTGAGCTTTGGTTTCCGGTCGAAGACAAGTCCATCAAAGATCGCATGGTCAATGAAATACTAACCACCTCATGGTCAGATAATGTAAAAGCGCGGGAAATGCAGCCTGACGGCAACTATATTTTGCGCACCCCTGAGCCAGATTCCCCCGCCATAAGGTCACAAGCTCTCTTCATAAAAATCGCACGTTCAGGCGGCATTAAATCTCTTCCCTATGAGACAGCACTTCGATATAACAGAACACGTAAAGAAAAACAGCGCCCAGTATTGATAGGCGAAAAGGTGTCTAAGAAAAAAACTAAGGAGTGACTTCATGGCCACAAAACCTATAGCTGCCATTGATATAGGTTCAAACTCCATGCACCTCATAGTGGCTCGCATGTGCCAGAATGGAACCTTTGAACATCTGGATAGCCACAAAGTAACGACTCGCCTTGCTGCCTATTTGGACAGTTCGGGTAAGCTTTCTGAAGAAGGTATTGCCGTTTTACTTAAAACGCTGCAGGAGATGAAGTCTATCGCCTCAGGGTATGATCCTGAGTTTCGCGTGATTGCTACACA
The DNA here is from genome assembly GCA_903844895.1 of uncultured Pseudomonadota bacterium. Lineage (GTDB taxonomy): Bacteria > Bdellovibrionota_B > Oligoflexia > Oligoflexales > CAIMVM01 > CAIMVM01. The sequence goes on from CAIMVM010000171.1 coordinate 76,667, forward strand.
TGCGACGCGTACCTCTAAAAATCGAAAGACCATTATTGCTAGAGCATATCAGGAGTTAGGACTTTCCATTGAGGTCATCGATGGCTTGGAAGAAGCTCGCCTGGCGAGTCTAGGCATGGCGTCTTCTCTCTCGCTTAAAAATCAGTCTTTTTTAGGCCTAGACATCGGCGGCGGCAGTACGGAAATTATTTATAGAAATGCTCAAAAACAGTTGGAACGTTGCGCATCCCTGCAAATTGGTACGGTTGCATTGCAAAAAATGTTTGAGTCTGAAGAAGGCCCTACAGACATAGAACTTAAACGCCTTAAAGAGATCCTACATAACAAGATTACGCCGCTGGCTTCTGAAGTAGAAAACATGCCCCGCGACACAAAACGACTCGCAGTTGCCTGCTCAGGCACAGCCAAAGCTGCGGCAAACTTAATTCATCAAATGAAGTTTGGACGTCCTCTTTTAGACGCCAATGCATTTGTTTTTAACGCAAATGAACTTCATGAACTCGCGGCCTCATTAGAATCTCTCAGGAGTCCAAAGGCGATTCGAGCAAAATACACCCTGGACAAAGACCGAAGTGAGGTAGTTTTGGTCGGCATAGAAATTCTTCTTGCCATAACCGACCACCTTAAGATTTCGAAATGGAGCGTTTCCACTTATGGACTAAGAGAAGGTATTATTCTTGACTCGGCCCAGCAGGCAGAGGCTAGCTCGGACTCTCTCGATCCTAGAATGGAATCTATTCGAAGCTTTGCTAGAAGATACCGCGTAGATGAGCCCCAAGTAGAAAGGGTCCAAAATTTCGCCGTTTCAATTTATAATCAAATTGGTCACCTTACAGCTGGACACGGCGTACTTCAAAAAGATGAACTCCTATTGTTAAAAGCAGGCAGTTGGCTGCATGAAGTCGGAAAATTCGTAGCCTATTCCAAATATCACCGCCACTCTCACTACCTCATCGCAAATGGTACTTTGCAGGGATATACGGAGAAGGAGCGTTTAGCTATTGCGCTCATTTGCCGGTTTCATAGAAAACGAAATGCTTTGATCAATAAAGATGACTTTGAAACCTTTACGGAACCGGAAGCAAAGAGAATTATTACCCTATCCGCTATTTTGCGACTTTCCGCCTCGTTGGCAAGAGGACGCCGGGAATGTATTCAAGCGGTCCAGGCGACGATTCAAGGAAATAACCTTACCCTTGAAGTGATTGCAGCAAAAAATCAAAATCCTGATGTCGAACTTGATAGGGTGAGAGAAGAACTGTTTGTTTTAGAGAGCGGCTTACAAAAGACTATCTCAATCAGTCGCCGTTCTGTTTCCTAATCGCCGATACATTTATAGGGATTTGCCGTGAAGAAAAGTGGATTTTCATTTGATAGCTATATAGCCAGCCTCAAATCCCTAGAGTCAAAGATTCTTTCGGGCCAACCAGTCGTAGCCATATCTTATGGTGCATGTCCATTTTTAATCTCTGAGGCCATTAAATATCTACAGAAGAAAGCATCGTCAACGCAAATCGACCTTAAACTTATCGATTTGTCGGAATCACAGGGAAAAGGTCTTAGTGACCACTGGAATCAAGTCGGACTTTTTACAAGTCACTCCCTTTGTGTCGTTTACGGCTTAGAAAAATCTAAAGAAGGTCTACGGCAATTTTTAGCACTAGCTGGCAAACCTAGCTCTAATTCTTTTTTGTTTTCCTATCCTAAAGCTGATCTTCCTAAGGGATTATCGGATAAAGTGGCTCCTATTTCGTGTCACCCCCCGCTTTACCAAAACCTTAAAAAAGCCATACATTGGATCGCTCTTAACCTGGATTTAGATATTCGCGATGATGCTGTTCAGGCCTTAATTCATCTCAACGGATCAGACCTTACTGCCATTAAAAACTCTCTTATGATTGCGCAGCTTAAACGCCCTGACCAGAAGAGCATTACAAGTTCTCAACTTTTGGAGCAAGGCGTTTTTTTACGAGAAGATGAGTCTTTGCGACTTTCACAACTCATCTTAGAGGGCGCCAAAGCAGAAGCACTACTTTTGCTTCAAGACCTCATATCAAGAGGCGAGTCTGCGTTAGCAATACTTGGGATTATGTCAAGACTCTGTCGAACTTCGATCTCATCTCTAGAGCGACGCCTTGACTCCAACCTGCCCCCAATGGTCGCCAGGCAATACTCAAATTATGCGCAAAAACAAGGGCTGGCTTCTATGGCCCTCGGCCTTAGAGCTTGTTCCGAAGCAGATATCTCATTAAAATCGGGCACTAAGGCCAGTGACTTCCACATCCTAGCAAATCTGTTAAACTATCTCTAGAGCACTCCCGCTTAATTCTAGAGAGAGATAACATCATGACCTGGTTTTTATTAACCTTAGGTTTTTTGCTTACACCTGCTGCATTTTCCTCAGAGCTAAAGCAAGAAACAAAAGAAGTGTCTAACCTCGAGCTTCTGCCTAGCGCCGTTCATCGTGAAGCCTTGCTTGAAGATATGCCTTTTACCTCAATATCACTTAGCGAAACGGGCGAAGCTTGGATTGCAGGAAAGCATAGTCTTTGGAAATGGACCCCTGCCATAGGGGGCCTTAAAAAAATGGAAATCCCCTCTGAGGGTCTCGCACGCGTCATTTCTTGGACAGCAGGCTCTGCTGTTTTTCAGACTTTAAAAAAAGTCTACATGATTTGGGACCAGCCCGTGAGTATAAAAGAAATCTATAGTGGCACGAAAGTCGCCTTGGACCTTAACCCGGAAGGCTTGCTTGCTATTGGGTCAAAACAGAGTTTTTTAATCACCAGAGAGCTTCATTCCAAAATGCCCATGTCCACTGATTTAGCTGGCTGTGAAGCAATATCTTTAGGGGAAAAGGGACAGGTTTTCTGCCGGATCAAGGGAGAGATATTCCTTGCAAGCAAGGACCAAGCTAAAATGAAGCTCATCCTTAAAACTAAATCCGAAATTAAAGCATTCCGGGCGTTTGGTGATTCCGTAGTGGTTGTAAGCGATAAAGCTGTATGGGTCATAGGTACTGATGGTTCACTTCTAAAAACGGTTATCCCTCAGACCGGAAAAAAAATTGCTGCGAGTTACTTAGATACTCACAATCATGCTTTTCTTTTTAGTGATAAACTTTTTGAAGTCAATCAAATAGGCGAGAAAAAGAAAATTACAACTTGGCTATCCGCTCCTGGCACGAAGGTAGTGGATGACTTATCTTATAAAAATGGTAGGATTGGATTGATACTTGACGGATTTCCCTACATCTTTCAACTTGAGCAAATTCGCAAATGAAACAGTGTTTTACAAGCTTTATTTTTATACTGGCAAGTAGTACTGCCATGGCGAAAGCTTCCCCTAAAACGTTGCCTTCCATCGGAATTGAAACTGGCTTTGATGCGAAAATTAAAGATGTTTCTGATTTTGTCAAATCAAACAAATCCGGTCAGGCAGCATGGCTAGCAACAACTATACTTCAGGCTTCGTCACTCAGCGAAAAAAAGGACCTTAAAAAAGCCAGCTTAAAATATTTAGAAATCGTTAAGCAATACGACCGCGACCTCGGTAAATATGCGTTTTCTGAATTTCTTAAGCTTAAACTCGAAAATTCATCTGAAATAGATACTGATATAAAAAAAGTGTTAGTTCAATTAAATGCAGCCCATCAAAAAAGTCCTATTCCCTTATTTAGGCGCGTCAAGGCCATTTCGCGCGCCGATTTGGATCCTTTTTTAGGTTTGTTTGGGATGCAAAGCCAAAAAGCTAAGTCTCCATCTATGGCGCCCTCGACAGCTTCGATTCCAGCAAGCGGGCTTCCCAGCGATGATCCCTTACTTTTATCTTTGTCAAAGCAGCGCTGCGAAATGGAAAAATTGGAGTCTGATGCTGATAAAAAGAATTGGCTCGATTGGGAGGCTACTCTACCTGCAGGACTCAACGATTATCTCTCCGGGTTGATTGATAACTGTCGGGGACGAAGTGGAAACGCTGAATCGAAATTTAAAAAGGTGATCGCGAACAGTGATCTTATGACTAAATTTCCGGCCCAATACCTTTGGACTGCTAAATCCCTTGCATTGTTGCAACGTCGAGCAGTAGATCGATTTGTTGCTATAGATACCTTTCGCCTGTTGGCTAAGCTTTGGAATGCAAACCCATTGACGCCTGAAAACTCAAAGATGGATGCAACTGCAATCACCTACGAGAAAGCCAATGACTTAGCCTGGGCCTGCCGCGTTCTAGCGTGGCGCTCCGAATATTCGGAAGCACAGTCCTACTGTGAAAATTCCATTGAAACGGCAACGACTTGGACTAAGCTGCCAGAAAATAAAACCTCAAAGCGCTATCAAAGTTTTGCTGAGCTGGTTGCTGAAGGGTATCAAACACTTGCAGATCGGATTCTTACTGAAAAGCAAGATTGGTCTGGTGCTCAAAAAATTATGACTACAGCCTTAGCCAGTGAACTTGACTTTGGAAGCTCATGGACCGGGCGCCTAAAGTGGCATTTGGCGTTTTATACTTGGCTCGACAAAGACTATAAAAACGCTGAAGGTTTATTTCTTTCTGCTGCAGATAGCTCTGCAAATCGCATGGATCAAGAACGCGGCGTATTTTGGGCTGCTCGTGCCGCAAAGGCCCAAGGTAATGAAGATAGATACAAAGACCTAACGTCTCGCCTTCGAAAAGACTTTCCTATATCTTTTTATACTTTAGTGCTCCTTCCACAATTGGAGGGAACGACTCCCAGCATTCCGGGGTTAAGCTCAGACTTATTAGTAAAACGACTTTTGCTGCATGAGGATATCGCGGCGACATTGAATAAATCCCAAGACAAAAACCTCAAACTAAATTTCGAGACTTTAAATGTTTTGATAGCATTTGATATCCAACCTTTCGCAGCACTGCTTGCTCGAGATATCCATGATCAGATCAAAGAAAGTACCTCCCTCAATTCAAATCCTGAGCTTTGGATACTTTCTGCTAAGGCTCTCTTGTCTGCAGGTGACGCATCTAAAGGCATGGCTGTAGCCTCCCAGGTAGGTTCCACTTTCAAGGATGTTTCGCAAAAGAAGCCTGATCTTTTATTCTATATTTATCCCCGCCCTTACTTGGAACTCTATCAATTGAACGCGGAGGCTGAAAAGCTGCCGATATCGCTACTTTTAGGAATTTCCAGACAAGAATCTACTTTTGCCCCGGCTATTGTCTCTCCTGCTAAGGCGATTGGCCTCATGCAACTCATCGTTGCTACTGCCGACAGAATGGCAAAAGCGAAGGGCCTTATCCTAAAAGACACTTTTGAAGAGCTGCAAAACCCCGCCGTAAACATCACTCTTGGCTCCGCCTATTTAGGACTGTTGTTGAAACATTATCAACAAAATGAGGTTCAGGCTGTCGCTGCCTATAATGCGGGTGAAGGTATGATAGATCTCTGGATGAAGAACCGTATCTTGCCAGACCAAATGGCCTGGATCGAAGCCATTCCCTTTGGGGAAACCCGCAATTATGTGAAGACTGTGCTTAGAAATAGAGCTGTCTATGACCTTTTATCTGCCTACCATGGGGCCAGCGCCCTGAAAACACCAACCAAAATCGTCGGCAGAGACGAACAGCATTTGAAAAAAACAAAGAAATTGTAGTAATGTATTAGCTCCACCAGACAAATGCGACGAGGAGACCCTTAATGCAAAGTGACAACGCAAAACGAGATCTTGAAAAAGAAGGTAAGGGCTACTGGTCATTAATGCTCATAGTGCTTCTTTTCCCTATTGCCTTCTTTCTGTGCGCCTTTTTTCCTATTTGGATGGGATGGACCAAAAGCTATTAGGTCTAAGGTTTTCTATTGATTGGAATTTCAAGGCTCCGGCGGCATTGTTTGTTAGCATTTGGCCGGCCTTTGCAATCGCCGGCTTTTATCTCAACGTGCTGAAATTGTTGTTTTTTTCTTATTTTAATTTCCCTTTCTAGCTGAAGACGGTATAGCCTACGGTTTCAACCTATTGCAGGGTGTGACTCAGGTTTAAGAAAGGTTTTTCATGACGGAAGCGTCTTTATCTCTAGCTGTCCCAAAATGGCGAGACCTATTTGTTATGACAAAGCCAACCATTACGTTACTTGTCGTCATAACAGCAATTCCTGGCCTTTTGCTGGGAGCTTCGAGTCTTCCTGAATATTCTTTACTTCTCTGGACCTGTTTAGGCGCAGGCCTTGCCAGCTCGTCGGCTGCGGTGTTTAACCAAGTCGTCGAACATAAAATTGATCAGACCATGCAAAGAACCCAAAAAAGAGGCGTGGCAAGTAATAGGATTTCGCGATTTGAGGCCTCTGTTTTTGGATTGATACTCGGTGCTTTAGGAATGGGAATTCTCTATACCGAAGTTAATCCCCTATCTGCTTATGTGGCGCTTTCTGGTCACATTTTCTATGTTGTGGTCTACACACTAATTTTAAAGAAGCGCACCGTGCAAAACATCGTTATTGGAGGAGCAGCCGGTTCGGTTGGCCCGCTGATCGGCTTTGCTGCAGCAAGCAACTCTTTGCCCTGGGAAGCTTGGATGATGTTTGCGCTTATTTTTCTTTGGACACCACCACACTTTTGGGCACTAGCTTTAAAATACCAAAATGATTATGCAGCTGCTGGTATCCCTATGTACCCTGTGGTGCACGGCGATCATAAGACGCGAAAGGTGATTTATCTTTACGCCTTGACCTTGGTTCCGGTTGTCGGCAGCTTCTATTTGATGACATCGGTAGGCTTTTGGGGTGCCACAATAAGTATGCTTTTAACCCTAAAATTTTCCTACGACACCTGGCGCCTTTATAGATCTGGAACTAACGATTTGGCCATGCCTGTGTTCCACTATAGTTGCCTTTATACATTTCTAGTTTTTGGCATCATTGCCATAGAACGGCTGATTCACCTTCTGCCAAAAGTTGGGTAATCCAATGAAAGATAAAAAAGAGCTCAAAGTAGACTTTAGGGATGGAAATAGATTTTATTTATATCTAGCTTTTATTACTTTTTTCGCGCTCATAGTGTGGCTATCCTCACTTGGAAAATAACATCATCGGCGTCACCGCCAAAAGCTTTCTATCCAACAAAACCCTTGTTGCTGAATTAAAGAAGACCTTTCCAGATTTTCAAATACTGACTAACGGAAGCGATCAAGAAATTCTAGATCAGTCACGTTATGCCCTGATTGGACGGGAGCTTATAAACAGCCATACATTGCCCCCAAAGCTTAAAACGATCATAAAATATGGCGTTGGTCTCGACAATATCGACCTAGACTATTGCTCAAAAAGCAACGTCTCAGTCTATTATGCTCCCGGAGTGAATCGGGAAGAAGTTGTCGAGCAAGCTCTCGGCTTTATGATTGGTCTGAGCCGTAACTTGTATCGTGCCAATAGCGAGATGCACAAAGGGGAGTGGATCAAAGACGGTGGCCGCAGCCTATCCGAACTAACGGTCGGCATTATCGGAGCAGGCAACATTGGGGGGAAGCTAGCTGAGATTTTATCAACGACCTTTAGACCCAAGTTAATGATTTGCGACATCGTTGATAAGTCCCCATTGGCCCAAAATTGGAATGCACGACTAGCGAGCCTTGAGGAATGCCTCGCCTTTTGTGACATCATTACTTTTCATGTGCCCTTAACACCTCAAACCATAAATTTAGTGTCAGATCACCATCTCACGATGATGAAGCCTGGCTTGATACTCATAAACACATCTCGAGGTGAAGTTATATCTGAGACGGCTCTTATTCGCGGTCTTGAGCAAAAGATCATCGCTGGGGCTGCTCTAGATGTTTTTCATGAAGAGCCTTTAGCGAAAGATTCTAAACTAAGATCCTTTGAACAGGTGATTCTCTCGCCCCATACATCCGGCAATTCGCATGCGGCCGTTTTAAAAATGGGGAGGGCTGCGATCGAGCTTTTAAAGTCCGCCATACAGTCCTCAAGAGAATTTTGACCGATGCGGGATATAGTTGACTTTTTTACTAAAGATTAATAGTTTTCTCGCCTAGAGCCTAATGGAGATAAAGCCATGATCGAGAGAATCAAAGAAGTTATTGAAGCCGACATTAATCCTTATTTAGCCCTACACCAAGGCGGAGCTGAATTAGTGGATTTTGATGATGGAGTGGTAACCCTCAAGCTGTTTGGCGGTTGTTCAGGTTGTCCCTCGTCTCAGATCACGCTCTTTAATGGAATTACCCCGATTTTAATGGAAAAAATACCCTACGTCACAGATGTAGTTTTAGACAATTAGTCTTTCCCTATGCTTGTTAGGGACGCTTTATTTTGAGCTCTCAAAGATCTCATTTGAGCCTATCAAGGAGAGTCCCTTTTCAACTTATTCAGGCGTTTGATTAAGCATTAGCCGTAAGTGCAATGTGCTTTTAATGATTTAAAGACAAAGCCTTCTTGAAGCTTTGGAGGCTCCCATAATCTCCCGTTAACCGCCTTTTACCACTTTGCCAGGCAAAACTTCTCTCTTCCTACCAAGAAACAGTAATTCGCAGTCGCCCAGGATCTTTGCTGGTAGGCAAAAAAGTTCGAGTACCTTGAAATTCAACTGCCGATGAAATGTAAAATATCTTTGGGGAGTCCCTATTGGCAAAGCACTTTGCGGCATTGTGGTCGATGATTCGATATCCAAAAATACCGAAATTTTTGAAATTTGCAGGGTCGATTCTGACAGTCTATTTTGCCTTGGCTGTTGAAGGAGCCAGCCTAGCCGCTACCGGTAAATCCTGGTCAACTTTCGGTGGCAATCCAAAAATAGAGGAGCCCAATCTTTCTAGAATCGATTTATCTGGAGAAGTTCCACCGCACCCTGAAAACTATACTTGGACCGTAGTCCCTCGGAAGAACTCTAACTCTGGGACCTCAGCTATAGGACACATTGAAAATTCTAGTACGGAATATCTAACTCCGCGAGTCGTTGCGTTTGGAACTAAAATTGTGCCTTTACATATTAAAGTCCATAAAAACAGCATGTACTATCAGTTTGATAATGGCAGTAAAGAGCTGGTTTGGATCGAAGGTGTTTTTTTAAAAATTGAGCCTAAATAGCGCGAGATTAATAAGGTCCTGTTAAAATTTCCACCTTACCGGTACTTCTTATGGCAATGGTGTGTTCAAATTGTGCCGAAAGTTTGCCATCGGCGGTGACTGCTGTCCATCCGTCACTGAGAACCTTAGTTCCGTAACCACCCTGATTGATCATGGGCTCAATCGTAAAAACCATGCCGGGCTCAAATCTTATGCCACGCCCTCTGACTCCATAGTGCGGAATTTGAGGCTCCTCGTGAAATGTTTTTCCGATCCCATGTCCTACAAAATCTCTGACGACACTAAACCCTAGACCTTCTACAGCTTCCTGAATTGTAGCTCCAATATCTCCCACACGACCACCCACAACCACAGCCTCAATGGCCAGCTGAAGCGAACGTTCGGTAGCTTCTACAAGTCTTCGTGCCACTAATGATATATTGCTGCCAACAAAGTAAGTCCTTGAAGCATCTCCGTGATATCCGCCCACAATGGGAGTCACATCTACATTGATGATGTCTCCATCTTTCAGAAATTCTTTAGGCGAGGGGATTCCATGGCACACTACATGGTTGACGGAAGTGCAAACAGATTTGGGAAACCCTTTGTAGTTAAGGGGAGCACAGACTCCTCCTCTCTCCAAGGTAAAGGAGTGAACAAAGTCATTAATCTCTTGAGTAGAGATCCCTGGGCGTATCATTAATTTGAGAGCTTCGAGTAAATCCCATGCCATTTTCCCGGCGGGTTTCATATCATCAATTTCTTGGTCTGACTTTAATTTGATCATCCCACGAACCTCCGAGTGGACACCCATCGTAAAGTCATGATATGCAACGTGTCAATTAAATTAGACTCCTTGAGGGATCCACCAATGAAAATGAAATGTCCTACATGCCAAAAGGAGATAGAATATTCGACTGATAATCCAAGTCGCCCCTTTTGCTCAATGGCTTGCAAAGGTGACGATTTAGTCGCATGGGCTGAGGAAAAATATTTTGTGGCGACTGAAATTAAACCTGAAGACGCTGAGGACGTAGAAGCCCAACTCCTGGAAAACGGCTATAAAATTCATTAAAAGCTGTCTAGCGCATCTTCCGTTATCATGAGCTCTCTAACTGCGTGGTTTTTTTTCAAATCATTATTTATTACCAAGTCCAAATTCTCTGGACTCAGGCTATGGTACCAAGTTCCTTCAGGATAGATGAGGCCAATGGGGCCTTTTTTGCAAATCCTGAGACACCCTACCTTAGTTCGAAAGACCGTATTTAGCTTTTCGTCTTTAATCTTGGTTTTTAAATGTTCCCAGGCCTTCATTCCTTCTTCATTAGCAACGCATTTAGGGCCGGTACATAAAAAGATATGCCGAGTCAATTTACCTATTTTGAGCTTCGTACATACTTCTTTCCACTCATTTTCCTGGTCCATCTTACCCGCCCTTGTTGTATAATTGAATGTATCGTTACGAACCTAAATAAGCGAGCTCTACTGTGACAATAGAAAAAGACATCCTAGGTCCAAGAACTGCTGGCTTTCTCATCCATGATGCGCGCCTTGCGGACCGTTACTTAGCCCGCGTGGAAGCTACACTAAAATCTATTTCAGAAGTCAAAACACTTGTGATTTCTTCAGGAACCGACCCAAAATTAAACAGATGCTCCATTTTGATTGTTTTTGCCAATAATCTCGATGACCAACAAATGGTCACTTGGGTAAAGGGTATTGCTAAACGCCTAGATCCGGAATCGATCAATATCCCCTGGCTCATTATTTGTGAAAGCTCAGAAGGAGTCCAAAAAGAGCTTCTGAGGTATGCGCTCGACGAAAATTGGTATTTTGATCTTGTATCACCGGAACACCTAGACTCCCTAACTACCAGAATTGGAAGTCTTATTAGGATTTCAGATCATATCAGTGAGATCCACCGCTACGATGCTGAAATCAAAACACTTGAAACTCAAGTTGCTCTGGCGTTAGAAAAGATCGACACTTTACAAAAAACGGCGGGATCTTAGTGGTAATTTCAGAATCAGGTGTCCCTTTAAGTCAAGAATCTCCAGCAGAAGTAGTGGCTTCTTATATTAGTGCCATAAAAGGCTCAGGACACTTTTTATCGCCTCTAGACTGTCAAGTGATTCAGAAGTGGTTAACCATAACCGAGGGAAGATCGGATCCCATTTTACTCGTCTTAGATGAGCACCTTGTGGATCATTTTAAGTCAGGCAAAATGCGGCCGCTGAGCCTCATTGAGGGCAAAATTAGCCGCATGCTTAGAAATACCTCGTATATTTAGAGCAAGCAGGCTGAATTCTTTTGAAAACCTCATGTCCAATAGGATATGATCCAAAGACTATTGCGAGGAGTATTTTCATGGCCGGTGGCACAATTGTAGTTTCTGACGATAACTTTGAATCTCTTGTCTTAAAATCCCCCCATCCGGTGCTTGTGGATTTCTGGGCTCCTTGGTGTGGACCCTGCGTGGCGATTGCGCCTGCGCTCGAAGCTCTTGCGGGTGAGTTCCAAGGAAAAATCACTATTGCCAAAATGAATGTGGACGAGAATGCCAATACTCCCGCACAATTTGCTGTGCGCTCTATACCTTTTCTAGTCTTATTTAAAGATGGCAAGCCCGTCGATCAAGTCGTCGGGGCCGTACCTAAGCCTCGTTTAGCAGAGATGCTGAATAAGCATGTCTAAAAAAGGCGATTTTGAGCGAGATTTGCTACAAAATGGTCACGTAGTTTGTGGGGTTGATGAGGTTGGTAGAGGCTGTTTAGCAGGGCCAGTTTGCGCTGGCGCTATCATCTTAAATCTTGAAAAGCTTCTGCAACTCCCAGAGCCACTCTTAAGTCTTATTAGAGACTCTAAGAAGCTCTCCGCTAAACAGCGTCAAGGGATCATACCCGTTATTTTGGAGCATACAATAAGCTATGCAGTTGCGTTTGCGAGTGCCCGCGAAGTGGATCAGCTCAATATATTAAACGCAACTTTTTTAGCCATGTCGCGAGCAATCGCTAAACTGACGAAGACCCCAAGTCTCATTTTGGTGGATGGTAATATGACCATTCCAGGCCAGCAGCTTGCCCAAAAGGCGCTCGTTGGCGGCGACGCCCTAACCTACTCCATTGCAGCCGCCTCTATTATTGCCAAAGAAGCTCGCGATAACTATATGAGCGCCCTGCAAAAAACGTATCCTCAATATGGATTTGAGTCTCATGTAGGATACGGCACTAAACGCCACTTAGAAGCTCTCGGGAAATACGGGACAACCCCAGAGCATCGAATATCTTTTAGACCTGTGCGTGAAGCTCGAACTACACCCAATCCCCCCGAAGAGACCTTAGGTGCCTGAGTGGACCTTCAAGCAAATTCTAACGCTTAAACATGGCGACCTACATCCAAAACAAATCCCAATTGGTCTCTACTCTTTACTTAACTCTTTCAATTGATAGAACAGCGCTAAATTGAGATTCGCGTTGATGTTTATATTCCAGAACTTCTTATCTCGCTCACCTCCTTGCAATCGCATGATCAGTTATCTCCTGATTTCTGAAATGAGGTAAATTCATGTATAATAGCCTTCTATTTTTACCTTCGGGAGAGAAACGAATGTATAGAGCCAATTCACGTTGGAGAATTCTTTCTTATGGGTCGCAGACGATTCTAGCACTTACTCTTAAAATGCCTCCTATTATGACCTTAGCTGTGGCCTTAACAGTCGGCTTAACTGTCGGCTTAACTGCGAGTTGCACCCCTAAACCCACAGAAGGAATTCTTTTAAACGCACCCCCAGGTACTTTGCAAAGCGCCACAAAGCCTCGGATTGTTTTCAATTGGTCGAGCGGCAGTGGACCCTTAAATCAGCATCTTTGGGACCAGGTTCGAGATGCCATGAGCAAAAATCAGGAGATTAAAACACAAGGAGAATTACCTAAACTCGGCCAGCAAGGTTATGGTTTATATGTAACGATGGATCCATTTGTTTCCCTTAGCTTTGGATCAGAACTGTCATGCTTATCTTTAAATCCCAGAACAACCTGGGTGGGCAATGATCTTGCGGGAGAGGCCTCCCTGGCTAATATTAGAGGGCCCAGTGACTTCCTCGTCTATGGATGGGGAACCTCATTTCTAGATGGAGTAAGAAAGACTGCAATTTCTGGGGTGATTCGCAACCCTCGTCTTGTAGACATGAATCCATCGGCGAAAATTATTATGAAAGAATTTGGTTCCGGCGATGGCCTTGGAGCTATGAAAATCGCAAAAGCCCGACAACGCCTTCAAACCGGAAATTGGTGTCAGGCATTTAGCGCTTTTGAAAACGAATTTGGGACCTTTTCCATGGCGTTTTCATCTGCATTTTCCTTTGGAGACTCTAAAGGAATATACCGAAATGTATTGGCTGCCAATTGGCTGATGCTCCCTGGTGCGGGTATGAATCCAGTAATGGAACGCGCTATCGACATGGTAGAAAAGAATGTCTCATTTATAAGTGAACTAAAAGAGGCGGGAATATTAAAAGGTAATAAAGCCGAAGAACGTAAATTAGAAATTAAATCGGTGCTCTCAAGAGCCTTCAACTATCCTCCAGGACTCATTGCTGGAGATGTGCCTGCTGAGCAAATCCCAGCCAGAATGGCATTGCTTGCGCGACTTTTAAATGAGACTGGTATCTTTAAATTAAGCGGCAATTCTAACTCCCTGGAATCCTTCACTGCTGCGTTCAATGAAGCTTCTTACCAATTTATATCCCAATGGGGCCAGGACCACCCTCAAGACGTAGCGCTAGCAAAAGATCTCATTGCCATCCTGCTTAAAAACGGACTTACAGGAATGGCTAAACAGCTTCCTTGGCCAGAGTAATCTGATTCTTACAATCGAAACATAATATCTGACTATAAAAAATATTTTCTATATAATCACTCTGTATAGATCCTGAAAAGAGTCTCTTACAATGATTCGATTGATGCACTCATGCAAGTATAGAAAAACTATTTAAAATGGAGCGCTCAGCTATACCTCCACGAACATCATAAAAATATTTTCCATTAAGCAGACTTTCAATACCCTGAACTAAATAATGAGCTCAGTTTTAAGAAAATGGGTTATCTTTGAATTATATTTCCTTAAAATCTTTGGGCTAATCTTTAGCGTAGGAGGGCCCGCCGAAAAAGACAAATTTGAAATAGCACGAATCGTCTGAGAGAGAGCTATACGAAACACTTTCTTAGCAATAGCCCTCACAAAGTAAGCTTCATAAATTCACGAATCCTGCTTGTTCAAGACTTTCAAGACTTTCAAGACTTTCAAGGCAAGGCACCAAAAAAACGCACCAACTCCAGCTCCTAATATCATGGATACATCACCCAAACTCGACTTTAGCATGCACTCGAAGATGCCGTTTTTTCATAAACTTCTATGTAACTGCTTTTGAAAGCCATGACTCGACATCGCACCAGTAGTAAAGACAGAAACTCCCACCATGCCTATTCTTTGTAGATTTGCTTGGCAATCCCCAGGGCCCGCAACAGGACGTGATGTCGATTCAGTACCGTCGTTAGCGCCTAGCAAGGCCCCTCTTAGCCAGCAGACACCAACGATGAAACTCGCACCGTACTTGTATAGGTTTTAAACCCAAGGGCCCACTCCTTTAGCAATGTGAAGTTGATAATAAACGCGCAGGTGAAAGGAATGAACCCATCAACCTGAAAGACATTAGGCAGCCAACTTCAAATTGTTTTCGACCCAAAAGACACCTGGTGCGCTATAAGCCGCAACTCTAGCGTCTTCAATCTCACTCAGGGAGTAAACATCACCTGTAAGTATGACTTTTCCACCAAGTACTTCCACCTTTATATTGCGACCTCCGTAATTAGCGCCGCGCCTCAATGCATCTTCTATTCGAGATTTGACATCAAGGGCTTCCGTCTTCGACTTGATGGTAATATCATTTCTAACCCCGTAAACTCCCCTCAACTTAGAGACCGCATCCCTCGCGGCATTCCGTTGAAATTCCCACTCTACTTCCCCGCGTAACGTAATCCACCCTCTTTCGACCGATACCTTTACGGAACATGGAACTTGATAATTCCATTGCAATGCCCAGATGGCGGCTCCGCCAATGTCATCGTCACTTCGTTCCGCATCGCCACCTAGATTCACCTCTAGCTTATCCACAACAATTCGAGTTCCCGCAACGCGTTGCGCTGCTTTTTCCGCAATTGCTTTCTCTGAAAAATGTGGCACAATGCCGCTTAGTGTAACTACTCCATCTCTCGTACCTACCGCGATTTGATTGGAATTCAGGCTAGGGTCCCACTTTAACTCACTAATTACGTCTCCCCTAAGATCCTCATCTGACTTTTTTACATAATTAAACATTTTACGCTCCTCAGTGTTTTTAGTTGCTTTAGGTGAAAAAAACGCTCTTAACGTTTCGAGATGCATGTACTGTGCCAATTTTTAATAGCAACCACAGATAGCCCTTTCATTGAAAGCTTCATTTAGAGCTGTTGGACGTATTAGCTCTCATTCAAAACTAGATAGTGGCTCTAGAGGATGTAGCAGGTTTGCTTAATGCCTGAAAAGATCCCATCGCAAAATAGAATGCGCAGATGCTGGTTTAATTTTAGAGCTGACCGGGCTAGCTGCTATAGTGTACTGTCAGCATGTGAGTGACTTCGCATCTACGGAAATACTGGTCACAAGGAAAAAATTCATGGCAAACCCAAAAAAGAATCAGGTGAGAGTTGGCATCGTAGGTGCGGGTTTTGGAGGGATTACCGCAGCATTATCTTTATCCAAATCTCCCAATGTTCATGTGGACATCATTGACCGGAAAAATCACCATCTTTTTCAACCGCTTCTCTACCAAGTAGCTATGGCGGGACTTAATCCCTCTGATATCGCAATACCGATTAGAACTTTTTTTTCTCGAAGCAAAAACGTAAATGTTCTCTTAGCCGAAATAGAGGATGTGAACCTTCAAAATACCGGGATACTTTTCGATGGAAAATGGCACTTCTATGATTATTTGATATTAGCAAGTGGAGCTAAACATTTCTATTTTGGTAATGACGGCTGGGAAAGTGTGGCGCCGGGACTGAAAAATCTAGAGCAGGCGATCGAGATCCGTAGAAGAGTGTTAACGGCTTTTGAGCTGGCTGAAAAAGCAGATAACGAAGCCCTGAAAAAGTCCTATCTCAGCTTTGCAATAGTGGGTGGTGGGCCAACTGGAGTTGAACTTGCTGGCGCTATTTCAGAGTTGGCAAAGACAACTCTAAAACATGACTACAAAACCGCCGACCTAACTCAAACATCTGTGTATCTCATCGAAGCAGGACCCAGAATTTTAGACGCTTTTCCCGAGGACCTTTCTGAGAGAGCTGAAAGAGATCTAAGAGACTTAGGTGTCCATGTCTTAAAGAACACAAAAGCTAGCGAGCTTAGCTCTAGTGGGCTGATGGCGGGAAGTAACTGGTTGGATTGCAAAACCATTATTTGGGCAGCAGGTGTGAAGCCCTCCACGCTCGCCGAAAAAGTTAAATCTGCAAAGGGGCCTGGCGGACGCTTAGTTGTCGACCGAGATTTGAGCCTGCCTGACGCAAAAAATATATTTGCTATCGGAGATATGGCATTCTTTGAATTGCTTAACGGCAAAGGCCTGCCTGGGATCGCCCCGGTGGCCACTCAACAGGGTCATTTTGTGGCACGTCTCATAAAAAATGAACTCACCGGGAAAAAGAGGCCTCAATTTGTCTATTGGGACAAAGGAATCATGGCCACAATTGGTCGTTCACGGGCTGTGGTCAGCAGCGGAAAACTTCAATTTACGGGCACATTTGCTTGGCTTATTTGGGTTTTTATTCATGTTGTCTATTTAATGAAATTTAGAAATCGAGTTTTTGTCTTTTTCCAGTGGGCTTGGGCTTACTTTGAGTTAGGCCAGGGGGCAAGATTGATTACACAAAGAACATGGCGATTTTACGGTGGTAAAAAAATAGACTATGGAAATGAACTGTAAGCTTGCGTGCGCAAGTTTGTATAAGTTTCCTGTAGCGGCGATTCCATCGTTAGTTCCAATTTTGCCAGACTGCTGGAAATGCCTTGTCTGTGGAATTTATTGCAATCTGAGGAGCCCCAGGTGTGTGGCTCCATTTTTCGTACCGGAGACTCACACTCCCTGGATGTACGCACTGCAGGGCGCAAAAAAACCCAAACCTGGAGGGGTTTGGGCATTTAATGTTTTAGAATCGAATTACTTTGCAGTTTGTGCTGGCTTAAAATAGCGGCTCTTAATACGAGCAGCTTTACCCGCAAGATCTCTTAGATAGTAAAGTCGAGCGCGTCTGACTCGGCCTTTAGCAAGTACATCAATCTTATCTACGAAAGGACTGTTGGCTGAGAATATACGCTCTACACCCACGCCGTTTGCAGAAATTTTTCTGACTGTGTAAGAAGAGTTCACTCCACCCTTTTTAAAACGAATGCATACGCCTTCGAATTGCTGAATACGTGACTTCTTCTCAGACTTCCCTTTAGCGTCAGTCGTAGTTTCTTCGATCTTGAAGTGAACAATGACCGTGTCGCCAGGTCTAAATGTGGGTAGAACTTTGGTTTGGGGAGCTACTCTTGCCTCAAAACCTGCCAATATAGAATTTTTCATGTTAACACCTATGAATGAATCAACTGTTTATAACCGGCGAAGGAAATGTTCGCTACCCTAGAATCTATCCCCCTGAAACCATTAATAAAAAAATTTCATCAAAGAATCAGAAACCAGAGAGACAACTGTTTAAACCAAAGACCGTTATTTGGTCAAGGAGTTTTACACGTGAAGTCCGGCTTTTAGTTGAAATTCCATTTCAAACCCCAAGCCTGGGTAAAGCGGCCTACAAACTGGCTACCCATGGAGAAATGATGAACCTTTCTTTAGAAGTAATGCGTTTCCCCTTTGCGCCTCCTAAATATTAGAATAAGTATATGAAATGCTGAAAGGATTTCATCATGTCGGATTCGATCAAACAAATAGAAGATACCATCATCGCTCGGGAGCGGGTTTCCACGGAGTCCGTGGCCTGGCTTTTCTCTGAGGGGAGCGACGAGGACTTAAGATCTTTATCGAGTTTGGCCCGCCGTCACTACCATACTGACGGAGTTGCCTCTTATTTGAAGATGGCCATTGTCAATTATACAAATATTTGTGTGGCTAAATGTGATTACTGCTCTTTTTATCGCCTCCCCCATGAGGACGGGACCTATCTTTTAAACCAAAATCAAGTCTTTGCAAAAATCAATGAACTGGTTTCCTTTGGGGGAACACTGGTAGGTTTTAATGGAGGTTTCCATCCAAAGCTAACAATCCTTGATTATGCTAAACTCTTTAAAGCCATTCACCTTGAATATCCAAGCCTTAAATTTTACGAAATGACAGTCGCTGAATTTATGTTTACCTGCAAGCTGTCTAAGGTCTCCTATGAGGAGGGGGCAAAAATCTTAAAGGATCATGGAACCGAGTGGATTACAGGCGGTGGGGCTGAAATTTTAGTAGACTCATTTAGACTTCGGCACAGCCCCGGCAAATACAAAGTTGAAGACTATTACGCGGCTCAAAAAGCCATTTTAGATCAAGGCCTAGGCTCCACTGCAACCATGGTCATTGGTTTTGATGAATCCACCAGCGAGCGCCTGGAGCATTTAGAACGCCTGCGACGCTTTCAAGATGAAAATCAGAATCGCTTGGCTAGTTTTCTTTGCTGGACCTATAAACCATTCGGCAATGCCCTAGGGGGTAAGGAAATATCGACCCGTGAGTACTTAAGATGGCTAGCTATTTGTAGGATCTACTTAGACAACTTTGTGCATATCCGTACTTCAGTCTTGACCAAAAATGAGCGAGCTCTAGAAGCCTTGTTATGGGGTGCCAACGATTTTGATTTGCCCACTGAAGATGAAGTCACTCAAAAAGCGGGAGCGACGATTTCTCACGCCTTTGATTCGGTCTTAAATCACGCCGAAAAAATAGGGATTAAAGCCGTTTACCGTAAGCCCTTTGACACGAGAGTGCGCCCCATCCTCTCCTGGCAACCATTATCCGATTCTACTATCTCTAGTTAAATACCTTAGAAACAGCAGGTTACTTCTGATTTACTTTATTTCAATCGCACTTATCCAAGTTGTAAAGCTCTGAAGTGTATCGTCTCCATCTGCCATAAACCAAAGTCCTGTAACTTGAACTTCGCTTGGGAGTATATAGCTCGCACTATATCCGTTTTTACACCAACTCAATTTTTTAGGTAACGAATGGGGAACGACCATCGACATATACTTCGTATAGGGACTAACCCAAGTAGTTCCTGACGGGCTGGCTACTCCTGCTGTTAAATATAAAACCCTATCAGTTGGAAACTTAACGATCTTTTCGAGTTTCTTGATCCACGTCGGCACGAACATGGGAATCATCGGAGGATTGCCCTCAAGCAATAGACCAAGACGAAGGGCCGCATCATCACCAGATTTAGTTTTCTCCCTATCTTTTGTGACTTTGGTTAAATCACGTGTCGTACACCAATCAAAGCTTACTGATTTCACCGATCGAACTTTATCAAAAGGCAATACCAAGGCAGAAGCAGAATTGCGCACAGTGGCTTCGAGAGCATCTCCGGAAAGAGCATAAGAGGTTTGAGTTTTTCCTTCAAACTCCATGGGAAGGGCTTTAGAAATAAACTCCTCGACCAGGGAATTAGAGGTGGGAGCCGGAGATGTTTTTACCTTTTTTACTTCTTCGGCCTGGGCCACAGAAGCAGCCCCAAGTTGCGTTTCTAGAAAAAATTGTGTGAAAAACTCTAAACAGAATAGCGTTCTTAAAATAGAAATGCTTAAAATAAGACTCCCTGAAAAGCTCAGCTTTAATACCTTCATTTAGCAATTTCCTTTCCAAATACCTGGGTCGTTCGCAAATGAAATATCTGTTTCTGAGACATACCGAGTGCTTTGATTTCGACGCCATTGAGGCGTGCAGCATCCCTCATTTCTAGCACACCCAGGGCTTTGCTTTCGCCACCCTGGCCCAAGGCACCCTGATCACCTGCAGAAAGGGTCAATGTATAGAATGCAAGTGTCCACATATCTAAATCCGAAATCTGATCCTTAAAGGGATACATTGGTGTTTTAGGGATACCAGTTAAAACAATATTGTAAACCATCGCGGGCGCAAGATAGTCTTTATAGAAGGCACTATTCAATGGCCTAAGGGGCGGAACGAGACGGCTTGATAGGGCACCATCCGACTGACCTGTTGGCCCATGACAACTTCCACAATGCCGTAAAAAAAGAGCTTCGCCACGGGCCTTATTTAAACTGGAAGATGGCGCCAAATTTAATGAAAGCTCCTTTTCCAATACTTTTCGGTACTGGCGCCAGACTTCAAGGCTAGGTTTTGCGGAAAATAAAGCATCTAACTTAGGCCTTTGGGAAATCAAGGGTTTTAGTTTGGCCCAAGCCTGTTGAATTTTTTTGTCTTCCTGAATCCAGTCACACTGCTCGGCACAACGCAAATAACCTAAGTCTAGGGTTAGCAAAAAGTCTCTTAATACGAGTGCTTTGGTCTCTCGCTCCGCTAAACTCTCTCTTGCGAAGGCTGGTCTCACAAAAAGAAGCAACAAAACCAACACTAAGTGGAACTTAGAACTGCTTGAAACTTTAAACACGGCCAAACCCCTGTAAAAATGAGCGACTTGCTCACATTTATGGTTTATAAATATTTTGCACAAGAAGAATCGTGAAGGGAAATTCAAATGACTAAAATTGAGTCAAAACTGGATCAGTGGAAAACCATAGCAAGCAAAGAACTTAAAGGTACGCCCACCTCAAGTTTAAACTTCAAGACCCCGGAAGGGATCACGATTAAACCCCTTTACACCTCGCTCGATACCGCTTCTTCTGAAGAAACGCTGCCAGGTCTGCCGCCGTTTACCCGCGGGCCGAAAGCGACCATGTATCCTAAACATCCCTGGACAATCCGCCAATATGCCGGCTTTTCGACTGCCGAAGAGTCTAATGCCTTCTATCTCAAAAATCTTGCCGCTGGCCAAAAAGGACTTTCCGTCGCTTTCGACCTGCCCACTCATCGCGGCTATGATTCGGATCACCCGCGAGTCCTCGGAGACGTCGGGAAGGCTGGAGTCGCCATCGATTCCGTCGAGGACATGAAGATCCTCTTTAGAAACATTCCCCTTCAAGACATCTCTGTCTCCATGACCATGAATGGCGCTGTAATTCCGGTACTTGCAAGCTATATAGTTGCCGCACGGGAGCAAGGTGTAGAAGAACGGCTTTTAAAGGGAACGATCCAAAACGACATTCTAAAAGAATACATGGTCAGAAATACCTATATTTATCCCCCTGAGCCTAGCATGAGAATTGTGCGGGATATCATCGGGTATACATCAAAAAAAATGCCTCTTTTCAATTCCATTTCTATTTCGGGCTATCACATGCAGGAAGCAGGCGCAGATGCCGCCCTAGAGCTCGCGTATACGATTGCTGATGGACTCGAGTATGTGCGCTCAGCATTAAGCAGTGGATTGGACATTGATGATTTCGCCCCAAGACTGTCTTTCTTTTTTGGCATAGGTATGAATTTCTACATGGAAATCGCTAAACTTAGAGCTGCTAGAAAACTATGGCACGATGTGATTAAGCCCTTCCAGCCAAAGCTTGAATCGTCATTACTTCTGCGCACACATTGCCAAACATCAGGATACTCACTGACAGAAAAAGACCCGTTTAACAATGTGGTTAGAACCACAATTGAAGCTATGGCGGCTGTTTTCGGTGGTACCCAATCCCTCCACACCAACGCCTTAGATGAAGCCATCGCCCTCCCCACTCCATTTTCTGCACGAATTGCTCGCAATACTCAAATCATTATCCAAGAAGAAACGGATATTTGTAAGGTTATTGACCCCTGGGGCGGCTCCTATTTTATGGAATCGCTCACAAGAGACATCGAACAAAGAGCACTTGAACTGATGGCTGAAGTGGAAGCCTCAGGCGGGATGACCAAAGCGATTATGAGCGGTATACCCAAGAGACGCATTGAGGAGTCTTCGGCACGAAAGCAAGCAAGAATCGACTCAGGAATGGAAACCGTGGTCGGGGTAAACAAATACAAAGCCGATGAAAGTTCCGATCAAAAGCTAGATATTTTAGAAGTTCAAAACGCTGATGTAAGAAGACAGCAGATTTCACGACTAGAGA
Source organism: uncultured Pseudomonadota bacterium (assembly GCA_903844895.1). GTDB lineage: Bacteria > Bdellovibrionota_B > Oligoflexia > Oligoflexales > CAIMVM01 > CAIMVM01. Next base: position 98,969 of record CAIMVM010000171.1, read on the forward strand.
CGATCCGAAAACAGCGCGACCAAGCTAAAGTAACTCAACTTTTAGATGCCCTCAAAGAAGGCGCAGCATCGGGAAAAAATTTACTAGAGTTGGCGATTCCAGCTATGGAGGCTCGCGCGACAATCGGTGAAGTTTCCGCAGCGCTGGAATCTGTATTTGGCCGATATAACGCGACAAATACGGTAGCCTCAAGTGTCTACTCTGCCGAATTTGGCAATAAAGATATGATTCAAGGAGTTCAAAGAAGAGTCGGTTCTTTTCATACCAAATTTGGACGTCACCCAAGAATCCTAGTGGTAAAGCTAGGTCAAGATGGTCACGATCGCGGCGCTAAAGTGGTCGCCACAGGACTGTCGGATCTCGGTTTTGATGTGGATATTGGCCCACTATTTCAAACACCAGAAGAAGCGGCAAAGTCAGCCATCGAGAATGACGTGCATGTTGTGGGAGTTTCCTCGCAAGCAGCAGGACACAAAACATTAGTTCCCGCTTTGAGAGTCGCCTTGGATCAAGCCAATGGCAAAGACATCAAGATCGTTGTCGGAGGAGTTATTCCGAAACAAGATTATGATTTTCTAATGTCTCAAGGGTGTTCTGCGATTTTTGGACCTGGCACTCCGATTACCGACTGTGCACATAAGATTTTAGATCTTCTTGAGACCCCATGATGGAATCCCTAGAAACACTTGAAAAGCTCATACAGGAACGAGACCGCAGAGGTTTAGGGCGGGCGATTACCTTAGTAGAAAGTGATTCCTTTGACCAAAAGCAAGCCGCGCGCCAGCTGATTGAAAGACTGAGCAAACTTGGTAGAAAATCTCGAAGAATTGGCATTTCTGGCCCGCCAGGAGTGGGAAAGTCTTCTTTTATTGAGCGCCTCGGACTCCTTTTGGTCGGGGAGGAACGTTCGCTAGCTGTACTTGCCATTGACCCATCTTCGCCCCTCAGTGGTGGAAGCATTTTAGGTGACAAGACTAGAATGCAAGACCTAGCAGCCCACGAACGCGCCTTTATTCGCCCTTCGCCGAGTGGCAAATCCTCAGGAGGAGTAGCACGAAGCACCCGAGAGTCCCTATTGATTCTCGAAGCTGCGGGCTTTGATTATATCCTTGTAGAATCCGTCGGCGTAGGACAAGCAGAATTCACCCTAGAGTCGATGGTCGATCTCTTTATAACCCTACACCAACCCTCCTCAGGTGATGACCTGCAAGGAATCAAGAAAGGAATTTTGGAACTATCGCAATTTGTAATTGTCACCAAAGCAGACTCCCATCTCTTGCCAGCAGCCGAGTTAGCAAAATCAGAATTATACAACTCTTTTCATTTTATGCCGCCGCTTGTCCCAGAAAGAAAAATCCTTCTATGCAGCGCTTTAGAAAACAAAGGCTTTGAATTGATTGTTGAAGAAATTGAAAGTTTTTTTAAAACCTATTTTGCATCTTCACATGCTTTACTAAGACGAAACTCCCAAAATGTCGCTTGGTTTCATCAAGAACTAAAATTTCAATTTGAAGATCTTGTCGAGCACTCCCCAAGGGCGCAGGACATTAAAGCCAAGTATCTGAATCAATTAAATAAATCTCACGCCGCCTCTTCCTTGGCAAGAGACGCATTGAAAGAAATTTTGGCTGTGATCTCTGAAGAAAATACGCCCCTGGTTACATGAAATTTGGTAGCTATTGCTTCGATGAGAACTGATCTCTTAGATCTGTTCTCAAAGAGGTTGGTCATCTTGGATAGTAGGATTCTTCTTTGTTCCGTGCTTTATTTTCTCCCAATAAGTGTCAAAGTCGAATTTCGGGGAATGGGGCGTCACATGACACTCAGCGCAAACAAATTTGCCGCCCTCTAGCCGGTTCATCTTCGGGTTTTTAGCATGTTCTTTTCCAGCACCATGGCAAGATTCACACCCAACCCCAGCCAAATGAGGTGTAAGCTTTTGGTTAAGATAACCGCCATTTTTTTCATATCCAACCACATGGCAGCCGATACAGGAACTATGCTCTTGTTTTTGCGCTGCTTTTAGAGTGTGAACTGCATCTGAGTGATCCGAACGCTTCCAAATATCATATTCCTTTTGATGGCATCTTTGACAGGTTTCGCTTCCTTTGTATTGGGAGGAGGATCTAAATTTCATTTTGGCTTTTACATGTTCGTCAAACTTTTGTTTTTCAGCTTTGTTATATAGTTTCATAGCCTTATCAACGGGCGATGGAAGAGTAGCATAGTCTTTGCCGAGCCACACAATGGGAAGACCTTCCGACTGAATAGAATTATCTTTTTCCGATGTTGAGCCAAACTTCAGAAAATTGGAACTCTCAGGCTTCTCTTCTGATAAAAGATTTTTAATGCCCAAAAATCCCCGCTGAAGATTCTTAGACACCCAAACACCACTGGCACCAAGAGGGATGCGATAGGAGGGGGCACCAGCATAGACTTCAGCTAGCGTGGCAGCGTGAGACATTTCTGAACCGTCTGGCTTAACACTGATATCCCGCTCGCTAGATCTTAAAATAAGGTCTGGCTTAATCACTTCTGCAAGATCAGTCAACTCTTTATCACTTACAGCGGTCAGTAAAACCCGCCTTGAGGTGCTAGAACACAATTTAGCGAGATCTTCATTTAGGAAATGGAGAGGTCCGCTAAACCCTTCTTTAGGAGAAGCAAATCCTAGCACACAGGTGTCACGTGATTTCAAAAATCGAACCGTACTTGGTAGTAAAGAATTGGTTAGAACGGGCGGGATCTTCGCTGCGACAAAAGTCGCTAAATCGTCTTTTGACATGGGAAACCCGGCAGTGATGCTTAAAGACTTCACTCCCTTAACCATAATGTTGGCATTGATATCCTGGCCCGATTTCTTAGGATCATTTAAGTGACCAAGAACAAAGACGTCTGTTAACTTGTCCTTCTTTCTAACTTGCTCGACAAAGGCCCCTGCTCGTCTTAGTCCGCCCACGTCGCTTGATGGGTCGCAACCACAAGGTTCGAACCCCCCCCTGATTTCTCCAAAAGCGGCCCAAGAGTACCCATAGATTTTAGGGGAAGCAAAAAACAAAGATAGGAAAAACAAATATGTGAGAGGCAAAACCAGCTGTAGAAAACTTCTCATCATAAACTTCCAAACTTAAATGAGTCGATATCCTCCACCGTATACAGACTCAATAGAAAGTTCAAGTTTTTCAACTTTTTTTCTAAGTCGGCATATCAGACTTTCTAGGCTGGAGTCAGATACCTTCACTCCACACCAGACCATTTTTTTAACCGAATGCCTATCAATGGTTTCACCACCACATTCCATGAGGTAGGCAAGCAATGTGACTTCTTTTTGCGTGAGTAACTCGTGTTCTTCGTCTTTAGAAATCTTGCCGCCTATCAGATCAAGCTTGGCGCCTTTCCACGAAACAAACGCATGGGTAGTATTTGTGTCTTGCCCTAGAGCGTCTACTAGAGCGTCTAACAGTGTCGAAACTTCTGAAAAGTGAATCGCATTACGAATTTTGTCTTGAAAAGGCCCAATAAGGCTAAAAATAGGCACGTTCTCTTGAGTTAAAAGTCCAGAAAAACTATCAAGTGCGGGTCCAGACAGATGGGATACCACAATGGCGCGAGCTCCTTTTAGGGCCCCTGAAAGCTCCCGGCAATCTTCAATCCACCTAACAGGCGATAGACTTGCTATGGGCTTTAGAAGGCTTTTTGCTTCCCCTGATCGTTCTATTAAGACAATGTGACCCAAGAGATGAGACCTTCCTTCTGCCTAATTAATGCGCTTTTTGGTTTACAACAATACGGAACTCCTTCATCATTTCATTGCTGAGTATCCAAGGCAATGGCACAATCTTGCCTGTCTACTAGGAGAATTCATGGCCCTTATCGCCCTTGAAAAAATCGAGCGTGCTCGCAAGCGACTATCTGAAATTTTTCCAGAAACTCCTACGATTCGTTCCGAATTCTACTCGTCCAAAACCGGCTTAGACGTTTACCTAAAGATGGAAAATCTTAATGTTTCTGGTTCCTTCAAGGTTCGAGGAGCCACCAATGCCATTCTTGAGGCTGGATCTAGCGCAAAAGATGGCGTTGTGGCGACTAGCGCCGGAAACCATGCTCAAGGCGTAGCTATTGCTGCCAGAATGCATAATCTTCATGCGACGATTTTTATGCCCGAAAGAGCCCCGATAATTAAGGTTGAATCTACTAAGAACTTTGGCGCCCAAGTGATTTTAACGGGTGATACCTATGATGACGCCGAGGTGGCCGCCAAGGAGTGGCAAGCAAAAAATGGCGGATTAATGATCCATCCCTTTGCTGATGAGACCGTTATTGCGGGACAAGGCACCGTAGCTCTAGAGCTATTAGATCAAGTCAAAGACCTTGACGCTATAATCGTTCCCGTTGGGGGGGGAGGACTTATTTCTGGCATTGCCTCTGCCGTAAAACAAAGATTTCCCCATATTAAGATCATTGGACTTCAAACAGAACTCTATCCCACAATGTTCGAGTCCTTCCGAGACGGCAAGATAGCAAGCCCTCCTAAAAGTCCTGAAGCAAGCATAGCGGATGGGATTGCCGTAAAAGGTATCCGAGAGCTAAACTATAACATCATTCGTGAAAACGTCGACGAGATGCATTTGGTATCGGAAAGTCAAATTGCCGGCTCTGTCATGGAACTTATGGAAAGAAACCATTTGTTGGCAGAAGGGGCAGGAGCCATATCGGTTGCCGCACTCGACGATTTGGCGCTTTCTCTCAAGGCCTGGAAGAAGGATTGCCGCATTGCCTGTATTATTTCTGGCGGGAATATCGATGTCACGCTTCTCGCAAGAATTACAAATCGAGGATTGATTCGCAATGGCCGCCTTATGCGCATCAAAGTAGTCGTGAGAGACCGACCTGGTGCCATGGCAAAACTTTTGGATATTATTTATCACACGGGAGCAAACCTCTATAACTTAGAGCATAATCGCATGGCAAAGTCAGGCAGCATATATACTGTAGAGGTATTACTGGAACTTGAAACCATCGATAATTCTCATCAAGAGCGCATTCAAAGTGTAATCTTGGAAAACGGTTATGCGTTTTCAGCAAGCTAATGAAGACAACATTTGCAATCATCCAGAAAGTTCGTTTACTAAAAATCTAAACAAGGACCTTGCTCGACACACCAAGTGTTCACCTTATGTGAAACTCTTAGGAGCTGCACAACAATAACCTACCGAAATTAGTTTTTTATCTTGGATGAATTTCGTAATTCCATTCTCCGTGAAATGGCTTTCGCTTTATGCAAACTTCATCAAGTTGACTCTTTTCAATTTTCACTCCTTTTGGGTATTCATTTTCGTCTAACCATGCGTGAACTTCTAGTCCCTGTTCAGTTGTGGTATTACCGATTAAGTTAACAATGATCTCAAGTGTTTCTAACGGCACGCCTTGCCAGTTGCGGGTGAAATGACAGAACAATCTATGCTCAATCTTGTTCCATTTGCTAGTTCCAGGAGGGTAATGACAAACCTCTATGATGATTCCGATGTCGTCAGCAAGTTTTTGCAGCTCCCAAAGCCATAACCGGGTTCGAGGACTGTTGCTTCCACCACAATCAGCTGTAATAAGAATTTTTTTAGGCTTTTTATATCTTTTTTTTCCTAATTTAGTCCACCAACGTTTAATCGCCGCTACAGCAAATTCTGCAGTATCATGACTAATCCCTATGGAAACTCCAGCTTCATTTAAGCTAATGTCATAGACTCCATAAGGCACGGCTTTGCCGAGGGCTTTGTCTTGAAAATCATGTGTTTTTACTTCCTTTGGTTTTCCCTTTCGGCGATATGTCTTGCCATTATTTTTGAAATTGCCCACATTTTCTTTTTTCTTTGTATCTATTGAAATTGCCGGCTCACCAGACTTTTGGCGATTTTTTACACATTTAGAAATATATTCGAACTGGGCGTTACGATCTGGATGCTGCTTTCCCTCGAGCTTTTTGCGGTTTGATTGCAGACTGTAGCCACGTGATTTTAATAAGGTCGCTACCTTTGTACTGCTAATTGCATAACCAATTGAAGTTAGCTCTTTGGACAAAAATCTAGTACTTTTACAAGTCCACCTTAAGGGTGACATTGGATCGCCTCTAGAGTTGCCATCTATAAGATTTTCTAGGGCAGCTATGAGTTTTGGTTGCTCCACTTCTCTTTTTAGTCTGCCGCCACCTACTTTTCTTTGCCGTCCAGCAGGTTCAGCATTTTTGTCACTAAGCTCAAGAATGCCATTGCGGATAGTGCGATCTGAAATACCGGTAGCCAAAGCTACAGCAGATATTCCACCCCAACCTAGGGAACGTGCCTCAGTGGCAGCCCAACGCCTCCTGCCTCTCTCATCAAGATCTGAAGAGAGCGCAAGAAACTTTTCACGAATCCATTCCACAATTTTTTTATTTTTCATTTCCAAATAATGACAAAAATTCTGGAGTCACGCAACTAAAAAATTCGGTAGTTTATTGTTTTGCAAGTCCTTAGACTCTACTTTAAGTTGTAATTCCCTTGTAAAAATACGCGGCATAAACAGGGACGTTCTATTTTTGTCGGATAGGTGAAGCGTAGCTTGGGCTCCAACTCATTTGATCCGGTTCAGAATCAGGATCTAGGTGAACGATGACGTCAACCGATGGAAACGTATTTTTAAGTTCTCTGATTACAGAATCTCCAATTTCATGGGCTTCTTCAAGTGGCATTGTAGCATCAAGCTTCATATGAAAATCCACAAAAAGGTGAGGCCCAAGTCTGCGGCTGCGAAGTTGATGGATGCCTTCAATTTTCGGGTTCGTCTGAAATACAATATCTACAATAGACTGCTGCTCTGAAGTACTTACCTGCTGATGCATAATGTCTTGATAACATTTCTTTAAAATCGGAACAGCGGCAATGATGGTTAATCCCCCCGCAACTGAGCCCAGAACTTGATCGATCCAATGAAGCCCTGTATAGGACATGACCATGAGGCCCACTGCTGAAAGAAGATTCGTAAAAAAATCTGTCGCATAGTGGGCTCTATCGGAGTTAAGAGCCAAAGAGCGGGTATTGTCTTTGGCATTTTTCTCTTCCGCTCTTCCTAATATGCCAGATATCAAAGCGCCGGCAATGGCGCTGAAAAATAATATCCCAGCAGCAATATTAAACTCGGTAGGATGAAGAAGATTTGCGTCCCCACTCCGACGGCGAATCGCTTCAATAATTAAATTTATGCCAAGAGTAGCAAGCAAAACACCTTGAATCAAAGCCCCTATGACTTCAAATCCACCATGGCCAAAGGGATGCTGACTATCAGGCTCCTCTTGGGACAATGCATTTACTTTACGATTAATGAGAGAGACTGCCGTGTCCCCTAATGAGTCAAATGCACTTCCTAGGGCCACTAAAGAACCAGATATCCAAAAAGCGATAAACTTAATGAAAAACAGTCCTGATGAACTTACGGCCGCCCATAACAAAGCTTTTTGAGAATGATGATTTTGTTGTGTAGACATTAAATCATCCTCGCGTTCCAGCGCTTGTAAAGCTCATGATCGACCCCGACCAGCTCAAGCAACCGGCCAACCATAAAGTCAGCAAGATCGTCAATTGACTCTGGCTTGTGATAAAATCCTGGCATCAAAGGAGCTACTATAGCTCCAGCTTCCGACAGTTTGAGCATATTTTGCAAATGAATCGTATGAAGAGGGGTTTCGCGCACGCCAATTATCAGAGGTCTACGTTGTTTGAGGCAAACGTCGGCAGCACGCTCCAAAAGATTTGACGAAATACTATTGGCAATTCTCGACATAGAGCCCACCGAACAGGGGGCGATGATCATGGCGTCGGGAACAGAAGACCCACTAGCAATAGGTGCGAAATAGTCATTATTTTTGAAAAGTCGTAAAACTTCCTTTTCCTCAGAATTTAGCTGCCCGTTCAAACTTCGCAGTAAGATGCTTTCTCTATCTGAAATTTCATGGGCTAGAACTTTTTCAGCCGTTGGGGTCAGTGTCAGATAGACGCGATCGACATTTTTAACTAAAAACGCGACAAGCCTATCTGCATAAACGGCACCAGAAGCTCCCGTGATCCCCACCGAAATGCGCACATTAGACTCCGTACATCCATAGATCTAAAATTACAGACACAATAAATACGACACTAACTGCTGCATTGGCATTAAAAAATGCTTTCCCCATACCTGGCGACCTTCCTAGTTCATCCAAATCCCTTATAAGCCAATGCTCATAGACCAATATAGCAGTCATAAGAGCTACGCCCAACCTAAAGATAACGGAAAGACCCAATAGGGTTCCCGAATAGAGAAAGATGACCATAGCAGCAAAAAAACAGATCCGACTGGTCCAAACCGTTGGACTCACGCCAAACCGCACCGGGAAACTATAAAGCCTTTCCTCGCGATCAAAACTGAGATCTTGCAAGGAATAAAGTAAGTCGAAGCCCGCAACCCAAAAAAGGATACCTAAGCCAAGCAAGACAATACCCAAAGACGGGGTTACACCTAGGGCGATGTTTGCAGCGATGGGACTTAACCCCAAACAAAATCCTAAGTAGAAATGTGACGCCCAGGTAAATCTTTTGAAGAAGCTATAAAAATAGAGAACTAGAAGCAGAAGGGGCGATAGGAGACCCGCTTGAAGGCTCAGTAGAAACGACACGGCAACAAACAAAGCCCCAAACCCCAATGTGAGAATGAGAGCATCCTTAGATTTTAGACGTCCTGAAGGAATCGCACGGCTGGAAGTTCTCTTGTTTTTGCTGTCATAAACTGCATCGAGATACCGGTTCGCCCCCATCGCCGAACTGCGCCCTGAAACCATCGCTAAAAAAATATAAAGACACTGCATCAAGCTTGGGACTTTAAGGGGAGCAAGTAAAACCCCTGCAGCAGCAAATGGCAGTGCAAAAACAGAATGAGAAATCTTAATGTCTGCAAGAAAATATTTTAATCTGGTCGTCACTTAAGTCCTTTCTGACAAAGATACCAAGTCTTATCAGCTTCCACGACAAATCGAAAGCCCCCTTGAGGATCATTTAGGATGGACTTTATCCACCATTGAGGCGGCAACATCCCCATGTCTTCGAATTGAAAACCGGGAGCTAGAACTCTTTGAACTCGACTTTCACCCTCCAGCCAGCGCTGGATAAAGAAATCTGAACCTGCGGGAATTTCCCGCAAATAGCCAATATCCCAAGTTTTTTTCTCTCCCCCTTGCCTTAAGCCCGGCTTTTCTTGAAGGTCTCCCGCGCTCACTTCATAAACGACAACCTGCCCTTTAGACCTCACAATAAATGATTCTTGGCTTGCCACCTGCCTAGTCTCGACCCCCAAAGGATCTACCATAAACGCCTTAAAGGTGCTGCCCTCTTTAGCCACAAAATGGATCACCTGACCGAAAGACCGCCAAGAGATCACACCGAGCACCTTCTTTTCAAGCTCAAAGAAACCTTTGGCACTTCTCAGCCAAACAGAAACTTCTCTTCCGTCGACCACTACAAATCGATTTTTCGAAATAGAAACGATTTCGGGCAAAATCTCAAAATGAGTTTTAAGAATAGCAAATCTTTGAAGGTCCCTAACTTCAAAGATACCTGTAAGATTGGCTTCAACAAATGCATTTTTAGATAGAAATCCTAGCGAGCTTTTCTGCGTAGTGTAGAGCCATTCCGAATCTTTTTCTATACCATGGTAGCGACCTATTTTGGATTCCAGGACTCCGCCTCTTGTGAGATGTGTTGCCAATACAAGCTCCTCACTACCATCTCGCATGAAGGTCAAATTCTTTATATTGAGACTTTGCTTATCTTTAAAAGGCGCTAACTTTGTGCAAGGCATACTCGTTTGTCCATCAAGCTCTGACCAATTAGAGATCAAGGCAACCTCATGGGTACATGCGGTAACTGTCAAAATGACTGAGAAATTCTTTAAAAATCGCAATAACATAAAATTCACGTCCTCAAGAGCCCATCCTCAGAGTCGATAACCTTAAGGAAGGGGACATTATGAAAACTATAACTATCGCATTATTTATTCTATTTAGCCAAGTTGGATGTCAAACCTTTTCGGGCAGTAATATGGCAGGAGGTAGCGCCACCAATGTGATGGTGCCCTTTATCAAAAACTCGCCAAATGAATGTTATTTTCTAGATGAATTTATGCCAACTCCCGACAACCTGGTCACCGGTAGGTCTGGACACCTCAACTTAAGATACTATACGTTCCACAATGCAAGCTTTAAAGATTGGAGTAAACGTCAGATAACACTATCTTTTTATTCCGTAGATGAAAAATGTTGGTCCTTATTTGAAGAGTACTATACGGGCGATTTACGCTAAATATGTTATAATCAGCACAGACCTTTAAAGAGGATGTGCTTATGCGCGGCATTATATGTTTTGTGATGTTTCTTTCAGTGGCATGCAGCACTGCTCAAAAAGGAAATCCTTCATTTAAATTAGGAAATGAATATGCCCGTGATGGGCTTTATCGTGAAGCTTTAAGCTCCTATAGAACAGCACAGAAACAGGAGCCAGATAATCCGGCTATAGTTAGAAATATTGGAATTGTAGAACTTAAGCTAGGTCTATATGACAAGGCGATCCTCAGTCTCACTAAAAGCCTTTCCTACTTTACTAACAATTTTGAAACAAATTATTATCTAGCGGAAGCCTTAAGAGCTAAAAATGATCTCGACAATGCCATTTTTCGCTATCAGAGAGCATTAGAAATCAACCCCAAAGATATCCAAGCTAAAAAAGGCCTCGCTTGGTGCCTCATGACCATCGATCGGCTCGATTTGGCAAAATCTCTCCTGGCTGGAAAGGGCTTAGAAAAAGATCCCCAAGCCGTCATTCTCAATGCCAGGATATTAGTAAAGCAAGGCAGAGCAGCAGATGCTTTAAGTCTACTTCAATCCCTCGAAGGCAAAACCTCCGCCTTTGTGGCTCCCTATCTTGCAAGCGCCATCGGCGATGTACAGCTTGCCCTAAAAAATCCTAAAGAATCTTTAAAGCAGCATTTGCTTGCCCTCAAAACCGTTCCTCTGATGTTTTCCGCTCTCCTAGGTGCAGCCAACGCCCAATTAGAATTGAAACAAATCGACCGAAGCAAAGTTCTGGCGGAACAGGCCTCTCGCGTTCAGCCTAACAACCCTGAGCCTTGGCGCACCCTTGCCAATATAGCCAAAGCCTCAGGCAACGCTAAGGAAGCTGAGCTAGCCCAAATCGAGTTCAGAAAACGTAAGCCCTTAAAATCCGTTGCGACGAGTAAACCTAGTGCTACGCCCCCCGAAAAAGCGAAATTTTGAAGGGCATGCTTTTTTGAATTTACGTAATTTTTCGCGTTTTTTGGGCCCACTATTGCTAAGAACCGGTCGCACGGTAGGAACACATGAAGTCAAAATCACCAGCTAACCTTATCAAGTTCGCTGATTCCTAATTTCGATCCCACTCAGTACATTCCGGAGCAAAAATTTGGCTCCCAGATCAAAACTTAACCTATAGAATTTTCATCTCTGCTTTTTGATAGCTCAACATGCTGCGCCTAGCTTCAAAAAGATTTTTATAGGATTCATAGCGGATTCTGAGCCTCTCTGATTCAGACTTTGCTGTAGCAAGTTCCAATAGAAATCGAACATATTCATCATCAGTTTCGGCAAGGCGTTTTAATTTAGCTTCCGAAACGTCACCAGAATCGTGGCGGATCATGGCTCTTGACTTGATGGTGGGCTTTAATAGCTCAAGGTGTTCGGATTCTTTTCTGGCTTTGGCATATTCCATGCCTACTTTGTTAGCCATAAATACGATGTCTTCTAAACTCATCTTTTCTGACGAATGTTTTTGATCTGTACCTTGATCTGACATATCCACTCCGAGCGTCAGGAAGTATATCCTAAAATTTGAAAAAACTATATATATTCTCCGGAACTAACGCAGGGTTAGCGGGAATTTCTCAGGTTTCTTTGAAAGGTATCCGATAGGTAGGTATCTTGACCGGGCGGCCAGTCAAGGGTAGACTGAAGTTATACCTGCGGGAGGATCCATGCACCCAACAACTAAGTGCATAACGATTAATCCATTAGAGTACTTTAGAGAGCAAATCTCTGAAGCCCAGCAAGTTTCGGGTATCAACTTTAGAGAGAATCTAGAATTCTATATAGTCAATCTACTTACCGAATATATTTCCAATCCTGTATTAGACACGCCCTTTGCCATGGTTTTTAAAGAGGCCTTAGAAGCTGACCAGGAAAAGCAAATGCGGCTGTTTAAAATATTAGGTGATCAAAGCCTCTATGTGGCAGGTTTCTTTCAAGATTCTTTCAACCGAAAATCTTTTGATATGTCCTACATCATACAAATGGGCTCAGGAGCTTACGCTTCTTTAGCAGAGATACATTATAATCGGCATACCGGCAATAGTGACTTACCCAAGCTTTATGAAAGTCTTGCAGCAAACTTCTCCTCTGCAGTAGAGGTTATCGCCTACATTGCAGATAGATCTGGAGGCGAAAATACGACGAATCTTTTGGCTGTTTATGACCGCTGGACGAAGGCACCGTCGGATCGCCTGCTTAAGAAGCTTCTGGCAAATGGGATCGATCCGATTTTAACTAACACTAAAATTGCAAACTGATGCCTTCACTAAGTAGGCTTTGTGATCAATTTGAGGAATTCTATTCAGACCTTTATGAAATCAAATTGCCTCTGACGTTGAGCCCTTATGTGTCAATTGGAACTCGGGATCAAGTTCTCATAAATACCAGTGGGGAAGAAATCGAGTTGGCGGTAACTTTAAGCTCCAAAGTCATAACTGACCTAGAGTCACAATCGCCTTTTGAGCAATTGAATGGATCCAACCTAGGTTCCTTTTTTATATTTGTAGAAGAGCTGTCTCATCTCGTTCAAATAGCTTGCCTAGCCGATGCTAACAGCGAAGCAACTCTCCTTGGGCTTGAGTCGATTGGCGAAGTAGATAAACTTGTTGTAAGTGCCGCCTTACTTGAGCTGCAGACTAAAAAACCACATCTCACTCTTATGAAAAGTCTTCTTTTGCATCATTGCACTGTGAAAGGAGATCGCAAATTATATGAAAAATCACCTCGCGCCATTTTAAACCAGCTCTTTGCTGAAAACCGCCCTGTTCTCTCTTCCTCGAGTTGGAGGCAAAGCGTCAAGCGCTTTAAAAAAGACTTGCTTAAAGCCTCATGAACTACTCCACCCAATCCTCACAAGCCCTGGGGGCTTGCTCCGGTATGGGATGGAGTTTCGTGTTTCACAGGAAAAGAGTTCTTCTCCTCCACACCTGAGGCCGGTTCCCGACCCGTGACAAAGCCTGTCAAAGCA
>CAIMVM010000172.1 GCA_903844895.1 uncultured Pseudomonadota bacterium
ATCTTAAATTATGCTTTGACAGGCTTTGTCACGGGTCGGGAACCGGCCTCAGGTGTGGAGGAGAAGAACTCTTTTCCTGTGAAACACGAAACTCCATCCCATACCGGAGCAAGCCCCCAGGACTTGTGAGGATTGGGTGGAGTAGTTCATTTATTCCGCCTGATATTGATTATCCATCGGATATCGCCTGGTCGAAGAAGTTTTACAGAATACATGTATAAAGGTACCAGAATGGCAGCGGCAGCCATGCGCAGATAGGGATTGATAGAGAGTAACGCCTGGTAGCTTGCGCCGATGATGAGGCAGGGAGCTATAGCTGCTAAAATAATAAGCCACATTTGTTTTTGGTCCAAGCCCACCTTGAAAATGCGGCGCATGGCTACTAAAACAAAAGTTTCTGAAATAACGGTGGCAATCGCTGCAGCGGCAGCACCCGCACCAGGGCCAAATTTTCCCACCGAATAGGAAATGGCAATAGCATTAAGAACCACATTCATCAGAACGCTTATGATCGTTACAATGAGAAAGGATACTCCATTGCTGATAACATTTAAACAAGAGCCCATGAGAACATTGAGGCTTGAAAGTATCAATATGGGCGCTACGCAAGCGATGGCAAGATAGGACTTTGCAAACTCTGCTCCAAAGAAGGTGGTTGCAAGATAGTCTGGGATCAAAACCATGAGGATGACGATAGGTAACGAAAGTGCTACCACGATCCGCATGGCATGGGACACGAGGGTTGCAAAATTCTCTCTATTTTCGAACCAAGCTCGAGCTAAAGCCGGTTGAACTGCAGCCTGAAAAATCGGTAAAAATACTAAGGCCGCTCCCTTTAATTTGTTTGCGGAACCATAAAAGGCAACTTCATCGCCATTTGAAAAGTAGTTAAGCATGGCAATATCAACATTGCCATAAATTTCAATGAGGGCAGAAACGGCGAAAAAAGGCAGACTTGTCATGACGATTTCTTTGAATCGTGTGTAGTTAGGGGTCCACTTCACCATTTTGTCGGTATAGGATTTGCGCAACAACAGCGAAATACCAATCACATGGGCAATGGCATAAGCCCAGGCCACGTTCACAGCGGTAGGCTTCCAGAAAATCGCCGCAGCGACTATAAACAACAGAATCACGCGAGTCCAAATTTCATTGGAGGCAATGATCGCTGATTTTCCAAGGGCAATGTAGGTACGACCTACAATGGATCTCTGAAGGACCATTGCAGCGCTGAAAACCGCGAATGCAATTCCGCATTGTTGGGCTATCGAGTCGGTCCCAGAAAAGTGTAGAAATGTTTGCATGCTCAAGGCGAGGATAACAGCAAAAATCAACTGAAAGGGGATCACGGTGCTGAGGATGGCAATACTTCCTTCAGGGTTTTTAGGAACTTCCCTTGATATGTATGAAGCGATACCGAGAGGCATAAAACCAAAAAAAATGGCGGCCATAGATTCGGCAAAATAGAGCTGTCCCATTTGGGCGGTGCCGAGTATACGTGGTAAACCGATTTTAAGTGCGAGTCCCAGCACGCTGGTTATGGCACTTGCAATGCCCATGTGCAAAAACGTATTGACGACTCTTAAATGTGATTCCTGAGTGGCATTTCTGTTTTTGTTGGTAGCTACGTTGATATCTTCAGGGGGGTTGAAGGGAGTAAGTTTGCTGGGGTCGATACTAGGACGAACCAACAACTTGAGTTTTGTCATTTTCTCAGCACCGAGGGGAGTTTGGGCTGATCCAAGCAAACGCGGGTAGGCTATATATTTATGACTGCAGTGGGCGTTAAAAACTTCTTTAAAAGCGAAAATACCGTTTCCAGCCGCTGCTGGACTTAGCCCAAGGCTCAGAGACTTTTGGCCTGAGTCTATGGCACAGCGTGCTGCTTCTATATAGGCTCGACTCTTTAGGACGCCTTTGCGGCGTTTGTCCAACTGGGATTGGTCATTGACTCCACTCCTTAAAAACCGCCACTCAGAGTTATTAGTTTTCAGAATAAATGCTGTGAACTGAATGACTCCGGCGCTGTCCTTGATGTGAAGCAAACAGTTTTTTGAGGCAAGATTCAAAAAGTTCTGCAAGGGGGGGATGAAGGCATGACTGCCGTGGCGGACTGTCGCCGAAGGCAGCAAGAAATGGTTGTAAAACGTTTCTATGTCCTCGGGGCTATCGCTGAGGGCTACGGTGTCGCCTGCAGTTATGGATTCCTTAAACCGAGGTCTCTGGCTGCGATCCACGGCGGCAAAAAATGCATCAAAACCACTTGTCAAGTCAATGCTTTGCTCAAGGAGTGGCTGAAAGATAAACTCACCGCTTTGCGTGGCGCTTTGCCAGGGTGGGACTTCTCTTAGAAAAATATCGGTCGTTCCTAGGCGGTTTGAATGTTTTTCGCAATTTCTGCGTCCGATGGGACCGAGAACTATCAAGGGATCCTCGGACTGGAACACCTGAACGATGTCATTTATGACGCCTTTCCTTGCAATCACACCAAGCGTGCAGTCACCACTTTGTAGTTTTGCCACATAGAAGTCTCTTTTGATCATCCAGCCTAGCAACTCTTTAGCTACGTATTTCAGGTTTCTTAGATGGGCGATCGTTTTTGTGGTGAAATCAAATCTACGCATGGATGTTTGGGTTCCTGTGCTGTGGTGCGATAGAAGGGGCAGTAGAGGCTTAACTCTTAGGTACTAGTATATCGCTGAATTGTAATAAGGGCGAACTTTAGGCCTGCCTTGCGGGAAGAAATCCCTTCAGCTTCGCCAAGATAAGAGATCCCAATTTAGGAAGCGGGCTTCTCTTGAGCTGCCTAAGCGTCGAGTAATATGCTGATTTTCCGGCTTTATGGAAGTTTTACAATTCGTTCGAGTCGAAAGCGACTAGGCAAATGGCGAGCTGAGGAAATCTAGCTTTCCAAAGCGACCATCCTAAGCAAGGTAAAGTGAAGCCTCGTTTACATATTTACAAAAAGCTTTTTTTTAGTGGGCCTAAAAATCTCTAGGCTCCTGCACAAAAAAACTTCAGCAAGTTGTTTTTGCAACCGCTGAAGAGTGTACATACAAATATGATCAAGTTGACCTAAGTCGTTGACTGCGAAAGCCTAGGAGTCAGTAGCAAAAAGAGTCTATTTTCCTTTTTTGTCAGAAGCTAATTTAAGGAGGTCCCCGAAGCTTCCGGTTGATTTTGATTCTTGAGGCTTTGTTTTTTCCATAGAAATATATTCTTTGTAGTCAGCATCTGATGATTCACTTTCTCCCACGCCTGGAACTTTAAAAGCTAATTTTCTGGATTGAAGATCTAAAAACGAAACTTCAACTTGAAGCTCTCTTGGAGGGCTTGCGTGTTTTCTGTAGTTTTCCCCAAAAGCGGCTTTTAATTGGCTGAGGGGAATAAATCCTACGATAGAGTTGCCTACTTCAATAAAGGCGCCGTTGCTTTTGAGGCTTTGAACCTTTCCCTGATGACAGCTTCCAACTTTATAGACACTCTCAGCATCTCGCCAAGGATCACTTTCTGCATCTTTTAAAGTTAGAGAAATGCGGCGGTTAGTGGAGTCAATTGCAGCTACTCGCACGGTGATTTGTGCGCCGACGCTCAATATTTCTTTGGGATGGGAAACTCGGCTCCAAGACATCTCGGAAACATGAATCAGACCTTCTAAACCAGGAAGTAACTCAACAAAGGCGCCGAAATCAGCCAGACGTGTCACTTTGCCGGGGTACGATTCTTGGAGTTTTAAATGAGTTTCTACCTCAGACCATGGGTCTGTTCCTGCTTGTTTTAAGGAAAGGGAAATCCTGGGCTTGTCACCGTCTTCAATGGCCAACACTTTGACTCTTACTTTGTCGCCAACTTTTAGGACCTCACTGGGGTGATTAAGTCTGCCAAAAGCTACCTCTGAAATATGAATCATCCCCTGAGGGCCCCCTAAATTCACGATGGCACCAAAATCTTTCAATTCTGTTACGACACCGCTTACAAAAGGGTCCGTTTTGATCTGTTCCATGAGTGCTGGAATCATTTCCTTTTCTCTCAGGCGAAGCAGGGCCTGTCTAGATACGACAATATTTCTGGGAGAGTATTGGGTGATTAAAAATTCAAATTCTTTACCAATGTACTCTTCACTGTTTGATACAAATTTAGAATCAATTTGAGAAATTGGACAAAAGGCAACCTTCGATCCTATCTGAATTTCAAAACCGCCTTTATTAGCCTTAATGACTTTTCCTTTTACAGAGAGTTTGGAGGTGTAGGCCTGCTCCAAAGCTTCGGAACCCTTCATTTTAGAAGTCATAGTTTTAGAGAGAATAATTGAGCCATCTGTGAATCCAACCACGTAAGCTGAAATCTGTTGTCCCAGTTCAAAGGTTTCTGAGTCTTCAACGCTATCACGCAGAAGGATGGCTGAAGTTTTCCCCCCAAGGTCGACGACAAGATCTCCCGCTCCCGTGCTCGCTATAACGCCTTTTACGAGTTCGCCTCGGTCAAAGGAATCGTTGGCGGGGGTGTCATTGGCAAGAAGTGAAGCAAATTCATTTGAAAGTATAGGTGAGCTGTTTACAGCGGTGTCGTCTTCTTCCCATTGGATTTCAAAATTTTTAATCGACATATGTTTTTCCTTTTAAAGAGATGAATGGAAGTTTTAGAGTTCCTTGTTTTGGAGCTGACTCGGTAGCTGGGATGTCATCATGAAACGTGTTCGCTGAGATCCCAGTGCAGAGGTTAGGGGTTTATTTTGTGGTTTTCAAGTGGGGAATTGAGGCGTGCCTATTTGCCGTGCATTCAAGGATTAGGGTGGAAACGGCAGCTTAAATGTTTTTAAATGATCTAAAAGTCTAAGCAAAATCTTCCTTTTGGGGATTAGTTACTGATTTGACACCGAATAAGTGCTTTACCTACTGGTAATTTAGAGTGAGGATGTATATTATTTGAGGCGCTTGTCGAGGTGCTTGTCGAGGTGCTTGTCGAGGTGCTTGTCGAGGTGCTTGTCGAGGCGCTTGTCGAGGCGCTCGTAGAGGAATTAGGGTCAATTTGACCTTAAGGAGCTGTTTTTTAAAGCACTTGAATCTTAGAAATTTGGGGCTTCGCCGTTTTCACCGAGGTCCTTTTTCTTTATTTTGAGGAGATCTCTTTGGCAGGATACAACATCAAATCATTCTGCAACTTAGCAGGAATCAATGAGCATACACTCCGTGCATGGGAGCGCAGATACGGAGTCGTAGATCCTGACCGATCCCTAACGAATAGAAGGCTATATTCTGAAGAAGATTTAGATAGGGTAAGGCTCATTGTTACGCTTGTAGAACGTGGGCATGGGATTTCTCAAGTAGCGAGCTTGCCCGTTGAAAAGTTAAGAAATTTAGTTTCTAAAATAGATTCCGTAAATTTCGAGGAAAGCGTGCGCGACTCTTTAGCAAGCGGCGTTTCCAGTCAAACTTTTTCTAAGAAAATATCTGAGTTGGTCACTAAAACCATACTTTCGCTTTCCTCTGGAAGTCCCCAAGATGTTAGAAATAGCATCAAAGAAGCTCGACTGGTCCTTAATGTGGAAGCTTTTCTTTTTGATTATGTGACGTCGCTGCTTTATCAAATTGGCGAATTCTGTTTCCACGGCAAGCTTCGAATTTGGCAAGAGCATCAAGCGACAGAATCCGTGATGCAAGAACTCTATGTGCTCTCTTCAGAAATTCGAAGTATGAGGATAGGAGTGGTTCATGGGCCACGGCCATTACTGCTGTTTACGACTATAGAAGGGAATCATCATCAAGTAGCCACGATTATGGCCTATATAGCTGCTAATTTGGCTGGTCTCGATGCCTATTTTTTAGGGCCTCATCTTCCAGCCCGCGATCTTAGCTTAGCTATGAAGCACTATGGAGCTCAATTTGCAGTCGTGGGTGTTCAGAAGTTACCACCTGGTGAGACCCAGAAAACTATTCTAGAATATGCGACGGACCTCAGGAATCATCTGCCTGAAGGTGAAGAGATTTGGATGGGCGGCCCTATTGAAGATGTTATTGTGGAAAATCTGGGTAAACTTGAAAAAGTAAAAGTATTTAAGTCGCTGGTGGCATTCAGGTCCGAGTTGGAAAGACTGGCAGTTTCCCAAAAATAACTCTCGGATTTAGAATTCCATTTTATTTAGGGATTTTTTGAAACGCTCAAGAAGGGCTAATGCTTTTAAGCGCTCCTTACCATGATGAAGTATCGGCTTGGGGTAGGGGAATACTTCGAGGTTTACGGATCTAATGATATCTTTTGGATTTGCATTTTCTAATTCAGGAATCCAATTTTTAATGTAGGTGGCATCTGGGTCATAAGTTGCAGCCTGTGATTCGGGATTAAAGATTCTATAATAGGGCTGACTGTCAGCGCCGCCTCCTGACGACCATTGCCATCCAAAGATGTTGCTCGCTTCATCATAATCTACAAGAGTATCTTTAAACCAAGCTTCACCCCACTTGTAGGGTAGATGCATATCTTTTATGAGGAAACTAGCGACAATCATGCGTACGCGATTATGCATCCAGCCCGTATGCCAAAGTTCCCGCATCCCAGCATCTACTATGGGAAATCCTGTGAGTCCTTTTTGCCAGGCTTCAAAGAAAGCAGGATTGAGCTCTACGGGAAAGGAAGCGTATTCTTTTTTTAAAGGTTCGAGGGAGGTATTCGGGAAGTGCCAAAGGAGGTAATGGGCAAATTCGCGCCAAACTACTTGACGCATCCAAGGTAATGAGGTGGACCTCATATCTCGCAACTCATGAAGAACCTGAATGGGCGAGATTTCCCCGTGGGATAGATGGGGAGAGAGCTTTGAAGTGGAAATCTCAAGGCAAGGAGTATTTCTGGAGCTTTCATAGGACTCGACATGCTTTATATATTCCTTTAGAGCCTTCTTGGCATGGAACTCTCCAGGTTGCCAGGACTTCATCATGGAAGCGGCCCATTTTTTTTTGCTCCTGAGTCCGAGCTCGTCCAAGGATAGGCTAGCTAAGCGATCGATAGATTTGGCGCCATTTTGAAACGCTACGGGCTTTCGCTTGGGAAGCTTAAGGAGGCTATTAAAATAAGGAGTAAAAACCTTATAGGGGCTATCGCTTTGGGTTTTTATATCTTCAAAGGGATGCAAATAACAGCCGTCGATCGGAATCAACTTAACATTCTGATTTAGTCGTTTTTTGAGCCCTTGGAATTCAGATCTTTGATAGGGAGAAGAGGAACGATTCCAATAGATATGATCTACGGCGGCTTCTCTTGCTAGCTTCAGGACTTCTTCCGATAAGCGACCTTTAGCCAAGATCAGCTTGATGCCTCGCTCAGCAAGAGATTCTGAGAGTCGGCTTAGGGATACGTGAAGCCACTCGCAACTTGCCTGACCACCCAAAGCCTGGGGATCCAAAATATAGGCAATGACGGCAGTCTCATGGCTTAATGCCATATTTAGAGCTGGGTTATCGTCAAGTCTGAGATCTTTTTGGAAAATAAAAAGGCTAGAATTCTTTGCCATAGGAAAACCTTTATGGTGAGCTCGGTGAGTGCTCCCAACGCTTTGTTTTAAGTGTACTCTAGGATCGTCTCAATCCGATCCTAGAGTTAAGGAGGAGTTCTATTCCTGGGGCTTTATTTTTTCAATTTTATCAATCTTATGTCTGCTTAAAATAGATCCGGCGCCAGTTCTTGGTTTGACTGGGTATTCGTTCATTTCCACTTTTAAGGTCTTTTGCTTAAGTTTTTGTCCTTCCGCAAAGCGAATCAGAACCTCGTCACTTTCTTCTGGGCTTTTAGAAATGCCCAAATAGAGTATTCGCGACCCTGGGCTTTCTTTAGTGATCGGGTAAGCTTTATCTCGGATGACAGAATCTACAGCAAATCTCTTAATCATGATGGGGCCATCTCTGCCGTCTCTAAAAATGACATTATAAGTGGTGAGATCGTCATTTCGTTTAAAGAGAGATACATAGATGAGATCCTTTCCGACATATTGTTTTTCAGGTGTTTTGACCACGGTAAAGTTGCCATCACGCGTGAAGCAAAGAACTTCGTTGAGTTCAGAAACATCAAAAAGGTATTGTTCTTTCTTAAGATCTGTTCCTATCAAGCCGTCTTTTGCATTTACATAGAGTTTTTTATTAGCATGAGCTACTTTAGCTTTGTCCACCGCTTTAAAGGAACCAATTTCAGTTTTTCTCTCTTTGCCTTTTCCGTATTCCTTAAGAAGGTGCTTAAACCATTGGATGGCATACTTCGTCAATTGCTTAAGGTTTTTTTCGGTTTCTTCCAACTCGGTGGCATACTTTGCTAGATTTTCGGTTGCTTTATTACTGTCATACTTTGACAACCGCTTAATTTTGATTTCCGTCAGTTTGATGACGTCTTCTTCTGCTAGTGCGCGGTGAAAATTCTTTGCATGAGGTGTCATTTTCTTGGTGATAGTTGACAGTACATCTTCCCAAGTTTCGCAGGTTTCAATAGCCCGATAGACTTTCTCTTCAATGAAGATTCTTTCAAGAGAAGCAAAGAATATTTTTTCAAGTAAACTGCTTCTTTTAAGTTCAAGTTCTAACCCTAGCAAGTTTTTTGTCTTCTGAGCGGTGTAGACCACCAAATCATCAACCCCCAGAAACTTAGGCTTGGCTTCATCGATGACGCAACAGAATGGATTGATGGAAACTTCACATTTAGTAAATGCGTAAAGGGCTTCAATTGTATTGTCGAGGTCAGCTCCAGGTTGCAAGTGGATTAGGATCTCAACATCTTTTGCTGTATTGTCTTCTACTTTTTTTACCTTGATTTTGCCTTTTTCTGCTGCTGAAACGATGGATTCAATTACAGAGGTTGTTGTGGTTTCCCAGGGGATTTGCGTGATTTTCAAGAGCTTGGAATTTTCAAATTCAATTTTGGCGCGTACGCGAAGTCTAGAGCCTTTGCGGCCCTGATTGTATTCCGAAAAATCAGCACTTCCGCCCGTGGGGAAGTCAGGGAATATCTCAACTTTTTCGCCTTTAAGGGCGGCGATACTTGCTTCTAGAAGCTCTAAAAAATTATGGGGCATAATTTTAGTGGAGAGGCCCACCGCAATGCCCTCTGCTCCTTGGGCTAAAAGGAGGGGGAATTTAATGGGGAGAATGACAGGTTCTTTGCTTCGTCCATCATAAGAGGGTTGCCAGCTGGTGGTCTCTTTATTAAAGGCAACTTCTTTTGCAAATTTGGAAAGCCTTGCTTCAATATAACGAGGGGCTGCGGCGCTATCGCCGGTTAAAAGGTTGCCCCAATTCCCTTGTGTTTCAATCAAGAGGTCCTTTTGACCCAGGTTCGTAAGCGCATCGCCAATAGAGGCATCCCCGTGGGGGTGGTAACGCATGCAGTGGCCAATGACGTTGGCTACTTTGTTAAATCTTCCGTCATCCATTTCTTCAAGTGCGTGAAGAATTCTACGTTGAACGGGTTTTAGACCGTCACCCAAGGCTGGTACAGCGCGATCCAAAATTACATATGAGGCATAATCCAAATAGTAATGTTGGTAAAGATTATGGATGGAACCTGTTTCTTTTAAATCAGTCATTTGGTCCTCACAACGTCACTTCATTGGGCTCGATACGCAGATTGGAAACTATAAAGTCCTGCCGTGCAGGGGTATTTTTTCCCATGTAAAAGGTTAGCGTCTTATGTAAATCAGACTCATCACCAATAAAATGGACCTGCTCGACCTGCATTTTTTTGCCGATAAAAGCTTCAAATTCGTCAGGAGAAATCTCTCCCAAACCTTTAAATCGAGTAATTTCAGGTGGCCCACTCAGTTTCTCAATTGCCTTTTGTCGTTCTTGTTCCGTGTAGCAGTAATACGTTTGCTTTTTATCTCTAACCCTAAATAGCGGGGTGTCGAGAACGAACAAATGGCCCGCTTGAATGATTTCTGGAAAGAATTGAAGAAAAAACGTGAGCAGCAATAACCTAATATGCATGCCATCAACATCTGCATCGGTTGCGATAATGATTTTGTTATAACGAAGGCCTTCCAGCCCATCTTCTAAATTCAAGGCATGCTGAAGTAAATTTAATTCCTCGTTTTCATATACGATTTTTTTCTTCATGCCGAAGCAGTTGAGTGGCTTGCCTCTCAGGCTAAATACAGCTTGAAGCTCTGGATTTCGAGCCTTAGTGATCGAGCCAGATGCCGAGTCGCCTTCCGTAATAAAAATCATAGAGTCTTTAGAAAACTTATGGTTAGTATTGAGGTGGACTCGACAATCTCTTAACTTTTTATTAAACAGGTTGGCTTTTTTGTTTCGCTCTCGAGCAAGTTTTTTAATGCCTGCAAGTTCTTCTCGTTCTTTTTCCGCTTCTTTGATGCGTCTAAGGAGGGCGTCAGCTACTGTTTTGTCTTTATGAAGTTTTAAATCGAGTTGGTGGCCAAAAAAATCATGAACCCAAGCTTTGATTGTTTGTCCGTCTTCTGAGACATTTTGCGAACCTAATTTTGTTTTGGTTTGAGATTCGAAAACAGGCTCTTGAACTCTCACACAAATAGCAGCGACTAGGCCGGATCTTATGTCCGCTACTTCAAACTCTTTTTTGTAAAAATCCCTAACGGTTTTTACAATGGAGTCGCGGAGGGCTTGTTGGTGGGTCCCACCCATGGTGGTATGTTGGCCATTCACAAAGCTAAAATGAACTTCGGAACTCTGCTCGCAATGAGATATGGCGATTTCCATGTCTTTGTTTTTAAAATGTAAAATGGGATAATAGAGTTCAAAGCCTTCTGTTTTTTTAATTAAAAGATCAAGTAGGCCATTTTTTGATACATATTCTTTACCATTGCAAACCACTGTAAGTCCGGAATTAAGATAGGCATAATTCCAAAGCAGTTCCTCAAGAAATGCCGGGCGATATCGGTAGTTTTTGAAGATTTGGGAGTCTGGTGTAAATTCAATCAAAGTCCCATCTTTTTCCGTAGCTGCTTTTATACGACCGTCGGTAGTGAGCTCTCCGCGCTCAAATTCAGCGGACTTAACTTTGCCTTCACGGAATGAGGACACCTTGAACCATTCTGAAAGTGCATTGACAGCTTTGGTGCCCACTCCGTTTAGGCCTACGGACTTTTTAAAAGCTTCGGAATCATATTTCGCGCCAGTATTTATCTTACTGACACAGTCGATCACTTTACCTAAGGGGATGCCTCGACCAAAATCTCTTACTCGAACGGACTTATCATCTACTTCGATTTCAATTCTTTTTCCGTGACCCATCATATGTTCATCGATGGAGTTATCTATGATCTCTTTTACTAAGACATAGATTCCATCATCTGGCATAGCGCCATCGCCTAGCTTCCCAATATACATCCCTGGGCGTAGGCGGATGTGATCTTTCCAATCTAGTGACTTAATATGGTCTTCTGTATAGCTGGCCACGAATTCCTCCATGCTGCCAATTAAAGCTAACCCAATACTTGGGAAAGTCACACGCAGTGTTTGAGACTCTCTAGATTGGGGCAGGGAGGGCTCCAATTGCAACCAAAAATTTGCATATGACGGAAATATTTAAATTCTGTTTATGTTCTCAGCAATTTTAGCGCGCTAAAGAGAGCTTTGGAGGTGATTAAAATTGTTTCATTTAACCCAAAGATGCCGTTATTCCTCTAGTGCTTGCAGGATAAAATAAAATCTATGTTTAGTAGGAACTGAGGCCATGACTACGAATTTTCGAGAGTCATCGATGGAAACCTGTTTTTTTAAGTCTTTGATCATTGAAAATCCTTGGGAATTGAGGCTTTTCATTCTGACGAAAGCGATGGAACTTGGAGAGGAACACTGACTTTTAAGTTGCTGTTTTTATAGGGTGTCGTTTGGTGATTATGGTTTTCACCTAGGTTTCAGCTTTTGCTTTTTTTGCTTTTAGACGCATCTGTGGGAAAATATGAGCAGAACCGTCAGCATGTGGAGTAGAAGATGTCTTTAAATGCTGCTTTAGAGTTAACAAGTAAAGTTAAAAAGCGCGAGTTTACGAGTCATACGGATGGATTGTGGGGATGGCTTTATCAAAATGAAGTCAAAGGTAAAGTATTTGTGACTAAAGGTTTTTTTCTGAGAAAGCGGGACAGTGATTTTCTAGGAAACCTCAAACAAAAATTATCAGGACATTTTGAGGAAGGCCATCTCAACTGGCTTACCGAAGCGAATCCGACAAACACACGCTTAGGTTTTTTGTTTCTCTACGTGCAAAATAAGGATGGAAACTTTGTGGAAGGAGCTACTTTTTCTCTGCTTCTAGCTAGTAAAAGTGACCCCAAGGTTCGAGATTGGTATGAAGTATCTTTGGAGCCTTCAGTAGACGGCGACGCTTGTCGCATCGCGCTCCATTTTGCGAATCACACCGACGAAGGTCAGGTGAGGCACAAGATGATGGAGACAGTGCTAGAAGCAGGATCCTCTTCAATTGTAAGACTGTTGGATGAATTTGTAGACATGGCTTATTTAGATATCGATAGACAATGGGAAAACTGGAGCCATTGGTGGTTTAAGGAAGCCCTAAGTCTTCCCTTCAGGGAGCCTACTCGTTTTCAGCAAAAGCTTACCTCGGCAAAGAGCATCTAAATCTATCGGATTGTCGGCAAGTACTCCAGCCATAGCCCGTCCCGAGCCAGCGAGGAACCAGACGGGTTTGGCTGGTGGTGAAAGCCGACTGCCGTGATCCGAGCAAAGCGAGGTGAGCGGCCTATTCGACTTCCGCCTG
>CAIMVM010000173.1 GCA_903844895.1 uncultured Pseudomonadota bacterium
AAGAAAGCGAGTTAAGAAAGCGAGTTAAGAAAGCGAGTTAAGAAAGCGAGTTAAGAAAGCGAGTTAAGAAAGCGAGTTAAGAAAGCGAGTTAAGAAAGCGAGTTAAGAAAGCGAGTTAAGAAAGCGCAAAGGAGTGTTTAGAAAGCACAATACTTGCAATTCCAGGCGAGAATGTCAATAAGACGAGACCGCCTGCATAGACCTAAACTTCCAAGTCAACCCCCAAAAGTTGAAGCGATACCTGACCATTCCAAAGATTGCGATCTGCTGTGACGAGAGCCCTTAATTCTTTTCCCAACTTAAGATCTTTAACAACGCGATTGAAAAACATAATTTTTCTGCTCGCCTGATCTGTACCCAATAGGGAGAGCGCAGTGTGTTTTGGTTCGCCTGTAGCTTTATCCTTATAAAAATTGACCTCTAAGAGACGCCCGACAACCAAAAATCTTGGCTCTTCGAATCCATGCCCGAAGGGACGGAGCGTTGAAAGAATTTCAAGTAAATTCGTATCTGCTAAATGCCATGGCAGGATGCAGTCATATTCAATTTTACTTTCCCATATCTCAGGGAATTTACGTTTTATGGAGTCCCCATAAGCTTCCAAAGCCTGCTTTATAGAATCCTCTTGGCTTAGAGGGAACGCAAAACCACCCGCCGCCCGATGACCACCAAACTTTTTAAAGAGATGACCACAACTCATCATGGCCTCGGTTACATCAAAACCAGAGATAGAACGAGCCGATCCTTTACATAGATCCGAGCCCCTCTGAAACAACCAGGTAGGACGCCAATAGTCTTCCGCGATGCGACTAGCTGCAATTCCTACCACACCTTGATGCCAACTATCAGCGCCTAAAAACAATACACTTTTGTGAGATTCCTCTTCGGCCTTGTGCTGAGCTTCTTTCACAATAGTAGTTTGAATTGCTTTGCGCCTATCATTCGCCAAGCCCATGTGTTTTATAAGCAGACTAGGGTCATCACTGAGAAAGGCTTCGATGACGATTTTTGCGTGTTCCAGACGTCCTACAGCATTGATGCGAGGCCCAATTCTAAAGCCCACATCTTTTTCATCCATTTTCTCTGAAGCTTGAACAGCATCAAGTAGACTTTTAAAAACAGCCCGTTGGCTTTTGCGCGCAGCTTCAACACCGAGACGGGCCAACCTATGATTTACGGCATTAAGGGGCACTATGTCGCAAATGGTAGCAATACCAGTAAGCGCCAGTAGATCCTGCCAAATCCGCGGATCCACCGCTATCTCACGTCCTATTTTTCGAAGCAAGACAAATGTAATTCCACATCCACAAAGCTCTTGATACGCTTCATCTGGGTGAAGTTTAGGATTGAGTATGGTTGTGTCGGGCATTTTGTCAGGTTGAATTTTATGATGGTCAGTGCAGATAAAATCAACCCCACGTTCTTTACACCAGGCTGCTTCGACATTAGCTGTGATTCCGGTATCCATCGTGATAACCATGTCGGCACGATCGACTTCCACTAAATGCTTGATTGCATCTAAATTAACGCCATAGCCTTCTTTGAAACGATCAGGTATGTAAAACGTATGATTGGTATGCCCACAAGCCTTTAAAAACCAAAGCCAAGCCACGCAACTCATGGTACCATCTACATCATAATCCGCATAAAGGGCGATGCGCTTTCCCGTCTTTATAGCACTCAGAATTTTTTCATAGGCTTCGATCAACCCATGGTCGCCATATTCTAAAGAATCAACAGGTGTAAAATTGCGATTTCTAAATAACTCAAGCTTCAAGTCTTCATAGGAAGTTGGTGTACTTTTTTGTCTGGGAATCCAGTGTCTATATTTTAAACCCATGGGAGACTCCTATTTTGAGCGATCATACGTAGACTTTATAAAAAAGCGACCCCGAATAGGGCCGCCGCTGAAATTTGGTAAAAATATCCTCTTCTAAAATCCTGGAAACTTTTCTTAAATACAAAGCATTAGATATTTTTAAGCCACGTACCATTAAAAATTTCTTTTTCTTCAGAGTACCCAGGCCAAGAGAATAGAGATAAAGATTGTTCAAATCCATCCTCAGCCTTTACAAGAGCCTTGATTTCTCCATGAAGTGCGGAAACTATATTAGTTCCCTTATAGGTGGCCTTCAAAGCAACTTCATTATTTTCTCTAGGCACGACTTCAAGTGTGGCACCAGCTACTAAGCGTTCCCGTAAAAGATCCACTTTTCCTTGAATACCAATAAAAATCATTTCGCTACCTAGTCCTGCTTCAGCATACAAATCAGAGTTTGTAATGGGAATTGCTGAAATATTTGCGGTTTGAATTCCCGCTCCCGCCGAAACTTGGAATGAGCCCGTAGTTCTTATGCCCACATTTAGATTTGCTGGAATAACTCCCACCATAACCACGCGGGTATACTTCTGGTCGATATTTATGAGTTCAAACTGCTTTGAAACTTGCACGCTACCGACACTCCATTGGCCTTTCCAAACTTCTTGTCCTGCAGCGAGAACGCTTCCTTTGGCCACGGCTTTACCTTCTTCCGTAATTTCCAAACCACCTCGCCACTTGGCTAAGCCTAAGCGCCTCTCCCCTTGCTCTACGACCAAAGTCGCGGAAGCTGTTGTGTCCACTGCCGTTCCTCGTAAATTCTTGGGCGAACTTGGGGGTAAAATAAGACAAACCTCAGCAGCTAAATCTACGCTGGGATTTGTCGTCATATCCCCGAAAGTTTTTTTCCACGGTTTACAATCTACGGAAGCAAATGCTGGTACCGAGGTTAGGGTTGCAAGGGCCATAACAACAGACTTCATGTTGATCTCCTTATGCTGCATCGCTCAAATAATTTTGAGGCGTGATCGCTAATTGACAAAGTGATAATTAAGAAAACTATATAGCTTTGAAAAAAAATCAGCAAAGAAAAAAATCAATTTTTTAAATTTTAGAACGATTTTGTGACAATATATCGTTAAGCGCTGATTTTATTTGGGGGTCTTTTTCTTCTTGCGCTCTATTCGCCAAATTTTTTATCTGCTCTGGGGTTAGTTTCATGGATTCTAATGCTTCTACGGTGCGACCTCGTACAACTCTGCTAGAATCACTCATTCCCATTAAGAGTCTTTGCACAGCCTTTTGCTGATCGACTTCATGGCGAAGGGCGAAATAGGCTGCTGCTCGCACATCTGCGTTGGAATGCCCGTACCAAGATTCAAGTTTAGTTTCAATGCCATCGCCACCACTGTTTCCAATCGATGCCAACATATCAGTAACTGCAGATATTTCATTTTTTTCCGTGAATTGATGAAGCTTACCAAAAGAATCTTCTAAAATCTTTTGAGCAATTTCTGGGTGACTTTCTCGAAGACTATGGCCAACGGTGCCCATTGCAAGCCTTGAAGTAGTCTTAACCTCTTCACTTGCGTGATTTTCGGAAGCATACCCTAGCCAGTCAATAACGTCTTGATTGTAACTGGAGCCCTGACCTAAAAGAGGTATCATCTTTACTAGATCGGGTGAGTTATCCCATTTTTGCTTTACAAGACTCAAAAGAAATTCCTTGCCAAGGCTAGCCTTTGTTTGAGCGAGTCCAGCAAGAAAATCGCGATATCCTTGGCTTTTTTTGTCTAGATCTTTAGCTAATTTCATTAGGTCTTCTTCTGACCATTCCCCAATATCTAATGAGCTTTTAAAATCAAAATAGCCTTCTCGGCTGCTGTCCCTAAGTTGCATTATTAATTGTTCTTTTGACTTTTGACCCGCACTAGCATGGGCGCTTGTTTGATCTGCATTTGGCCTAAGAGGTAGAAAAGCCAAATCATGATAGACACTCAAGTCCACGGTGCTCTTTTCCGGCTGGCCCAATTGAACATCACTTCGAGAGTCTATGACGAGACTCTTACCATCCTTTACTGAGATCCCAAGTACATCGTGGGCCAGTATATGAAAGGACTCTTTATTTTTCAAGATGGTCCAAAGGGAATCACGCTTCCAAAAATTGTCTCCCTGATTCTTTTCAGGAACAAAAGATGAGGTCCACTTCACAGAATCGTCTTGGGCTTTAGTAGCAACCCAAACCCAATCTCCACTTCCATATAAGTCATCAAGCTTATAAGCAATTTTGCTTTCCGAATGGAACCGCTGCACGGGTGGAATTGCATTGGCAATAAGCCGTAGTATATTCCACTCCACAGCCCCTAGAGACTTTCCTTTCCAAGCCACCGAGCTCGAAGAATTCATTCTATCGATTACTAAAACGCCGTCTTCAAACTGTAGCCAAGCAGGCTTAATATCCCCCTGCCCTTCAATGGTGCCACTCACTTTCTGAAAGGTGATGGAAGACAGCCCCGCGGAACCAAGATGAAACATTCCTTCCACAGCAAGTTTAGTAGAGATTTCTCTACCTTCAAGCCCTGCCCCATTGCTTACCGACATAGTTATTTTCTGAACAGTTTGCTTTGAGTCCTCTTGAATCTGACTCGACTTTTCGACAATATCCATTGCTTTTGGGCCTTCTATGGCTTTCCACCAAAATAGAATGCTCAATAACACTGCCCCTAAAAGGGCTAAAAATATGCGAAATATTTTCATTGCGTTCTCTGGATTGTTTAACAGCACTCTAGCTTCTCTTTCTTGACTCGCCAAGTGAAATCTATAAGATCCTCGATTGAGGTATGAAATATGGCAAAACAATCCTATTTATTAGAAATTTTGACAGGCTATCGATCCCAATTAGCCGGCCATTGGCCTGCTGACATTTCAGCGCCTGAAGTGGAATTAAAAACGATTGGACGCTTTTTTGATTTTTTAGAAAAGTACGATGACTGTTTTGAACGTTCAAATCTATTTGGCCATATTACTGGCTCTGCCATGGTGATAGCCCCAGATCACAATAGAGTCGTCCTAACTCTTCATAAAAAACTTGGCAAATGGCTGCAGCTAGGCGGGCATAGTGATGGCAATCCACTCACCTGGCAAGTGGCTCGAAATGAAGTAGAAGAAGAATCGGGGCTGAAGAACTTTTTCCTTTTGAACCCACTTGATATCCGCAGCACATCTATACCTGAGACTACTTTGCCTTTTGATTTTGATATTCATGTCATACCTGCAAAAAAAGACGTACCGGAACATCTTCACTTTGACGTACGCTACTTGTTCCTAGCAAAGGAAGAAGATCTACAAATCTCTGATGAATCAGACGACCTAAAGTGGTTCACCTTTAATGATGTACACCAAGTTACGGACGAAATTTCTACCTTAAGGCAACTAAAAAAGATCCAGTGGCTTTTAAAACACTAGCTCTAAATCAGCTGGATTCTTCCACGGCCCTTAGAAGGAATAGCAATGGAAAAACGTCCCTAGAAGGCAATATTTTGGGAACTTCTAAGTCCCTAAGGCGGAAACATGGCAGTTTGAATGCCAACACAGAGACGCTTTCTTAGTTATCTAGGCGGCGGGTCGGAAAACCCTAGATTACCTCGCCTTCTGCTCCATTCGATATTGACAATTGGCAATTAAAGCTTAGTTTTACAGGGGCCTTTGAATTCAGGAGTAAATATGCGTGACTATTATGAAGTTTTAGGGGTTAGTAAAAATGCAACTGGGGATGAAATCAAAAAGTCCTACCGCAAGTTAGCCCTTAAATTCCATCCAGACCGCAATCAAGGCAATGCTGAGGCTGAAGCTAAATTTAAAGAGATCAGCGAAGCCTATGCCGTTTTGTCCGATGACGAAAAGAAGAAACAATATGACATGTTTGGCAATTCTGGATTTCATCAAAAGTACAGCCAGGAAGACATTTTCAGAAATACAGATTTTGGGCAGGTTTTTCAGGAATTTGACTTGGGCGGCGATATCTTTTCTAGAATTTTCGGCTCCATGGGCGGCGGTTATGCCGGGGCTGGTCGAGGACGCGGGGGATTTGGCGACAGCCGCCAAATGAAGGGCCAAGATGTGGAGTTTAATCTCGACGTTTCCTTTGAAGAAGCTTTTCACGGTGCAAAACGGCCGGTCAATTTTTCACTGAGCGATGGAACCACCGTAAACCTATCGGTAACGGTTCCTAAAGGGGCGAAAGAAGGCACCAAACTGCGCGTGGCAGGCAAAGGGGCAAGAGCCCCCATACCTCAGGGCAAACCTGGCGACCTTTATGTAAATATTGTTGTCACTCCGCACTCAAGATTTAAAAGAAACGGCGATGATATTGAAGTGGATGTACCCGTTAAAATCTCGGAAGGTCTTCTTGGAACTTCCAAAGAAGTTTTAACCATGGATGGGACCAAAAAGATTAAAGTTCCAAGCGGCGTCAAACCAGGCACTAAGCTTCGCCTTAGAGAACTTGGTTTTCCGACCTCCCAAGGCTCCCGAGGGGACTTTTATGCCGTCATTTCCTATGAAGTGCCCGACTCCCTATCCACAGAACAGGTGTCTCGAATCGAGGAGCTTGCCAAAATAGGATTGTAATGGGTTTAGATTTTGTCTTAACTAGCTTTATGGTTCCGACAATTCCATAGTTCGTCAGCGTGTATTTTGGGTAAGCTCTAGCTTTGGTTGAAGCTCTATGAGCGGGCAGCCCGGCAAGCCGAGACCTTTGTATTTACCTTGATCTCTAGGCCCGCTCTGCCCGCCATAAAGTCTGTTTAGCTCAAATCAATTTCTGCTGCTTTTTCAGGCAAAGCTTCATGCCTCATCCCCTAGGAATGGCCCACCATGAATCTGTAAGCGCCCTGGTTCCTTTGCTAAGTTATCCGCTTCTTCACCAGCTTTACCTAGAATGCAGGCGCTAACTCTTCATCTTTCCTTCAAGCAGCTTTTTTTGAACGGAAGCCCAAAAAGATGCCTCTCTTTGGATTTCAAAAGAGTTTCTATCAGTGTTTTCCAATCTATCAAGGCTATGAATTCCATTGCAGGCAACCTGAAATAGGCTATGCATTTTGGCGATGTACAATTTCTTTTTTGGTAGAAACATTTTTTGGGGAGCTCTCGCTAACTCATTTATTGTGAAGTAAAATAGTCCTTATTCAAGAGGAGTAAAAAATGTTTGATTTGACTGACGAATTGAAACAAATGTTCGATCTTGCAAAAGATTTTGCCAATAAAGAAGTATGGCCCGTAGCGCGGCACCTCGATGATCACGCCCAGTATCCTTTAGAGCAGCTTAAGAAGTGTCATGAACTCGGACTTTTGAGCGCATTTATTCCGGAAAAAGCTGGAGGACTCGGCATAGGAGTTTTAGGCCACTGCCTTCTTGCGGAAGCCTTTTCCTATGGAAGTGCGGGTTTTGGTACTGCGGCTATTGCCAATGAGCTTGCAGGAATTCCTGTCGTTTTAGGCGGCAATGAGGCCCAGTGGAAGGAGTTTTTATCGCCCATGGTAGAAGCCCCGCTCATGGCTGCCTATTGCGTGACAGAACCCGATGCCGGTAGCGACGTAGCAGGCATTCGGACTACCGCTAAAAAGCAGGGTGACAAATACATCATCAATGGCACCAAAATGTGGATTACCAACGCAGGACACGCGGCATGGTTTTTTGTTCTAGCTAAGACCGACATTTCAGCAGGGCACAAAGGCATGAGTGGATTTGTGATCCCAGCTAACCTTCCTGGAATCACCATCGGAAAAAAAGAAGACAATATGGGACAAAGATGCTCTGACACGAGAAGTGTCATTTTTGAAAACGTCGAGATCCCACAAAAATACCTACTTGGCAAAGAAGGCGACGGCTTTCGATTGGCTATGTCAGCCTTCGACAAAACAAGACCTGCAGTTGCCGGAAGTGCCGTCGGAGTCGCGCAAAGAGCTTTGGAATGCTCTATGGAATATGCCAAAAACCGGACAACCTTTGGAAAACCCATTTATGAAAACCAAGGAATCTCTTTTATGATCGCAGATATGGCGCGAGACATAGAGGCGTCACGGCTTCTCACTTGGAAAGCCGGATATGAAGCTGACATGGGAAGAAAAAACACTTATTTCGCAGCCCTCGCGAAGCTTAATGCCGCCGACACATGCATGCGTATCACGACCGACGCCGTCCAAATCTTTGGAGGATACGGTTACAATCGGGAGTACCCCGTAGAAATGCTCATGCGAGATGCGAAGATTTATCAAATCTACGAAGGCACCAGTCAAATTCAACGCATGATCATTTCCAGACATCTCTATGACTGCAAATTCTAAATGTAGCCAGACTTTATGATTTATCCGCCATGCTTTACTCATATAAAAAACAATTGCTTTAGAGACCCATGCCGAGGGGAAGCTGCCATCAGCTTCTCCTCAACCCCTACCTTAAAACATCTCAATTACCTATTTCATATTCTGAAATTTCAAGTTTTGTACATCGTCCCTCTGCCCCACATTCCATAAATTCTTCCATGTGTCATAGTTTATTTTGTAAACAATACATGGAGGTTTTATGGATCTGGTTACCCTGAAGAAAAAGTTGAGTACTTATGAATCGGACAAGGGTTATTTAAAGAATGTGGGCGATGATGTTTTATATGAAGTCTTGGTGGCTTGGGAAAACTGGACTGGAGCGAGTAAAGACTTCTATCGAGCACTTGGATTTACCCATAGACAAATGGCTGGCATTGTAGGTAAAGCCAAGAAGCTTAAGCGCGAAGGCGCCTTTGGTTCTGGTGAGTTTAAGCAAGTAAAGATTGATCCTGTGATGGTGGAAGCTGCCGCTGGCTCCAATCCATGCTTAGGAGCAGAGATCACCTGGACCAATGGGTAGCCACTGCCCCTCGTCTGCGCCTGCGATCGTGCTAAAAAACGTCATAAGAATCAGTAATAAACGCTTTTTCAGCAAAGTGGAGGCCTCAGACTGGAGACGGCTTCGCTGCCGCCTATTCGTGCAACAATTCCAAATGATTAGGGCTCACTTTTTACATGATCTATGCACTCGATCAAATATTGAGAAATGATTCTAGGACAAACAACCCACTTTGGCAAACAAATGTAACAGGCCAATTACAAATACACTTTCCTCTTCCCTCATTCCCTGGCTCCTCAAAAAGTTACCATCATCTAAAGAAAATTTCTTGGAGATAGTTTCTGATTTTTATATGCAACGCGAATTCGACAAAAATTAAGACTGTAATGCTAGCGCCGTTAGTAGTTAAAATTTGATGCCGCGAAGTAATGGACTAAGTCCTAACATCATAGATGTCATTTGCCTCTATCATATTTTGCGAGCTCGAATTTGACTTTGCCAATTTTGATTTCACCTTCGATTTTGACCACCGGCCTGTCTGGACCAAGACCCACCCACATATAAAGATCGCCTCTTTGCTGCAGCTCTTTTCCAAGATAGGTTTTGAGCTTAATTTTTGCGGAGTCATATTCTCCACTTGGCACCTTAATTTTCTCATGAGATTGAACACTTGCCTCAGCAAACCAATTTTTTTCCGAGGTATAAATTAGGATTTTATGGACATCTCCAGCATTAAGCGACTTACTTC
Source organism: uncultured Pseudomonadota bacterium (assembly GCA_903844895.1). Lineage (GTDB taxonomy): Bacteria > Bdellovibrionota_B > Oligoflexia > Oligoflexales > CAIMVM01 > CAIMVM01. The sequence goes on from CAIMVM010000173.1 coordinate 9,451, forward strand.
GAATATTGTAAAATGCACTGACTACATCATTGGCGCCTGGTTCTAGACGAACTTCTTTCCTTTTGGGATTTTCGCCCTGGAGGATAACGGTTTCTTTGGCTAAACAGGAAGCTTGATCATATTCAATCCACTTCGAAGAAATAAAAGCTTTGGAAAGCATTTTGTGTTCGTACTGTTCCATCTTAAATTTGGAGACCGCAAAACTTCCAGGAAGAGAATAAGCCTTAAGGCTATCCCTGCCTACAAACAGTGCTTCGTAGGAGGGAGATGTGTTGGCAGCCCCTGAAAACACTTGATGCCATTTGTTGTGAAACTTAACAGGCTTTTCGACCCCCAGTTTGGCCCAGCCGACAAAAATGCCCATGTAACTAATATCAAATGTCTGAAGTTCGCCCTCTTTAAAGGGGTCTGCTTTGTAAACATCCTCAGGCTTACTTGGTAACGTTCCAGGATTAAAGGGAATACACTCCTCACCGCGGGCCTCCCCGACGAGCAAATTTGAAACCAAGCCAGCAGTTGCCAGCCATTTTAGCCCAAGCATAAACCTCCCCTACACTTATCTATTCGGCCCTCATGCCCCATGCCGATTGGAAATACGCCCCAAACTGCCGCGCTTTCATTATCTCAGAAGTCGGCCGTTCCCTCCCACTGCAAAACCTGCCGCCCACAGACCCTAGATTTATATTGCCTCAAAAATAAACCCATGATATTCCAAAGCCCAATCATTATAGGGTCTTTTGCGTATTCCATGTTGCCCCAAACCTAGGAAATGCAGAAAACTCTGAATTTTAAACCTTTTTTATTTTGGGGCATGGAGATCTAGATGAGCCTTTCTACTGAATCGACGATTACTGGCATGGGCAATATCCGCTGGGAAGATGAAGACACGGGTTTTGATACCGTTGCTAAGTCGGTCGACTTTCAAAAGCTGTTAGAACAAACTACCGGTGAAACCGCTGTTCGCGAAGGTCAAATTGTCAAAGGCCGAATTGTTAGAATTTCTGATGATTCCGTAGCGGTTGATATTGGACACAAAGTAGACGGCGAAATCCCCGTTTCTGAATTTAGATCTCCAGAAGGCAAAGTGACCATCAAGGTGGGCGACGAAGTAGAAGTCTACCTAGATTGCTTTGAAGACAATGATGGTGAGATGGTTCTTTCTCGTGAGCGCGCTGAACTACTTCGCGCTTGGGACCGAATTTCTGATGCCTTTGAAAACAATGAAATCGTTGATGGACTTATTATGTCCCGAGTTAAAGGCGGCCTTTCCGTTGATATCGGCGTTAAAGCATTCCTTCCAGGCTCACAAGTTGATCTTCGCCCCGTCAGAAATCTTGACAAACTTATTGGACAAAGATTCCCATTCAAAATCATCAAATTTAACAAGAAGCGCGGCAACATCGTTCTTTCTCGCCGAGTTCTTCTTGAGCAAGATCGTGAGAAGCTTCGCGGTGAAACTCTCCAAAGCCTACAAGAAGGTGCGGCCCTCAAAGGTATTATTAAAAACATTACCGACTACGGCGCATTTGTGGACTTAGGCGGGATTGACGGTCTTCTTCACATCACCGATATGTCTTGGGGACGCATCACGCATCCAAGTCAATTGTTTGAAGTAGGTCAAGAAATTGACGTTAAAGTTCTTTCCTTTGACGAAGGAAGACAACGAGTTTCTCTAGGCTTCAAGCAACTTCTTGATGACCCTTGGAATCGTGTTGCTGCCAAATTTGAAGTTGGCTCTAAAACTAAAGGCGCCATTGTGAGCCTAACCGATTACGGTGCATTTGTGGAATTAGAAGATGGCATCGAAGGCCTGATTCATATTTCTGAAATGAGCTGGTCTAAGCGCGTTCGTCATCCTTCAAAAGTTGTTTCCATAGGTGATGAAGTAGAAGTTGTGGTTCTAGCTATTGATCAAGAACAACGCCGCATCAGCCTTGGCATGAAGCAAATGGAACCAAACCCTTGGGAAATCATCCTTGAAAAATACCATGTAGGTGACGTCATTAGAGGAAAAATCAGAAACATCACCGACTTCGGCGTCTTTATCGGCGTTGAAGAAGGCATTGATGGCCTCATTCATATTTCTGACATTAGCTGGACAGATCGCATCAAGCACCCAGCTGATGTATTCAAGAAAGGTGATGATGTAGAAGCAAAAATTCTAGCCATCGACATCGAAGGCGAGAAGTTCTCACTTGGAATCAAGCAATTAACTGACGATCCCTTCATGGCTGCAGCTGAAAAATTGCGCCCAGGCACAAAATCTGAAGGTGTTGTCACCAAAGTAAACGAGCTAGGTGCATTTATCAAAATCGCTGAAGGCATCGAAGGCATGATTCAAGCCTCTGAACTCTCCACAAATAATTCAGCAAAACCTACAGACGTTGTTAAAGAAGGCGATACAGTTCAGTTTTTAGTACTTCTTTGTGATACTGAAGAAAGAAAGTTCGCGCTATCGAAGAAGGCTCTTGATCAGGGTCTCGACGACAAAGCGCTAAAAGACTACGCTGATAAGGCAAAGCCAACGTCTGCGTTAGCCGAAGCTTTCTCTCGCGCTGAAAAAGACAGAACCTAGATTTTTTAATTGTTAGCTAAAGCCCTTACGCCTCAAGCGTAGGGGCTTTTTTATTCCCAATCCTTGAACCAGCTATCCAAGTCTAGCCATGAAGTTGAGTGGTTGGTGCCGCAAAGACATGTGCCATAAAGCAGACTCTGTGGTTGGTGCGTTGGTCTCTTGGTTTGGTCTCTTGGTTTGGGCTCAAGATTCGTTCTTTTTTATACCACCTTGCCGCAGGATGTTACCAAAGCTTATGTCTAGCCACGCTCTTTCAGCCATTTTGACCTGGATTCGGCCTTATAAGAAAGATGAATTTGTGGCACTTCCCTTGCAATGAGTGAACCGTGTATGGATATTAACTCTATAGGGAAGATCATCATGAAAAGTTTAACGAAATGGGTTCTCTTTTTTGGCACGAGCACTTCAGCATGGGCTGGTTCGTCCCAAACTGCATTTGTCAGCTTTAAAGCATATGAGGTATTTTCACTAAAAGCTGAAAATGGTTCTGAAATCAAAATCGGAGAAGGACAGCTATCTCCTCGGCCCACACCTATTCCTGAAAACGACTGGCAGACCATAGGCAAAACACTAGGCATGAAAGGCAATCTGAAACTGTGCCGACCAACTCAAGATCTAACCTTCGATGAGCTTATGGCCAAGACTTCGATTATATTAAAGGTGGGTCGACTGACAAGGAGATTAGAAAGTGACGGAACAATGGAACTCACTGCCGAGGAAAAACAGACTGTTTCTTCGATACCCATTTGCAAAGAATTTGCTGCTTATATCATAGATCTTGGAAAGGCCCTAGGCCTCACATCAGACTCTTTCTCAGGTGAAGCTGCGCATCATGAAGAACCGGCATTTTCTGGAATGATGATCAATGGCATAAGTTTCGCAAATGAAGGTCATGGATGGCTCACCGTCAATAGCCGACTCACCACTGGACAAACAGCGATTTCCCATTTAGGCGTCAAATATCGAGATTATGAAAACCTGCTTTCTCAAAGCCAGTACGATGTGCAACTCAAATATACCAAACAGCCTGTAGCACTTCGGTTCAAAAAAGGAACAACCTACCGCACAGTCAGCGAAGGACTTGAACACAGAGAATCCTGCAGAAAAACCGTTTATGTACAACAATGCACCTATGATCCCGAAACCAAGCGCGGGACCTGCGAACAAGTTCCTTATCAAGTAGAGGGAAGAGAAACCATCAGAACGGATATAATTGAGGAAAAATCTACAAACTCCATCCAGTTTATGGCTCCTGATTTGTCCCGAGTACTTGGCGTGGCTCAATTGGCTACCAAGCGAAGCTATAAAGACTCCCGAACCATAGAGTCTTGCGATGCAGAAGCTCCCACTCCCTACCCAACACCAAGATAAGTCACAAGTTTTCTAGGCTTCAAAACTCCCAGCGCTGCTATTTCTATTGCAGGAGATAGCAGCGCTGCCGTTATGGGTCTCAAGACCATTTTGCGGTTAACCGCTATTCCCAAAATAGGCACCTTGACCTCTTCTCCTCTTCTCCTCTTCTCCTCTTCTCCTCTTCTCCTCTTCTCCTCTTCTCCTCTTCTCCTCTTCTACTCTTCTACTCTTCTCCTCTTCTCCTCTTCTCCTCTTCTACTCTTCTACTCTTCTCCTCTTCTCCCACCTGTTCTTTTCCAGGTCTCTTTCCCGGGCTTTTTTCCGCCTCACCTTTAGAGCGCTCTGCATTCTGGTAGAACGTTGTCAAAGATGAGCTACTGTCCATTTCAAGGTGTGCGGGGCTGAAGCAGGAAGCGGACTTTGACCTTAATTAATTGATTTTACTAGGCAACCCGCTGGAATTACTTGGAGGATGCTCCATAAAGGAGTATCGTTTTAAGGATTGCCCTAAAGGTGGTTCTTTTTTTAATCTAAATCGAAACTTACCTCTGGGAAAAAGACTTTTGCTATAGTCCCTAGAAATAGAGTTGCCGAATGGCAGGCTAAAGTATAATAGATGCTATCCACATGGGAGTCACATTTGAAACAAGTATTTAAATTTCTAAAACTCATCCTCCTTCTCTCCGTCGTAGGAATCACGACTTGGTTTGTGACTCGCAATCGCCTAGAAACGACTATCGACTTCTGGCCCTTAGCCAACCCAGTTGTAAAGCCGGTCTATTATATCTTCTTACTGGGAATGCTAACGGGAGTCGTCATAAGCATTTCAGTGCTTGGTTATAATTTAATTGCACTTTTAGCTTCGAATCAAAAATTGAAACGTGAAATTAAGAAATTACAGTCCGAGCTACCCCAGGTCACGATTCGCCCGGAACCCAGTGCTGACTTAAGACTCTCGCCAGATCTTTAAAGGATACACAATGCAAAAGGTATCCATAGCTCGAAAAATTGCTTTTGAGGCCCTAAAAGATGTGATGTTCAAAGGCAAAATGCCCGATGAAGTCCTTGAAGGCCAGTACGCTCAATATGGGGAAAACCTCAAACGTATCGACCGGAATTTTGCCAAAGAGATCACTTATGGCTGTCTTCGCTGGTGGTCAAAAATCTATTGGATCCTACAAAATACTTCCTCGAGAAAACTTGATACATGTTCTGAGGAAGTCCGCATTGCTTTAGTCGCTGGGACATACCAGATTTTCTATTTAGACCGCGTCCCCGAGAGAGCTGCGGTCAATGAGTCTGTAGAATATGTGCGAGAGAACGGCCAAAAAAATGCCGTGCCTTTCGTCAACGGTATATTAAGGCAAATCGCCCGCAGAGCCGCCTACTTTCCCAAACCAGATAAAGAAAAGTCACCGGTTGAGTATCTTTCTTTGCAGTTTGCCCATCCGCCTTGGCTTGTAAATCGCTGGATCAGTCATATTAACTTTGCCAAATTAGAAGTTCTTCTCAAGCAGTGCAATCAACCTCCCCCATATACCGTGCGTGTAAATAGCCTCAAGACTCCTCTAGAGCAAATTTCAGACTTCCAAAACGATCTACTACGCTTAGAACGCTGTAAAAGCGACAGGCGTCCACTGCGTTCCGCTTTGCATTTGGAGCAGGCACCAGATACCTCCGCGGGCTCCATTTTTGATCAAGGATTTTATACGATTCAAGGCGAAAGCAGCCAACTGATTGCCCCCCTGTTGCAACCCAAACCAGGTGACTTTATCGTAGATGCTTGCGCTGGCCCAGGTGGAAAGCTCACCCATTTGTACGAACTAGGACGAGGTGAAATCCGCCTTCTTGCCACAGAAAAAGAACCTTCCCAAATGCGAAAGGCAAAAGAAAATGCCTCTCGCCTAGGAATTCAAGATATCCAATGGCAAGAGATTGACTTTCTAGACCTTAAACCCGACACCCCGCCCGACCGAATTCTACTTGATGCCCCATGCACTGGACTTGGGGTTCTAAGGCGACACCCAGAAGGCAAGTGGCTGAAGACTCCAGATATCATCCCCATCATGGCAGAAAGACAAAGAAAACTTTTGCATCATGCCCTTGAAATTTTAAAACCTGGGGGAGAAATTGTATACTCTGTGTGCAGCTTTGAGCCCGAAGAGACCACCCATCAGCTAGAATGGCTAATCGCAAATTATTCTGGTAAAATCGAGGTACTATCCCCGATGGAACGGTTGCCGGATTATTATAAAAAATACGTCACCAGAAATGATGTCTTTTTAGTTTATTCAGGCAACCCAGATGGAATGGACGGATTTGGTGCCTTTATTATTAAAAAACTTTAATTGTTTGGTCGTCTTGCTCGCCTTTTCTTTAAAAGGGAATGCAGAGACGTTTCCTTCCTATGCAGCTGCCAAAGCGCGCATCCAGGAATTGATAGGCAACTCCCAAAAGACCATCTACTTGAGAACAAAGCTCTTAACGGATGGTGACTTGGTTATGAGCCTTTACGTTGCTAAATATAGGGGTATCGACACTAAAGTAATATTGGGATCTCAATCTGCCAATGTCTATCTTTCGCGGTACCGAGACCTACTTAGACAAGGTATTGCTATTCAATTAAAGAACCCAAATTGGCCATATCCCACAAGTTTGATCGTGGATTCCAAACTCTTCGAATGGAATGTGCCCTTAGATGACCGCGTAAAAAGTAAAAACTTTGAGATGATCGAAGGAAATACCGTCGTCGGTGAAGTTGTGCTCAAAGATTTTTCAGTAGCTTCCTCGTTTAAGACTGCTGCCCCAGAAAAACTCCCTCCCCCCATACTACAAAAGCAAACTTCTAGAATGAAACCTGCTCTCGAGCAGGCAAGCTTGAATAAAAATCTAGAAGATTCAGAAACACCTATTTCAGAGGTTTCAGGTGACTCTACCGACTCCCCAGTTGGGTTTCGTTATAAAGTAGAAAAATCTAAAGCACCTGAGGGCGTTGACGTGAAACTACCTAGAAACACAAAATGGCAATTGAACCGAGACCTTAAAAATTCAAAATAAGATCAAAATGGAAAGGTTATCAATGATGAATCGACTTGCATTTATACTCCTAAGTTTCTTAGTCCTAGGTTGCACAAAAATGTGTAGCACTTCTAGAAAAGACATGACCCCAGAAGAGGTCGTGGAGGGGTATCTAAACACGACACTTAATATGACTAAAATCACTCAAGTAAACGACCTGGTATCGTACACGCTAGGAAATCTAAGACAGGTCCTCCAGGCCACGCCAAATGAAACGTTTCAAAAAGTCTTCATTGATAAATCTTACAAACTTCATCGCTTTACAATTGTTGAGAGAAAAGACATCACCCCCAGAGAAGCAGAAATAACCTATCAGTTGCAATTCAATCAATTCGATACTTCGCAAGGCATTAATGAAAGCAATGCCGCTCTTATGACAACCGAACACACCTTAAGTTTGATTAAAAAAGATTCCGTCTGGTATATTCAGGATTTATTAGGTTCAAAAGCTAGTATTGAATTCCCCGTGGTCCCTGAAAGCACCATCACACCAACCAATGGACCGTCATCACCTGAATAGAAATTGTGACTCTATAAGTTGATGGCACCTAAGAGGCTTGCTCCGTTAAGATGCTTTTAAGCGTCCCGAGTCTCCTAAAAAAACGATTTGCCCTAAAGTATTGATGGAATCTGTTTTAGAGAAGCTCGGTCGTCTACCACGCTTTTTTGATCTAAATTGGGCATAGGACTCAAAAAGCATTTCTTTATTTGAAGAAGATTGCAGCTTTGTCGCCACTTCTTTAAATAAAGGTCTGACACCATGGAATTTAGTAATGCGGCTTAAAAGTTCTCTACCGAACGGCAAATCTTCAAATTTGCAAATCGCTAAGATGATCTCTTTGGCTAAAAGATTATGATCGATTTCATTAGCCAACTGGAAGAGCTGACCCAGATGCTTCAACCAGGTGATCTTTACCTCATGGCCATCAGCCACTAAAACTTGCTCGCGGCGAGCTAAGATTTCAGAGAAAACATCTAAAAACAACGAGAATCTCTCCGGCTGCTTATAAAGATAGTTTTTAAGTATTTCAGCAAAAATACTTTGACCTTCATCTCCGGCAAGCAGAAGAAAGGGAACGTTATCCACCACGAATTGCAAAGCTATGGCTTCCGTCTTTTTATCAAATAACTGATCAAAAAGTGCGTCTAGTACTGTGTAGCCAAAGCGATTCATGACGCGATTCAACTTGACAACAGGCTCTCCTAAGCCAGCCATAATTCCAAAATAGTGAACTAAATGCAATCTGGTTCTAGGAGAATTAGCATTGGACACGGAGTAAAGCATTGTGGAAATGCTTTCTAAAATAACCTCTGCTCCTTTAAGCTCTTCGGGATCCTGCCTAAATCCGACATGAAGCCTTAAACCCATTTCGGAAATAATTGCGACAGAGATGGAAAAACAATCATCCTTACGACGCTCTTCCGTCATTTCGAGGGACAAAGCTAGAGTGGCAAACCCGTGAATCATTTCAAGACGATCAGGATCGTTCATCACTTCATCAACAAAAACAGAAATCATTTCTTCATTTACTTGATTGGCAATAAACACCAAAAGACTCTCCACAAGTAATTCACTAGCAAAACGATCTCGATATCTTTCCGAAAGACGAAGTGCAGCGTGCCGAACAATTTCTATTTGATCTGAAGCAGACAAGGCCTTCTTGATATGGCGCATATCACGCCAGGAAAGTAAAATACCCGTGTCAATCAGTTGGCAAGCCTCTTCTAAACTCACGATTCCTTTCCAGCCCAGGTACTTAACGGAAACTTGTGACATAGAAAACTCCTTTTCATCCACCGCGAGCTAAAGGTTGATGACCACTCAGGCCGACCATTTTTTCAATTTGAGACTTTATAGAACCATCTATTTTGGTAAATCTCAGGCCATAGCCTTTAGGCTCATGGGAGCTGCTGCTAAAGCGAATCACCTCAGCTTGAGCATTGAAGGATTTTGAAAAGCCTTTGACGCGGCAAGTAATTTTTAAGCTTTCACCTAGCTTAAAGATGAGATCTTCAGTTTCCACAAAAATGCCGCTTGCAGAAATATTTACGCCAGATCCAATCACTAGCTGGCCATTGTTATGAACAATGATTTGACCCGATATGGTCGCACGTGGTGGTCGACTACTTGCCGGAACAGGAATAGTTGGTGGTGGCGGAACAACGATGTTTAAGCCCAGGTCTTCCAAGCATTCGCTCAGCTGGCGCCAATCTTTCCAACCCGCCTTAAAGAGAAAAGAATCCAGAGCTACTTCTTTTTTATCTAGCATTTCTCTAAGCAACTGAGCTGTAAATGGCCCTGTTTGCATTCCCCCCTGATACACAAACCAAACTAAATCAGACATACATCACCGCCTCAACCAATGTTAATTACTGCTTATTCCCAGTTAAATTAGCAATCTCACAAGTCACGCAAGCCTATCGGAAGCCGGTAAATAATCTTTAGTAAAAAACATAAGAAACCTTTGATTGCGCTATTGAATCAACGAGTTGCATCTGCATATTGGATTCCCCCATCTGTTTAGGCGAATCCCTGAATCTTAAGTTTCTTTCTTGCCAAATGAGGAAGAAGCCTGCGACAATAGCTAAAAACGGAGATTCTATGCGTATCATTTGGCTTTTGGCTCTTGTATCTAGCTTGAGCTTTGGGGCGACCCGCCTACCCGGCGAATTTCGACCTAAGGATGAACCTAGCAAAGAAGATTGGGCTTATTTTATGTCTCAGACGGTCGATTGGCGGATGAATCTTTGGACCTATCATAAGAAAGTCGGCGACACCTTTGAAAATTGGAACTGGGCCTGGCGTCTAGGTTGGATTAAGACATGCGTAGCTGCAAAGCCAGCTCCTTACTGCAGTGAAGTGATGAGTAAGGCGGAAAAAGATGATGCCTTAGTGGTCCGAAATGAGCTGGCCAAAACCATCGGCTCTAAATATGCAGAATCAAAAAATCCAAAAGCAGCTCAAACCCTAGTTCGTTTGTTTCAAGATAAGCGAAACTTCCTTGGGAACAAGCCTACCTTTATCCATGAAACGATCCTTTTCAGCTTAAAACAGATTGGAGACAACCGAGGACTAGATGCCGCTAAGAAACTCTCAGGGAAACATCCTAAGCTATTGAGCTACATCCAAAAAATTGACAAGGCGGGCTAGACTCCAAAATCCCAATTCGGGCCTAAGTACCTTAATTTGATGGGCAATATTGGACTGCGCCGGCGCCCCTTACAAAACGGCAGGTGCAAAAAAGTAATTTGTAATTGACAGAACCGCTAGAAATCTACATACCTTTCCACTCTATGGTTCCTTAGCTCAGTGGATAGAGCATCCGCCTTCTAAGCGGAGGGTCAGTGGTTCAAATCCACTAGGGACCGCCATACATCTAATATTATTGCTATATTTACTCTAGAAGCAATGTATTTCGGGGAGATCCCTCCGCACAATAAACTGAGTCCGAGCTTTATTATCTACTTTACGTATTAAGTTTTCTCGAGCCTAACGACTTGGCCATTGCGCATAGCCGTTAAAAAAACCGTCGCTACCACGGTGCAAACGAGAGCCAAGGATTCCTTCATTCTCCCTCTGTTCCATAGTTACAAACGACCAAGCATTTTTAAATGACCCTCCATCCCAGTCCGGATTTTCCATCGATAAAGATAACCAGTCATAGTCATGCTCCGTCTAGAGTTTGAGACGCTCCATTTGTTAAGTAGATTTTAGAACAGAGCTAGTGAATTTTTACCTAGCAAAGTTGATCATTTCTAAAAATGAATCTGGTCATCTTTAAACCATCGATGACGATGCGGTTAATACAGAGACAAAGTCTGTACCTTTGACCATCTATGCTTCCGACCAACCGCCTCTTCTCAAAACGAGAAAAAACACGGTTTGAGCATTTTTTTGAGATTGAAAATTTGCTCAAAATGCCCTAATCTTCGTTTTGAGCAAAATAGGACATTTTATGCCTGAGTCACAATTTATTGGCCGGAAACCAGAGTTAGATCGGCTTATGGTTTTATATAGGAAGAAGTCACCTGAACTTGCTGTGGTGAAAGGTCGAAGGCGTATCGGAAAAAGTAGGCTCATCGGCGAGTTTGCTCGACTCGCTGGGGCTGAGACATTCTGGAGCTTTGCTGGCCTTGCCCCTGAGGAGGGAATCTCAGCACAGACGCAAAGAGATCACTTTGCGCGCCAGTTAGCGCTAGCCCTGAAAATACCGCCTATAGCTTTTCAAGATTGGAGTGATGCTTTTGAATACTTAAGTCTTCAGTTAAAGCCAGGCAACATCATCTTATTTGATGAAATTTCATGGATGGCGTCAAAAGACCCTAGTTTCATACCAAAGCTAAAAGCTTGGTGGGATAAACAGACATTCCCAATGCTGCTCGTGTTTTGCGGCTCTGTCTCGACCTGGATTGAAGAAAACATTCTAAACAGCACAGCCTTTTTTGGCCGGATCAATTTAACCATCAGTTTAGAGGCCCTTTCTATTTCGGAAAGTGCCGCGTTTTTAGAGAAACGCGGCATGAAGCTCTCTCACTATGAAATGTATAAAATCCTAAGCGTGGTCGGGGGCGTGCCTTGGTATTTGGAGCAATTCAGTGATTCGCTTACAGCTGATGAAAACATCAAACAGCTTGCTTTTGTGAAAAGCGGCTTGCTTGTAGTTGAATTTGATCGAATCTTTCACGACTTGTTTCAAGGCAAAGGCACTTCCTATAAGAGTATTCTGGATAGCCTAAAAGATGGGGCCAGGACCTTATCAGAAATCAGACAAAGCATCGAGTTTGCCCACAGCGGCACTTTAAGCCGCATGATGGATCATTTGATTGTGGCAGGCTTTGTGAGCAAACAATCTTTATGGTCATTTCAAACAGCAAAGCCTCTGAAACAAAGCCTTTACAGGATCTCAGACCCCTATCTAAGATTCTATTTCAAACTTATTGAACCCAACCTGGCCGCTATATCCGACGACGCATTTGATGAGCTACCCATATCTACCATCCAAGGACTGGATGCACACATGGGATTACAGCTTGAAGTATTGCTGCAACAAAATAGAAAACTCATTTTTCAAAAACTAGGAATTTCCCCAGCGGACGTGGTTCGCCAAGGGCCTTATAGACAAACTAAAAATTCTTCTCAGCCAGGATGTCAGATTGATTACCTTGTACAGACCAAGACAAACAGCTTGTATATTTGTGAATTCAAATTTAAAAGGCGTGAGATCCAGAGCGAAATCATCACGGAAATGCAAGAAAAAATTTCCCGATTAAAAACACCTAAAGGCTTTGCAAAAGTAGCCGTGCTATTTTATTTAGGCGGAGTAGCTAGTTCTGTGGCCACCAACTCATACTTTTATCGCATAGTGGATATCGCCGACTTTTTAGATAACATTTAATAGTTCTGGATATCTCTTTTATCGATCGATTTGACGAACCTCTGAGCATAGAGCAAATTGAAATTTCTCAGCCATACAACAAAGATTTTGCCAATTCGTCGGCAGCTATGAGTGTAGGTTACACATTTTACTTTGTCATTTTAGCGCGTTAAGATTCCCGGTTTTTAAATCCACCAGAGGCGACCTCAGCTACTAATTGACTGAGGTTTTTTTTCGCCCAAATTGTAGTGCTATATTTCAAAAGAAGCGATTCAGCTATCGCCACCATAAACGTATCCAAAATGCAGTTCTACTTGGACTTTTCACTTTACTTCGTCAAATTAGCCAGTTAAGGTCCCCACTGGTTCAAATCCACTAGGGACCGCCATATGTCTCATGTTATTGCTATTTTCGCTCTTTAAGCAACTCTCTTTGAAGGAATCCCCCCTCTCAAGTTACTGACTCGCTGTTTCATTCAAGGATCTGCGGCCCTTCTTCTCCCGCTACATGAAACTTATGCAAACTTGCACATAGCAAGTCTACTGTTCACTTCCCAATTCTTCGATGCTGGTTGAACCATTGGAAAGTCTCCAAAGTTCCAGAGCGGTCATCTCCACTGAGTGCGATTTTAGGCCTAACTGGGCAAACTACATTTTTAACTTTTGAGATCAGAGCTGTCTTGCACACCGGTTTTGATTTTGGAGTCTCAGAAGCCACTTAATGAGCCGGCTGGCTTAAAGCCACTTCAGACTGCCATTCTATCTGCGGATGAAACTACAAAATAGTGATCCGCTAATCCATGGCCTTATAGTCAAAACACACCCTGCTCAGAAGCGTTTAAGCCTTAGGTTTCCATAGCCTATCTTAACTTGAATGAATACTCATCTTGGAAAACCATGTTCCCATTGATTTCCCAGCCAAAATTCAGTACGAAGCCTTTGCACTCCTGCTCCTTAACTTTTTTGAGGTCATGCCATGGAACCCAGCAAGCTACCGGAAGATTTTTACAAAAATATCTTTTTAGATATTCTTTTTACCCTACTGACTTGCGGATTATTCAACATCTGGATTCAATATCGCCAAATTCAAGCCCTCAATCGCATTCTAAATGAAGAAAAATACAAGTTTCTAAATTGGTCTATTTTCACGCTTCTTACCTGCGGCCTATATCATATTTATCATGAATGGCGGATGTCGCGAGACCTTGCCAAGATAAGCGGACGAGATGAGTCTATGGAAGGGATGTTTAGCATTATTTTGACTGTGATTGGTTTTTCCATTATTGTCGATGCGATTCAGCAATCGCGAATCAATGAAAACACCGGAGCTGAAAGAATCTAAGGCCTTGACGCTATGACCCAAATTTCAACTTCAACGGTAAAGGTTCAGGCTCTTCTAAGATGGAGTCGGTCTCACCTTGGATTGAGGTTGCTTCTTTGGGCCGTTTTTTGGGCAACAGGAATGAGAGTCAGCACATGGATCGTGCAGTCCTTATCGTTAGAAGTGTTTCAAATCTACTTTCCATTCAAATGCCCCCTTAAGCTTTTCTTAGAACTTACCTGCCCAACGTGTGGCTTAGGGCGAAGTATCATTTACTTTCTAGCTGGCGAATGGTCATCATCATGGCATGCTCACATTCTTGGATCCTTCGCTATTTTAATTTCCATCCCCGCAACTTTTTTTTGGGCGATACAAGCTAGATTTCTTCAAAGACTCCCCGTTTAAATCCCAAGGAAACCTGCACATTAAAACGACAAGATTTGCTTTTCTTAAGCAAGACAATCCGCTACATGAAACTTACGCAAACTTGCGGATAACAAGTTGACTGTTCATTTCCCAATTCTTCGATGCTGGTTGAACTATTGGCAAGTCTCCAAAAATTCAGAGCCGTCATCTCCCTGGGCTTGTATTAGGGACAAGCTGGCCCTATTTTTACTAAATTTCTTAAGTCCCA
>CAIMVM010000174.1 GCA_903844895.1 uncultured Pseudomonadota bacterium
CACCTGTTACTTCAAAGAAGATTATGAGTTTAAAGGGCCTTCGACAGAATGCTCTAGAATCGGCTGTTGACGAAATGCAATTGTTGCATTAAAAATAAACAGACACATAAATTTACACGCTACCTCAGTTTTTACAGCAAATAGATTTGACTCCTGAACGATGGGATCTCACGTACGCCTGAACCTGGTAATAAAGAGAAACGATGAGCGAGAACCTTAAAATAGCACGACAAGTAAAAGGCCTTCCTGACTCATCTGGGGCCCTTGTCGTGTTAATCCTTCTAGCCGTCTTGACCCATTTTTTGGTAATCGCACTCCTGCCTAACCTGAGCCCTAATAGATCAGAGTCCTCCATCTCCTCCAAACCCATTCGTATGGCGATCGCAAAACCACCGATGGCACAAAAAGACCCCAACAAGATTCTATTTTCCAAACAAACAGAGACCGCACCGCCCAAGCAGCCTGACTTTTATAGCTTTGAAGATCATCAGGCAAAAAAAGAGAGTCGATTGACTTTGGGTAAGGAGGGTGAAGGAACTAAGACCCCCTTAAAAGCCGATGCTAAGCCCCAAGAATCGACTCCAGAAAAGACTCAAACCACAGTGACACAAGTTCCAAAACCACTTTCAAGAGACGAAGCTTATCAAAAATTCCTCCCCTCCAAGCAGCTCCAAGCGGCTGAAACGGCAGCAGGATATAAAGACTATGTAGATCAACAGATGACTTTAGGGGAAACTGTTGATGCAAACTCTTTGAAGAATCCCCTCATGGGTTTTTTTGCTCAAATTCGTCGAAACGTAGAATTGGCCTTTTACGACCCCAGCGAACTTGAAGTAGCCAGATATTTGAATTCTCAAGGTTTTTCCAGCATCAGCGGCTCTGCTATAGCCCTCATCGAAATCGACAAATCAGGAAAAATCACCGACCTCAAACTCGCAAATCCTTCTGGCCACTCCATTATCGACAACCATTGGCTTAAAATATTGCGGGCTTCGTCCCCTTTCCAACCAATCCCAAAATCATGGCCCAAAGATCATCTGAGATTCTCTTATACTCTCAATTATCGTTACGGCTCAGGCTAAGCCCTGATCTTGGGCTATCGCCACAACGGCCTCAGCCCACTCTTTTCTAGAATTCAGAGATTCTACCAAATGAAATTTTTTGCCTTTCCCATCAAGAAAAAGCTCGCGATAGCCCACCCCAATTTCTTCCACCGTTTCTAAGCAGTCTGCCGTAAAAGATGGAGAAATATAGATAACAGATTCCACTTCTTCTTTAATAATATCAGCCAACCGGTAATCCGCAAAAGGCTGAATCCAAGGATCTCTTCCAAATCGAGATTGAAAGACAATTTCATAATCGGTGATGCCAAGATTTTTCGCAATAGCGCGAGCAGAGGCAAAACACTGTGCTTTGTAACAATTACGGTTGTCCTCTCTTAGAGTATCGCAACAGGCTTTATCTACGGTGCACCTAGTTGACTCTGGGGAAGAGTTTTTACAATGGCGAACAGGGATCCCGTGAAACGTAAAGAAAACCTTTTTGTAATCTTTTATATGGGGTCTAGCTAGATCAGCAAAGCACTGGACAAACCTCGGATGATCAAAATAAGGCTTGAGAATCTTAACTCGCCCCCCATATCCAAGACGCGCAATTTCCTCTTCCACCTTGAGTTTTGCCGATTCAAATGCAGCCGCTGAATACTGTGGAAACAGTAAAAAAACGGTCATATCAGTTGTGTCAGCTAAAGATTTTACAGCACTAGCAATACTAGGTTGCCCATAGCGCATGCCAAGTTCTACCTTCCACTCTTTCCCCAAAATCCCAGCCACTTGATTTCTTAAGTCAAGGCCATGAAAAAGAAGTGGGCTCCCTCGATGGGTCCATAGCTTCTTGTAAAGCGCGGCTGACTTTCGACTCCGAAAGGGAGCTATGATTAAGTTTACGATAAGCCACCTTACAATTGGATGCGTATCGATAACTAAGGGATCTGACAAAAACTCCATGAGATACTTTCTCACGTCTTTCACTTCAGGACTGTCAGGAGTTCCCAGATTGACCAATAAAAATCCGCGCATAAAATCCTTTCGAATGCCTCATCTTAGAGGCTGCTCATCTCGTTCTTTGTCCCACCTAGAGATTCGAGTTTTCTAGTGCTTCAATTTAGAAAGAAACTCTTTTGCTCGCTCAGTTTTGGGTTGGGAGAAAAACTCAGCTGGCGTATTTCTTTCGATAATTTGACCTTTTTCCATAAACACCACACTGTCGGCAAACATTTTAGCAAAGCCCATTTCATGGGTCACACATAACATGGTCATTCCACTTTTGGCAAGATCGCTCATAACATCTAAAACTTCAGAAATCATTTCAGGATCTAAAGCAGAAGTAGGTTCATCAAAGAGCATAATTTTGGGTTCCATGGCTAAAGCCCGCGCAATGGCAACTCTTTGCTGCTGCCCGCCAGACAAAAACCCGGGATACTTTTGAGCCTGATCCTCAATATGAACCAGAGCCAAAAGCTCGCGTGCTTTTTGTTCAGCTGCCTCTCGGCTCAAATTTTTGACTTGAATGGGTGCCAAAGTAATGTTTTCTAAAACAGTGAGGTGGGGAAAAAGATTAAACTGCTGAAAGACCATGCCCACTTCCCCTCTAAACTTAGATTTCGTTTTCTGAGACAGGGGCGTACCAAAGACTATAATTTCTCCCTCATCAAAATCTTCTAGCTGGTTTACCAAACGAATGAGAGTCGATTTTCCACTTCCCGAAGGGCCGCAAATGACTATTTTTTCTCCCTTAGAAACAGAAAGATTAATGTCAGTGAGCGCCTTAAAGGCACCGAAGCTTTTTCCCACATGTTTAAATTCAATGTCCAATGAAAATTCCTTCCCATTTAAGTTTAATCTAAGATTCTGAAATTGGATTTAAGCGAGACGACAGCTTAGAAAGTCCATAACAAAACATCCAAAAAACCAGCGCAGCAAAAACATATCCTTCCTTTGCAAAACCAAGCCAAGCTGAATTTTTAGTCGCAGCTTGCACCGCACCTAAAAAATCAAACATCCCGATAATCGCAACGAGGGTCGTATCTTTAAATAAACTGATAAAATTATTTAAAATTGCGGGAGATACTATTTTGATAGCCTGAGGCAAGATAACGTAACGCATACTTTGAATCCAATTGAGGCCCAAAGCACTAGAGACTTCTCTTTGTCCCCCAGCAACGCCCTGGAGCCCTCCCCTTATCACTTCAGCCATGTAGGCACCTGAAAAGCAGACAATGCCAACCATTGCTCGCGTCAGCTTGGAAAGTTCCACTCCCTCAGGAAGAAAATAGGGGACTAAAACGCTTGACATAAAGAGTACGGTAATAAGGGGAACTCCACGCCAAACCTCTATCCAAAAAAGACAAAAGAACTTAACAACAACAGGGCCCGACTTTCGACCCAGAGCAAGAAGAGTCCCGATGGGAAAGGCCCAAAGAATTCCAAAGTACGCGACAAACAAAGTCAAAAACAGCCCGCCGTAGGAATCTCGATCCACTCCAGCTTCAGGTGAGAAGAGGTTATAGATGATAGCAATGGCTAATAGCGGCATTCCTAAGAAATTAAGCCAAAGACCCAGAGTTTTTGTCTTTTTAAAAAATAACAGACTCACCGCAGCTAAGGCACAGCTCACAAAGAGCTGGGCCCGCCAATACTCTTTTTCTTCCAGCATGCCGTACATAAAGAAGACAAAATTTTCTTTCACAAAAACCCAACAGGCTCCTGTTGCGTCTCGACATGCTTCCGAGCTGGCTCCTGAAAACACAGCACCAAAAAACATCCATTGGGCAATTTTTGAAAGCACGAGCCCCATAATCGTCAACGAGATTAAGGAAACTAGAGTAGCACCCACAGATCCAAAACAAGCTTTTAAAAAAGTTTTTTCAAACATGTCGCCTCACTCGCGCTAGCCTGGAATTGAAATAATTCATAGCTATGCTAATGAGCAGACTTATTAGCAAATAAACCATCATTGTGATACTGATCACCTCCATAGCTTGCCCCGTCTGATTCAGCACAGTCCCTGCAAAAACGGCAACCAAATCGGGATACCCTATAGCCGCTGCTAAGGAAGAGTTTTTAAAAACATTTAAAAACTGATTCGTAAGTGGGGGAAGAAGAACTTTTAAGGATTCCGGCAGAATCACTAGGCGAAGGGCCTGAAAGTTGGACAGCCCTAAGGAGCGACTGGCCTCCCACAATCCCTTGTCCACACTTTTAAGACTTGCATAAACCAGCTCACCTATAAAGGCTGACGTATAGCAGGTTAGTCCCAAAGCTAAGGCAATAAGCTCCGGAATGACCACAGTTCCGCCGACAAAGTTAAACCCCTCTAGAACAGGACGAACCCATTCTCCATCCACAATCCAAGGAAAAAAAACACCGCGATTGTTAACGAAAATTAGGTTTCCAAATTGAAAGCTATCTCGAGGTTCTGGAAGGCTCTGTAGCACTGCAAAATAGATAAAAAAGATTTGAAGTAGTAATGGAATGTTCCTAATACCACCTATCCACATTTTTGCTAATCCTCGAGACAAAGGATGGGCAAAAAAACGCGCAAAGCCCACAAGGAACCCTAAAATAAGCGAGCCTATAATAGCAAGAACTGAGACGTAAACCGTATTGAGCAGGCCGACGAAAAAGGCCCTCAAGTAAGTCGAACCTTCGCCAAAAGAAATGAGCGTCTGAACCACCTCAAACCCGGCAGTGACATTTAAAAAGTCAAACCCTCGAGAGATCCCTCGTGCCTCTAGGTTTGCCAGGGCATTATGAAGCCCAAAAGACGCTGCCGCAAGGACGATCCCGACAAACACGAGCTGCCATAAAATGCTTTGCTTGATGAGGACATTTCGGGGACGTTTCATGAAGAAAAAGGCTTTCTAATTAGGATTTCCATTTTGTGGTCCGAGCAGCTTTCAACGCCTATGTAGCGCACCTATCGAATAGGCATGGCATACTGAAGGCCGCCCTTACTCCAAAGAGCATTTTGACCACGAGCGATCTTTAAAGGCGATTTAGAACCCAAATTATTTTCAAAAATGTCCTCATAGTTGCCTACCTGAGCTATGATACGAAAGACCCAATCTTTATCTAACTCAAGACCTTTATGAAGGTCACCTTCAATCCCCAGCAGCCTCTTGACACTGGGGTTTGTGGTCGATGTTTTTAACGAGTTAACATTCCCTGAATTCACGCCCAACTCTTCCGCTTCAAGCATCGCATAAAGGGTCCACCGAACAATATCTCCCCACGTATTGTCTCCGTGGCGAACGGCTGGGCCAAGGGGCTCTTTTGATATAATTTCAGGAAGAATGACATGCTCCTCTGGATCTTTGAACGCAGATTTATAGGCATAAAGTCCAGACTGGTCCGTCGAAAATGCGTCGCAGCGACCAGCTACATAGGCGCCTACTACCTCATCATTCTTCTCATAGGCGATCATTTTAAATTTAAGATTGTTGGCCCGAAAGTAGTCGGCTAAATTTAGCTCCGTGGTGGTTCCTGTATTGACACAAATCGTGGCACCATTCAATTGCTTCACCGACTTTATTTTAAGCTTTTTCTTTACCATAAAGCCCTGGCCGTCATAGTAGGTAACCCCGGTGAAATCTAGGCTTAGGGAAGCATCCCGCTGCAGTGTCCAAGTAGTATTTCTCGACAGAATATCGACAGCCCCAGACTGTAAAGCCGTGAAACGCTCTTTGGCGTTTAAAGCCACAAATTTTATTTTTTTAGCATCCCCTAAGGTAGCAGCAGCTACTGCTCGGCAGAGATCAATATCGATGCCCGACCACCCACCTTTTCCATCTGGCTGCCCAAATCCAGGAAGGCCTTCTGCCACACCACAGATCAACTGACCCCGCTTACGGACTTTATCCAGGGTTAATGACGCCCCGTGTGCAATTCCGGCAAAAAGAAATAGAGATACCATGCAAATTTTCATAAAGTTGTCCTGCCAATTAAAATCACTTTATGGCATCCTAGCGAATTAGCAAAGGAATCCAAAGGAGAAAACGTGCGCTTTCTCATTTCACGCACAGATAAAATTGGTGATGTAGTTTTAACCCTGCCATTAGCCGGTTGGCTTAAAGCAAAACACCCCCAATGCGAAGTCTATTTTTTAGGCAGAACCTATACCAAATCCGTCATTGAGACATCTCAACACATTGACGGCTTTCTAAACTGGGATGATCTTAAGAATTCAAAAGTAGCTTTGTCTACTTTAAAGTCCTATGATTTTCATACTGTTTTTCATGTGTTTCCGTCTAAAGACATTGCTTTTCTTTGTAAGAAGGCGGGCATTCCTCACCGCATCGGCACGTCTCACCGATGGTATCACTGGCTAACGTGCTCAGAAAAGATTGATTTTTCTAGAAAGAATAGCAACCTCCACGAGGCGCAGCTCAACTTCCGTCTCCTCGGGTTGACGGGGAAATCCCTCCCTCGCCTTGAGGACTTAGCAGACCTCTATGGAATGAGACACAAGCCAGGGATACCACCTGACATCAAAAAACTCCTTAGCGTTGATAAATTAAACATCATCTTACACCCCAAGAGCAAAGGAAGCGCTAGGGAGTGGAGTCTTGATAGTTTTAAAAAACTCATAGAACTCTCAGAGGGACGGTTTCAATTCTTCATAACCGGAGGCCCAGAAGAAGTCGAGCCCTTGCGTGAATGGGCTCAGGGGCTCAAAGATGTAATTTTTCTAGCGGGATCCTTACAGCTTGAGGAGTTTATACCTTTCCTAGGCGCCTGCGACGGACTCATTGCCGCTAGCACGGGACCTCTCCATATAGCTGCTTCTTTAGGCATTCATGCCCTTGGCATCTTCCCTCCCATAAAGCCCATGGATCCTTCCCGCTGGGCTCCGATCGGCAAGAGGGCGACGTATCAGGTTGCCGCAAAAGCATGCTCTGATTGCCGTCGCTTGACCTCATGTGAATGCATGTCCCTAGTTACTCCGGAAAGCATTTTTGAGTCTATACTAACCTGGAAGAAGAACGAATGGTCGACTTCCTCTTCAAGCCACTAGAAGACGATGCAACTAGGGGACAATTTTTCTGCAACTAACAGTGCAGCTAGTAATGTTGCTCTTAGTTACCCATGCCCTGTACCCAAATGCTAAATATCCTTTAGGACAGCGCATCGTATTGGTGCTTCCACATTGTATTTCATTACTGCCAGTTATGTTCTTAATGTCACCACCTTCCGCAAGTAGACTGGCAAGCGTATTCAAACGTTGCTCCGCTTCGTCGGCACACTCGTACTTTTTATCTTGAAAATTAATGTTCTTAATACCGTAAGGACATTGTTTTACTGTAGTTGGCTTAAAGTATTCTCCGCAAAGGCGAACCGCAGGATCATAAAGCAAACTAATGGGATGATTTCGATCCAAAGGCAGATTCCTTATAGGATCTGTCATAAAGGTTTTTCCATCAGGTTTTAATTTGGTCGCATAAATGGAAAGTCCATTAGACCCTGGATTGCCTAAGGATTCACATGATGCCTCAATGGTCCACTCACCTATTTTGCTATCCTTCGTGGTAAGCAAATGACCCAACTCATTTTTCAGTGCAACTTTTTGGCCCCCAGAACATGATGTAGGTCGAGCTGATCCAAGTGTCTGATCACAACTGATAAGGTTGGTAATAGTTCGTTTTATGTCCCCAAGGTCCGACCTGATTTCAGTCGATTTGTTTGATTTCATATTCGTGGTAGTAAGGCTCATCAATGCCGTCCCTGCAATCGATACGATTCCCAAGGTAACCAACGTTTCGATAAGTGAAAACCCGCGCCTTGACTTCAAAAGACCCACAGCGAAACACATCTTCGCCTCCCCAATGGTTCCCTAACCTATCGGAGCCTCTAGGCTCCTACTTAAGAGAAACCCAAACAAACCTAATACACGTATGATTATAGATACTTGAGAAACGACCAACAAACATTCTTGAGACGTAAGGATCGGCTGCTCTTTGCGGAATCTCTGTGCGGAGGCTCTGTTCGGAAGCTCTGTGCGGAATCTCTGTGCGGAATCTCTATGCGGAATCTCTGTGCGGAGGCTCTGTTCGGAAGCTCTGTGCGGAATCTCTGTGCGGAAGCTCTGTGAGGAAGCTCTGTGAGGAGGCTCTAAAACTGGTTTGGAACAGCTTGCGGGTGTTCATTTTCTAAACGCAATAAAAGTCCTCTACGACTTCAGACGTTTCCAGGCAAAAAATTTCCCTCCGTAAAAGGTCGTCCCTAATTTATAATAACTCTGGTTCTAATAATGGGGTTCCCAAATGAAGATGTATGCTTTTAGTCTAGTTTTTATTCTTGGGGCTTGTGGCATCAGTAAACCTAGCTATAAAAAATATAGTTCCGATGCTTCAGGTGGTGGGAGCACCACACCTACAGATGGCTCGACAGCAGAAAAAGATGCCGCAAATTTAGCAGCCTTTGAAAAAGACATGGCTGTGATTAAGACAAATTGTGCGATATCTGGCTGTCATTTGACGACAGCTATTTTAGGAACAAAACTTTCTGCAACAGATCAATCCATCAATCGAAAAGCGATTCTAGCTTATACCGGAACCACGAGTTCCGCCCTTGATTCAAAACTTCGCGGCTCAGGACACGGCGGCGGTAAACTAACCAATCCCACAAAAGTTCAGATTGACTCTTGGCTAACCGTTGAAAATACTAAATAGAGCTGCCAACCCGCTTCACGAAACTTATGCAAACAACGCAGGGAAGCCCATTGTCCCACTTCCTCGGTGCTTGTTAGGTCCTTGGAAAAACTCTAAAGACCCAAAGCCATAAATCTCCTTGGGTTTAATTTAGGCCTGGCTAGCTCTACTTTTAAATTTCTTAGGTTTAGAGATACACTTATACCTCGATCAATTGAAATACCGCAGTCGCCAGCGCAGATTCGGTCTTTTAATGAATGATCTTTAAAATCTGCCGCCTGAAGCCCTATCGCCCACATGATAGCCCAAGTGATGGCCCCAGTAGATTTCTAGAATTTCAAGCGGATTTCTCCCGCTTAATTTTACTGTCTTCGACCTCCTCAAAAGTCTCGGGACTAAAATTTTTATCAAGCTCCAGCTCGATTGCAATGGATCCTTGATCATTTAAAGTTAGCCAAGTTGTCGAAGAAAACAAAACGCCCGTCAATAAAGCGCGCAGCAATTCTAGGGAAAAAATATGCGTAAAGGTGGCACCAAAAAGAACTAAAGAAAAAATACTACTCGCAAATAAGGAAGTATTAGGAATGAGGATACAGACTGCTCCAAAAACCTCAATAGCTCCTACCGAATAGAGCCCCCAAACGGGCCAACCATACTTTTGAAACTCTAAAAAATGAATATCAAAACCAGAAAGCAATTTTGAAAGGCCGGTGGTCATAAAAATGCAAAACAAAACTATTTTTAAACACAATCTAAATAGCAATAGCCTAGGCGATGGGCCTGTTCCACCTTCGTCACTAAGATCAAAGTCTGAGCGCATAAAATCCCCGTCGATAGTCTATTAATTCTCTCTTCGGAAGTTCCGGGAATTCATTGAGGAATTATAGTTAAGTATAGGATTGTATTTGTAGAACTGGCGATTCCGAGAGCCCAATTAAGACCTCCACTTAAGCCTTCCTTAGGGTTTTATTTAGGGCCTTACTTAGGACCATGTTGCCCCTATCTCTGAGGGAAACCGTCATTTTTGTTGACAGTTGGAATGCAGAAAGCACGCTCAAAGAGCCTGATTGAACCCATAAAAACTATTTATAATAAAGCAATTTCAGATGGTTATCAAAGTCAAGAAAAATCGGATCAATTCCTGCATATCTTTCTTCATAAGGCTTAAGTCCTTGTAAAGGAGATTGATTATGAAACGAATTACCACCCTAGCCACAATCATCATGGTATGCCTCTCAAGTGAAGCTTTTGCGAGAAAGAGCTCCGGCAGAGATGGCTTTAACTTTGGTTTATCCGTTTTAACAACAGCCGACAATTCTAAGCTTTATCCCAGTAAGGTCTCCGAGAAAACAAGAGAGGTATCCAACTCTGTGGAAGGCTATTCTCCCTTCATAGGGTATTCCTTTGAAACATTTACCTTGGGCCTAAAGTTCGGACAATATTCTGAATCTCTCTCGACTACAGAAAAATCTTCCCTAGACCCCGCTAAGGTGAACAAACTATCCAGTATTACCGCCATGAGACATGCCAGTCTTTTTGGACGCCTAAACTTTGGGGGCTACTTCTTTCTTGAGCTCGGAGCCGGACTGTACAAAGAAGCAGTGACCATCGACAACCAATATGTTTCTGAATTGGGCGATGGCATCTTTGAAGGTAAATCAGAGCACTATAACTTGAATGGAACAGGATCGGGGTCTCACTTTGGTGGTGGTTTCGAAGTTCCCATGTCTAAAACTGGTTTCTTTCTAACAGGTGAATATATCCGTCAAACCTATGTCATTAAAGAAGCATCTACCGCAATTACGGTAGGCGCCAAGCAGTCCACTAGAGTTCGTAATGCCTTAAACTTAGGACTGGCTTACTACTTCAACTAGATTCTTAAGTTGATTTTGACAGATAGGGAATACGGGTGTTAGCTCCATGATGGTAGATATCTGCTCCTTTCACCAAGGATGCAAAGCAACACAGACCGATTGAATATAGGCACAAAAATTTCATTCTATGAAAAAGCATTTCAACCATCGAGTTACTTTGTTCGATCTCAATTGGGAATGTCGACATCGATAACATTACTGATTTCACAAGGCTTTCAATTACAACGACATGGGCATTCTAGCCACTGCTATCCACTAGAACATTAGGCTTAACATTTAAACCTAGTGACGTTTCTTTTTCAAAACTGTTTCCAGAAGTTCATTAGCTCTATCTGCCTGTGATCTAGGCAGTGACATACCTGCCTGATTTTTTCCTTAGTGAAACCATACAGCTTGCTGCCATTCGACCGTTATGATGATTCTTTTCAGAGCTCCCATTCAACGCGTTGCTCCATTGGGGGACTATTTAGATCACTGTGAGGGAATACTCATAGGGGAAATTTTAAATCGTGCTAACACACACCCAGTCTTTCGGTCCCACTACCTCACGAGAAGGCAGTTCTTGATTTCAGACATAGCAACTACTAGCAAGTACTTTAAAAACCAATTTTAGACTCACGTCACTCTATGCAAAGAGTTCCTTAAACCTACGAGAAGGAGTGATGGCATAAGAATTTGTAAAAATCACTTCAACGTTAACCTTTTCGACCTATCAAAATACCTAACATACTCAAGTGCAAACCGATCGCCGAACCCCAATAGCCTGACTCGATTTGACCACTTCAGGTAGTTTCCAAAGAGCTTTCGCCAATGTATCAATTTTTTCTTGGTAAACAGAATCCTTTAGCCCAGACAAACTGCCTAAAGCTATGGCAAGAGGATTGTCAATCTCATGATTGCTTGCAAACACAAGCGCCATAACAGCTTGCAATTTTTTAGCACAAACCTCTTCTTTCAATTGTACCTCATTATTTGAAGTAGTATTCGAGTTTTGCGGCTGCTTCCAAACGAAATCCGCCGATTTCTATTTATATCTGGAAACACAAAAGCTACACTTCCCTAAGGAATCCAATTGATAGCCATATTGGGGAAGCTTCGTGAATAGACCAATGATGTGTCGCTCGTGTAAAAAACTGATGGGCGTTGCAGACAACTGCCCCTGGTGTGGCGCCGCCCGGCCTGGAAAAACGTCTGAATTTTTTTCGCGCTTTACGCCGAACCTATTGAGCCCCAACAAGTCCGTGGGCGAAATCATTATTAAGATTTCCATTGCTTTTTTTATCGTCGAATTGCTTGCCGTTCTATTATTAGGGGGCTTTTCCGCTTTTATAAAGGGTATTTGGTCTGTCCCTGGTGGTGTGATTGATCTCCTAGGCGCTTCAAGTCCGGAACTATTTAATGGCCGCTGGTGGGGGCCGCTCACTGCCAGTTGGCTGCACGGGGGAGGGCTTCATATCCTCCTAAACATGATGGCTGTTAGGCAAATTACCGACTTTATAGAACAGACTACAACACGCTCCTTCACCTGGACTGCTTATATTTTAACAGGAGTGGGAGGGTTTGTCCTTTCCGCTTTAGCAGGTCATTTTTCATGTGGAGCATCCGCGTCTATTTTTGGACTGATTGGCCTTGGTATGGCCATTGCTTTTCTATTGGGAAGTGGAGCTGACGACCCCATGTTTAAGGCACTTCTAAGTTGGGCTGCAATGGGTCTACTCTTTGGCT
This sequence comes from uncultured Pseudomonadota bacterium, assembly GCA_903844895.1. Classification (GTDB taxonomy): domain Bacteria; phylum Bdellovibrionota_B; class Oligoflexia; order Oligoflexales; family CAIMVM01; genus CAIMVM01. The sequence continues at coordinate 12,307 of CAIMVM010000174.1, forward strand.
TTCTTTTTCCTGGGATCGACAATACCGCGCATCTCGGTGGTCTTTTGACGGGTGGGGCCCTTGGCCTTATTTGGTCCTCTTGGCGCTCTAAGAAGTGGTTTCATTGGCTCCTTCCTAAACTTGTTGTTGGACTTTGGGGTTTAACTATTATAGGCTTTCTTTATAGTATTCTATATAAGTTGCAAATTATTTGAGGTGAACATGAATTTGGAAAGAACATCCAAAGTCATAGCTGGGCCCTTTATTTTCTTACAATTTTTCCCATCATGGGCTATCGCTTACGTTGTTATTTTTTTAATAAGTTCCACTTTTGCCCCCCCAGCAATCGCTCAATATGTGCACAAAGCACCCATCATCCTACCAGCGTATACTCTCCGTGAGCTTTCTGGTTACCCTATTAACACTTACCGAGTTTTTAGATCTGTGCAAGGCAAAGCTGAAGCGATTCCCTTTCAAATTGATGAAATGACAAGGTATGAAGATTTCGTTTTAGATCAGGGCGCAAGTCCCAATATGCATGAAGGAGATGGCGTTTTTGACAATGCTGATGAGCTCTCTTTTATGGGTGAAGACGTAGGTGATATCGCGCCTATTACTTCTTGGATTGGTCCCGCACCCGATTTGAGCTATGAACTGAAAGCAGAACATCCAAGTGGCAAAAAAGGCGCTATTTACGTAGGCATTTGGTTCAGCAGAGCGCCCCCACTTTCTAACAAGTCTTATGTTTCTTTCAATTTGCCGCAAGCTAAAATATCGACGTCCCGCTATGCATATTACTTTGATCCCAAAAACTATCTGGTGGTGAAGGGCATCGATGTTTTAAACGACGGTAAACCCAGGCGGCTCGTAGAGACTTCCAGTTTTTTTTTGAAGGCTGATTTAAAATATTTCCTAACTTTTTTAGTAAATCAATCTAGCATTGTTAGTAAGCTAGAGGCATATAAAGTGGGTCCTATTCGGAGCATCGTTAGGGTCAGCTTCTCCTATGTCCTTTTGAGGCTCAACTTTGAAATGGGCATGTACACTGAAGTTAGCTTTTTTGCAAATTCCGTGATTCTTCCAGCCATTATGTACAATCCCCTTGATGGAGCTAAAAGCTTAAACAAAGGATCAGGATTTTACTATGGTTTCGCCTTGAACGAAAATCCCGCGAGCCTTAATGTGAAAAGCACCCTTCCCACCTATAAGGAGCCCACATCAAGCAGCTTTTTTAGCGGCAAAAATATCGTCGAGCATTCGTACAGCGTAACGACCTCCTCAAAGGACTGGTTTATGCAAATGGAAATTGAGCCTTCCTCAAAAATGATTAGTAAAGGATATGGGCCAAGCTTATATTTAGAAAATGCGTCGCCAGATGAAATCGCCAAGAGACCTTTGAATAAAGCCCTTCCCCTCGGTAAGAGCCCAGTTAATTTGGCAATAAATTTTGATTTGTCAGAATTTTCCGAAGGCGAACACCGGGTGGGTTTTAGGCTCTATTTTGAAAACCAAGTCACTCCTGAACTACTGGAAAGTTATTCCACTTTAAGCCTTTGGCGCTACAACGTAAAAAGGAGATAACCATAATGCTCGAATTTACACATCCAGATTCACTTCCTATGATCCTCAACTTCCGCGGGGACGAACCTTTGGCGTCAGACTTTTCTATATCTGCAGAAAAAGCTATGGACCTCCTTGGCATTAAACGCTCTCGCTTAAATCAAATTTCCGGGCGAGAATTACGAGTCGCAAAGATGCGAGTTGATGGTTACGTCAGACCGATTTATCGGCTTGCAGATGTCACTGAGTACCTTTCTTGGAGCCGTGCTCCTGTCACCCACAAACGAAGCAGTGAAGCTATCGACGACGCGGTCAGCAGACTTGAATCACAGGCGCAAGAGTTAAAAGAAGAGCTCATGGGCGAAGGCAATGCTCTCCATGAAACCGTAATCCAGGCTGTAGCTATTCTTGAAAATTCGCTTCAAAACCAAATGCGGATACTTAGAAAATCCGTAGGTCCTAAAGATGCTTATTTCCCCTTGATGACTGCAATAGAGCAACAAAAAAATGAACTCGCCACCTTGAATCAAAATGTGGCGATACTTTTGAAACGACAGGTCGATATGGATGACACCTTATGCGCGGTCAAGGGCGCTTTAGCTGAGGTATTTGTCGGTTTAGAACGAATCAGCCAAAAGCTGCCAGAAAAAACAGCAACACCCATGCAAAAAGCCCCCAAAAAAACTAAGAAAAAGTTTGCCCGTGTGGATTTAAGCACCCCAAATTCAACACCGAAATCATTTAAACGGCCCAGAAAACCAACGTAAGCACAAACTAAAAGCACAAACTAAAAGCACAAACTAAAAGCACAAACTAAAAGCACAAACAGTCATTTTTATTAGATAAAGCCATGTTAGTCTAACAACCACCAAGGCAGCCTGGCTTTTTTTTCCCTCCTTACCCCATAGCCGTTCAGGTGAAAATATCCCTAGTTGATTTTCAGGGAGATGGAAAATGTCGCCACAGCTTTTAAAAAACCAACCCAACTGGCATGAAGTGATGACTCGTCTAGGCGAGAGACTCTACCAGGATTTTATTCAAAAGGAAGATCAGCTCCCCCTACGATTTGATTACGCACCTAATTTGGAAGACTATAAAAATGCCTCAAAACTGGCCCTTGCAACGGAACTTTGTAAGTATCGAGATGCAGCTCTAGCCGATTATAAAGGTTGCTTTGCAAGGGAGCTTGAAGGTCGACTTGTCAAAGAATCCCAATACTTTCATAAGCGTTTTCGCGAAGCTACCGAGCACATCGGCCAATTCATAAAAGAAGAATGTTTAAAAGATGAAGACGCCTTGACTGCGGCTTTTAAGGCCAAAATCCAAAATGAGATCCTTACCTCAAAAGCTCACTTTGAATCAGAGCTTCTTTCTTGCATTCAAAAAGAAAGAGACTCCCACACACAAAGACTTCATAATATTGAGCTCGAAGCAAAGAAATTACTTGACGAGGAACATAAGTCTCTTGAGATTCTTTTTCACACTCAGTTAGCAAATGCTAAAAAGCAGCTCGATTTAGAATTTAAAAAAACACATGAAGAGAAAGTGAATTTAGCTCGCGTGGATATGCAAAACGCAATTCTTAATCAGTCTCAAATCCTAGACGCCCTGCATCAAAAGGCATTAGCTTCCTATAAAGAGGAACTTAACCAAAAGCTAAAAGAGGAACTTGCAAGTTGGCTTGAAATCAAATTGGATGAGTTAAATAAGTCTAAAGAAGAAGCTCATCAAGTTAAATTAACTCACCTACAAGAAAATTACTTAGAAGAAATCGATGCTTCAAAGTCCAGATATTTAATTCAACTTGATGCCTGGACAGCAGCCATTAAGACACAAGTGCGCGCCAAAGCCGCTAAGGAGCAAAAACTCTTGATGGAGAAAGAAGCAGCTCAAATGTTGCGTGATCTCGCCGCAAGCGTCCATCATGTAAACCTTCAGGCAAATATTCATATTGATTCCCTTGAGACCAAGAGCCGGGCTTAGGTTTCATCGATCTCTACTCAAGCCAAATCTATAAGCAGTGCCCAAATATTGTTTGAAAATGGAAATGCTATCATGCGGTTCTGTTTTGAGTATTCTAGTCACCACCATCCTGGCTTCTCTCAGGTTCAGCAGAATCGCAAGAAAAAACACTAGATTTATGCCTCTAAGGATTTCTAGCACCGCAGGGAATGTGCCTAAATGCAGAGAATCTCCTCCCAACAAACTATCCAAGGCTATTTGGGTGTCTTCTAATACAAAGCAATTCGCTGGCGACACCTGGTCAGCAGCAGATATTGCGAATATAAATGACTGTCCTTATGTGCAAATCATCACCGAAGATAAATTTGATGCCATTGCTAGACAAGTGGTGAGGCTGCGTTAGATTCGGGGGCGCCTCGCGCATTTCTGGATGCTCTCAAGTGAATTTTCTGTTCTTCTGAAAACAGCATCCCGTGCATTAAAAAATGACGAAATCTACACCTAGAAATAAGGCGGATACTGAAATTCCACCATTATGTTCCAGGCGATGTCCTAAATCATGTGCCAGCCAATTTCCTATTAGCAAATCAAGAGAGCAAAAGCTTGAGAGCTCATCAGCTACAGGCTAAATACTTCTGAGGGTTTCCATAAGTTTACAAAGAAATCGTACCATTTTGGGATTCGGTCCGGACTCTCTAGCCATCAGGGTGGGCTTTTCAGCCCACATATAGCTGTCGATATGGATCCATGGTAGGTCTCCGACAAAGTGCTCTAAGAAAAGAGCTCCCACGACAGCTCCTGCAAATTTACCTCCGCCGTTTTCCATGTCTGCGATTTGAGAACTTTCAAAATACGATTTGTATTGAGGCACACGCGGCATAGGCCAAACCCAATCCCCTGTTTGCAAGGATGCTTGCTGAATCAAGGGGCCGAATTCGCGACGATTGGTAAAGGCACTGTCTACCTCTGGCCCTAAGGCCACCCGAGCAGCCCCTGTCAAGGTGGCCACGTCGACGATAACTTTAGGAACTTCTCTGGCTGCATAGACCAAAGCATCAGCTAAGATAAGGCGCCCTTCTGCATCAGTATTGTCTATCTCGACTAGTTTTCCATTCAAAGCCTTGTATACGTCGCCAGGCCGAAAAGAATCACTAGAAATCGAGTTTTCAGCCAAAGGCAGCCAAAGGGTGACTTTTTGTTGATACCCTGAAATTGCTAGTGCCAGAAAACTACCAAGAACCGCCGCGGAACCACCCATATCTTTTTTCATGAGTCTCATGCTGGAACTCGGTTTAATGTCTAAACCTCCCGTATCGTAGGTGATCCCCTTGCCAACCAAGGCAATCCCAGATCCCTTGGGCTTTGATTCAGGCTCCCATACTAGCTTAAGAATTCTTGGCCCCTCTTTAGCTCCCCTACCTACTGCGGAGATCAAGCCAGCACCTTCGTCAGAAAGTCGCTTTGCATCTATGGACTCCATGGAAATATTGCCTTTCCAACGTGGCCCCCAAGCTTTAAGTAGGTCTCTTATAAAATCTTCGTAGGTTGCAGGATTCAGCATATTTGCTGGCCAATTTATCAAAGATCGAGTTACAAGCATGCCATCGCTGATAGCAGCAGCTTTCAGATAATCCTCAGACTCAAAGTAAGAATCTAAGACAACACTCCTAGTTTTCACTTCACCTTCAAGCCGATTGTTTACTGACTGGTGTTCTGCAGCAACTAGAAAATCCACCTTTTCTTTCACAGCCACTTTCAATTTCGGGCTGAGTTTAACGGACAGCACGTCGTCTTGCTTAAAAAAAGGTGACGAAAACAGTAGCCCCGAAATCTTGCCACCAATTAGAGCTGACAAATGGCCGTCCCCAAGACGCTCATTATCCAAGCCATACTTTCTTTGCAAAGCATCCAAATCTAGGGCTACCATAAAATGGCGCGCTTCCACATCTATTGGGAACAGAACTCCCTCAGACAGCCCCCCCAAATAGTGCTCAATTTTTTTGACTCCAGGCGTAGAAGTGTCATCATGAAGCTCAGACAGGCAAAAAAAATCAATTTTAGCTGTTGAATGTGCCGCGTGCGTAAACTTTAAACGCCGGTCCAAAAGGTTCAATTGAGGCATGGAGAGGCTCCTATAAAAAATATGTAAGAATCCACAAATCCACACTTTACCAGCGAAGCCACAATAATCCTATCAATTAAAGAATCTAGGATCAGATTGCAGCCCTCTGATACTGTCTACTTCAAAAGCCTTAGATCCAGAGAAAGGCTCCTCCTGCATGCGAAATCTGAAACATAATGCTCATCGCCAATGCCTTTTAAAAAGAAAACCGAATCGTAATCTAAGAAGGACACATCACGAGCCAGAGAGGACTTTGTTTTCATCATGAAACCTAAGAGTTCAAAATTTCAGCGTCATTCTAAACCATGAAGTTTGATTTTAAATATAAGTTTCCACTTTTTTAATGCTAGTTTAGTCGCCTTTCCCATGTCAAGCCTGGTTTCTTGACTTCAAATCCCTCTCCGCTGGCTTAGCCACGCGGCTTTTATGACTTTTCATTTAGATTTTTTGTTAAAATCATCTTTTCTTTTGGTTGAAATC
>CAIMVM010000175.1 GCA_903844895.1 uncultured Pseudomonadota bacterium
GGCGGAAGTCGAATAGGCCGCTCACCTCGCTTTGCTCGGATCACGGCAGTCGGCTTTCACCACCAGCCAAACCCGTCTGGTTCCTCGCTGGCTCGGGACGGGCTATGGCTGGAGTACTTGCCGACAATCCGATAGAACAGAGACGTCGACGAATGAAATGAGGCCCCTTTGGAATCTGCGCTTAGGGGATTTACAGAAGTGTCTGCCAGAGCATTTACTTTAGTAGTCTGCCCTTCGCTGGTTCGACTCTTTTTTAATATGTCAAACAGATTCACCTGGATACCCCCTGATCGTCGGATGCGGATATCGAGGGAATGGTTTGCATAGAATTTTCTCATAGACGCCAAAACTGCCTCCCTAGGAATGAGAGGCTTCAGGACTACCTTTCTTTCCGCAAGTTCTGAGGGGCTCTTCCCTTGGCTATCCCGCAAGTTAGGGTCCGCACCATGCTCCAGGAGTCGTGTTATAATATCAGCGAAATGTTTTTCCTGAATCTTTGAGAGCTTACCTCTCAGCCTAGAGTAGGCAAGGTGAAGGGCTGTCTGTCCTTTTCCATTTGCCTTGTCGACAGCAACGCCCTTGGCGAACAAGTCACGAAGAATGGCCATATCAAGTTTGTTTTCCTCTAAAGACTCCCTTTCAGATATACTTAACATCACATAATGCAAAGCAGCATTTCCCTCTTGATCAGCAAGTCCTGTATCGGTTTCTCCTACAAGAGCACCTAATTCCTCTTCCATTCTTTGACTAGGAATAAACGCCTTGTTCCTATCTTGAATCCTCTGCATTAGGATCGTAAGACCATCTTGATTCTGAAGGCTTTGATGAAATCCGGCCCGTTTTAGAGCGCTATATTCCGCATATTTCCACAACATATATTTATAGTAGGTATAAAACTCCGCACGGGCAAAGTCTTCTTTTCCGTCCGATTCGGCCTGGGCGATGGCTATGGCCACTGCTGGCAAGTGAAGCGATACCGCCAAAGAAAATGGACTTACTCCACCCCGCAAAATTCGATTAAATTTTCTTTCTTTAATAATTGCTAAAGCCAAAGTTTCATCTCTTTTTTCAAGGGCCAAATGTAGCGGAAAGTTTGGCACTTCTTCTTTACCAATGGCAATTCTGCCGCCTAAAATAAAAGCGACAGGCAAAGCTAAAGAAAGAAAAAAAGAAAGGAAAAAAGAAAGAAATAAGGAAAGAAAACTGCGAATTATTTTTGGGGTCACATCAACCTCGTTTCAACAAGATCCCGCGTTATACTCAATATCAGCTAAAGAGCTCAAAATGGGTTTTATGGCTTTCGGGCGTTTCCAAAGTAGAAGTAAAATGATAACGATACTCTCCCACTAAAGTGGGCACAACTACTTTACGTTGGCACCACTGCCCACTTAAAAATAGTGTTCGCTGATTGATAGGACGTCTTACCGCGTTCAGAGAATATTCTTTTCGCCAAAGCATCGGGCTTGAGACTCTTGTTTCCAAACGCAAAGATTTCGAGCCTTATAAATCCCAGCCCATCCCGCTTTGCTTGCGTTTGTAAGACTTTCTTTAGGCGCTGGTACTTGTGAGAGAGAGATCTAACTCAGCGCTCCCTGAAAGCCAGGACTCTACGATCGTTATCCAAAGGATATTCGCCAAAAGTAAGTGCAGCATTTGAGTCCAAACGGGGACTAACAAAAGCATATTTAAAACCCCGACGCTCAGTTGAATAAGAACCAAAATGATGATTCTCTTCGTCTTCCTGGAAGCTTCGCCAGGCTTAAGTTTCGCGAGCAGCCAGTTGGCGACACCCATGGCATAGAGCCCAGAAATCATAGCCAGCAAGGGATGGATAAATCTCAGTTGGATTAAAAAATGAGCGCTAGGATCGATGTCCATGAGAACTCCTTCTTTAAGGCTACTTGACGGAAACAGGGTATCCCCTAGAGCTACGATGGCCCCACTCACTCCCAACAAAATCATCAGTCCAAGAAGAAGCGCCATAAGTTTAAAATGAATCCCCTGGAGGAGGTTCTTAGGAAGAGATTTCCCTTTAACGAGCCACAAGTTGATAGTCAAGGCTCCAACGAGAATCATCGTATTTGCTAAGTGGCCACCCACCGCAAAAGCCCTAGCTTTTGAGTCATTTTGTCCCACGAGCTCTAAAAGTACCAGCGAAGCTCCAATCAGTGCTTCGAAGACCAAAAGACCAAAGCTTATTTTTGCCCAAAGTCGGCTAGCATGGCCTTTGGGAAAAGCTTTAAAGGAAACAATCAGCATAGCCAGGCAAATGATTAAAAAAACTCCACTTGTCAGACGGTGGGTCATCTCAATGATGGTTTCTAATAGAGGGGCTCTTGGGAGCATCACACCATTACAAAGCGGCCAATGGGCTCCACACCCTGCCCCTGAGCCGGTGGCGCGCACAAAGGCTCCCCAAAGAATGACAAATAAGCAGTACCAAAGATTGACAAAAGCCAGCCGCCCAAACCACTTCCCATACCCATTGTTATCCGCCATAGGGACCTCAGTTTAAAAGATATCCATTTAACCTAATCTCGCAATTTGGGCAAGTTGAGCTTTAATGATAGAATGAAGGAGTATCTTTTAAAGGTGGAATGAGATGCGCCACATTGATTCTAAAAATGTCCTTGCTCCTAGAGGATCATTTTTATTTCTCAAAGAGACTGATGCACTGCGTGCTTATTTTGAGTTAGATTTTATGCCCTCACCTAATGAATCTAAGAAATGCTACCCTCTCCATTGTTCAACATTTAGGCTAAAGATGCTCATCAAAAAATCCCAGGAAAAAACCATGCCCGACTCAACGCAATCGAAGGCAGCATCCGCAAAAGGGTTGCCTGCTCAAAAGAAATGTTTTCTACCTTTGATCTTTAACCTTAGCGTAGCCTGTGTTTTTCTCACAAAGGCCCCTATCCTTTGGGCCTACGATACCCTTCAGGGAACATCTAAAACGGCGCTTGCAACGAAAGAACCAGAAACGTCTAAGTCACTGATCTCCTTCCCAGCGACTCCAGAAAATGTAAGGTATTTTTTACGATACTCCCTGGATCACAAAAATTATCTTATTAAAACCCGTGAAACTAAGATAGAAGTCCCCGTAAAAGCAAAAATTATGGCACTCACCGCCGTGCGCAACAATGGCACAATCGCCAGGGAATACAGCATAGTTCCACTCAATAAACAGCTCCAGCTCCCTCAATCCCTTGACAGCACTCCTGGCTTGGAAAACGCTGAACCTGAAGAGATTGATTCCAGTATTCTTTCTTCCTATGAAGATGTTGCCTCTAATTCTGAGGTGGCCAGTTCCAAAAAAATTGCCGAAGACGAACAAAACGAGATACGTAGGACGGATTTAGAGGCGCGAATAGGACTTAAAATCATAAAGTTTCATTTAAAGTCTACAGTGGGAGCAGAGTCGCTTAATGGAAACTCCATGCTCTTAAGCCCAACCTATGAGCTCGCTCAGTCATTTCTATCAAATCAGTCGCTTTGGTCGGTGGGACTCGGAGGCACCTTCGCTAAGTTAGAATTAAATCAGAAGTCCCAAAAAGCTACGGGGGTCTTTAGCAGGAACTATCTATTCGCATCCGCTCAAGTGGCTCCCCAAGTTACTGCAAGAGCAGCCTTGAATTTTTTAAAAACTCCAGAGCTCGCAGAAGTAATTAAAGAAATCGATGATTCGGAACACGCTGCTATCTCTACATACTCCCGCGTCTCACCTTCATTTAGAGCAGAATATCAGCCCCTTGAAAACTTAGAATTGGGACTGGAAATCAGACCTTATGTTTCCGGTGGGGGTGGCTACGGATTTTCTCTCGACAGTGCCTACAACTGGATCACTTGGCAGAAAATAGCCGGATATCTGGGCGCTGAATACGACTCCTATAAACTTAAACGACATGCTCAGTGCAGTGGCTGCACAGACGATAATACCTCTGAAATCAGTCAGTTGTCCCTGTCTCTGCAAGGCCGGATGCTTCTTTAGCGCCTTTGTCCCATTCTTTTTGGTGTTTTGCCTTAAGTAATTTCACCCATCCTCCGACCTTTTTAGTTATAACCAGGAAAGGACGGCGCCAAGGCCGAAATCCAAATGTCAAAAAAGATCATCATTATCTACCTCGTACTGCTGTCAATAGGCATCGGGGGGGGAGTTTTGATCGCCATTTCGAAATCCGACCTTGAA
>CAIMVM010000176.1 GCA_903844895.1 uncultured Pseudomonadota bacterium
ACGAACTACTCTGCAATATGGATAAATACAAGCACATAAGAAAAGTACGCTTTTCTTAACCGCGTTGATTTCATTGGGGTTTTTTGCCCCGCAAATTCATCGGGTTTCGGGTCGCTCTTTTGAGCAAAAGAAAACACACTTGCACGTAAGTTTTTATTTATACAAAGGAGCAAAAAAAAATGGCACAAGCAAAAACACTCACCCCCGCAGAACTTGATCAAGTTTTGGATTACATCTCACAGCGCAGCTTTGCGCTGCGCAATCGCGTGATGCTGCTGACAGGCATGTGGTCAGGCATGCGTGTATCCGAAATCGCCAGTCTTTCTGTCAGCGATGTCTTGAATGCCAATGGCACAGTCAAAGCAGAAATTCGATTAACGGCAGAGCAAACCAAAGGACGCCAACCCCGCACGGTGTTCTTGCCCCAAAAGCTGCGTGATGAATTGCAGCTGTATTTAGAGCTGCGTAATCCTCAAAACCCAGCGCACCCCTTGTTCATCACAGCAGGTCGCAGAGGTTTTACTGCCAACGTGATGACCCAGCACTTTTATTGGCTGTTCAAGAAAGCGGGCATTTCAGGCGCCAGCAGTCACACCATGCGCCGCAGCTTCATCACCACTTTGGCCAGCAAAGGCATTGGCGTTCGTGTGCTGGCAAGCCTAGCAGGACACCGCTCAATTGCTGTGACACAGCGATACATTGATGTACACGACGATATGAAACGCAACGCAGTGGAATTGGTCTGAGATGCGGTGTCGTGCAACACGACACTAGGTCAGTAGATCAGTTTCGCCAGCAATGAATTTTGGGAGCAATTTAAGCATTCTTGGATTGATAGAACTCATGCCCAAAAGATTGTTTTTCTTTCGAATTCTGTACACAAGGTCTTGGTGATACTGACGGTTCAACCACTCATGCCAAGGGGAAATCGTATCAATTCTTCTTCCTGTTGCCTCTAGATATTCATCGTGCAATTTTGAGCCAAATGGTTTATCAATTGGCACAGCTTTATTTGCACTAGGGAATGAGCCCTGTTCAGCATTCCATAAAGTCCACTGTGCTTTGTAAAGATATCGCCCAATGGTGCTGCTCATCCTATGCACAGGGCTGGTAGTGCGATTGAATTTCCAGCGGTCTACATCACGCAAGTTCAGCCCTGGAGCTAATTTCAGTCGGTCCCCAATTCGCCATGCCGCAATGTCTGGATAAAGCATGCGATACAGCAGCGTCCAATATTCCCGTTCAATAGTGTTTAGGTCAAATCGTTTTGTATGCAAAGGCCATTGGGCAGTGCTGTATGCCATCACATCAAGACTTCTACCAGCGTGATGCTCAGCAAGTATTTTTCGGATTTTTTTGTTGATGGTTCCTTGACTGATGGTTAGTGGAATTTCCACAACAATACTTTTCCCTTTTGGGTAGAAAACGAATTCCTCAAGATTGTCCTCAGCGACCAATCGCACTTCCCTTGGGCGTTTGTCTTCTACATAAAGCTGCGCTCCAGTTGCCTTCCACCATTTGATAAGCCTTTCTTCACCCAAATCCCCTGCCTGCTCAAACACTTTGGCAAGTTGAGCATTTCTAGGGGCTATACCAGTGGTGCGAGCAAACCAAAAAACTGGACTGAGCCGAAGATATCGCCACCACCAGCCGTAGATGCCGTCCTCCGCAGCCGAGCCGTAATCCTCTTCTAGCTCCCTAGTGAATCCTACGATTCCCTTGTAAAAAGGCCTATTAGTTTTCTTCATAGCTACAACTATAACAACATAATTTGATTTGATACAAATATTGTTATGAGTGGTCCACTACAAATATCGAAACAACAAACACAAACAAGTTGTTTCGGTGGCCGCAGCAGGTCCGCTGAGGTCTTTTTAAAACTGCATTTACTTTGAAAGGTATCCAAATGCAAAATTCTGTAAACACCGTCGCCGCTTCAACTTCAATCACTGAAGCAATCCAAAACGCAATGCCAGCAGCTGTCGTGCAAAACGACACAACAGCAAATCCAGCCCAAGCAGTGGCTGCAATTCTGAATGTGCGCTCTGCAATTGAAGGATTGATCAATGAACGATTAATCTGGCAAGAAAATGCATATCGCACCAGCAATGAACAGTTATATGGGCTACTTCAAAAATGCTATTCGCTCTACAAGGAGCTATCTGGTTCATCTCCAGAAGCTGCAGCGGAGCGAAACGCTCTTAGAGATTACATCGGTCTAAAGGGATACAAATTTGGTTCAGGCACACATACGATCGTAAAAATCGTCAAGTGCGTGTTTGGTACAGATAGACGCCGCGTAAGTGCCTATGGCATTGTCCTGCGATCAGCACTGAACCAAAATGTGAATATCTTAGATATTCCACAGTTCATTAAAAGTAATGGTGGAGTCGAAGAAATTCGTCTCGCCAAGTCGCCTAACGCGATGACAGCGAAGCAAAAAGCTACAGCTGGCGCTATCACTTTGTCAAACAAAACCATAGTGAATGTCACAGCACCAGTATTCAAGGAATCATTGGATGCCGGAAATATTGGCAAACCTGTAGTGCTGCTTGGTACTTGGAATGCTGATGGCAGTATTACAGTCCACTCCTTTACCAATAGCGAGAGTGCGGTGAATGCGGCATTGGTCGCGCAATTCTCCCAAGCCAAGGCAGTAGCAGAAGCTCAAAAAGTAGAAGTAGTTGCAGCCAATGACAGTCAGATTGCAAAAACAGCTGTTACACAAGCAGTAGCAGAGGCCACAGCACTGCCACTTGCAGCCTAAAGCCAATGGGTGGGCTGATCAACAGTCCACCCAATTTAAACCAATATTCAAAGGACCCAATATGTTAGATGATTTTGAAAACCGATACACACCTAAAACAGTAGATGACATCGTCTTTGAAGATGATCACAGCCGTCAACTTATAGAGGATTTGATAACTGGCGCACGACCCTTTCCGATTCGTGAAGGCAAGTGTGGAATTTTGCTGTACGGAGTGCCTGGCACTGGCAAAAGTGCTTTGGCAAAGCTTTTTCCAGATGCAATGGAAATGGCACGTGCTGGATTAAATTCGAATAGTAGATATATAAGAGTACAGCCTGGCAATAACGATGCCTCAATGATCCAAAAGTTGCAGAATCAAGCTAATCTTGTACCGTTTTCAACTTATCACTATTTTGTGCTGGATGAAGTAGATGAGTTGACCAAAACAGCAATGGCTTCTTTGAAGTCATTAATGAATGCGCAAAATTGTGTATTCGTTCTGACCACCAACAATTTTCAAGGTATTGAAGTAGGTGTACGCGATCGCTGCCACTGCATACCTTTTAATGCTGCACCACCTGATAGATGGCTAAATTTATGTCGCCGTATATTAGATGACGAGGGCATTTTGAATGTATCTGATCAAACACTACTCAAAGTCATCGCCACTGGTAAAGGTAGCGCGAGAGATATATTGGATGCTGTGATGTCCATCGTCATCGATTGGAATCGAGTTCTTAGAAAGCAATCCCAAAATCTTCAAATTCAAGTAAAAAAAAATAAGTTGGAGGTTCTCCCATGACCATCTACTACATCGCTGGATATTACCCAGATGCAGAGTATCAACTTCACTATAACGGCATCTACTCAAACTGGGAGGCTGCCTACATGGCTTCTAAAGATGGAGAGTTTCCAGAATCAGGAAGTGTTTGGATCATAGACACTGCTGATGTGCTTGATCACTACATCTCTGTGGATACTGAAATTGACGAGGATGAAGATTAATCAAAAAAAAGAAGTGCAATGCACTTCTTTTTTTGCATGGAAGCGATACTTATAAGTGAATCAGTTTATTGATTAACACCACTCACCTCTAGCATTTAATTGACCACCTTTTGATAGGGACCTAAATACCCCATCAAGATCAGAGATGAAGGCGCTTGGATCGTCAATTGCATCAATTCCTATATCTACAATTATTGTTAATGTGGGTTTGTCATCCCCAGAGTTTTCTTTAGCTAACTCAAAAGCTGAAGGCCATTTTTTAGCAATGAGCGCAGAAATATTGTTCTCCCACCGATCGTAAAGACTCTCATTGTGATTTATCAGTTCAATAACTCTGTCGTAAAGCATTTCTTTTTCCATGGTCTAGCCCTGTTGAATTGATTAAAAAACTGGATTTTTACTCGTTGCAAGTATTTCGTCTACAGTAGTTTTAAACGACACGTTCCGTCTTGATAATTAAAAATAGATTATTGTTAAGCTTTCGGAAATAATGATCATTACTACCGATGAAAGTATAAAACATGGCAGAAATTGACCGTTACTATGCTTATCAGTCCTTATTCGCAGGGCGCACAGCTGTTACCAAGTTGGAGATTTTGAAGAAACTGGAAATTTCTCCTGCTACTTTCAAGCGTGACCTTTCAATGTTCCGAGATCGTTTGAATACGCCCATACTGTACGACCGTGACTTAGGCGGTTACAAACTAGAAAACCCAGAGGCTCTGCAGCAACTGCCTGGTATGTGGTTTAGCCAAGAAGAAGCATTGGCACTCATGACTATTCAAACCATGATTGCTCAATTGGAGCCTAGCCTTTTGGGTCCAAAGCTGAAACCGCTTCAAACAAGACTTAATAAAATTCTGGAAACACAAGGAGCTGACGCTAATGTTTTGTCAGAGCGAATCAGAGTAGTTCATGCTGGTAAGCGAAGGATGCCACTAAAGTCGTTTGAGTTGGTTGCCAAAGCTACCGTTGATCGAAAGCAAATTGAAATCGTTCACTTGAATCGCCAAACTGGTGATTCAGTAAAACGTGTCATTTCCCCGCAGCAGCTTATTCACTATCGTGACAATTGGTATGTTGATGCTTGGTGTCATTTACGAAATGACATTCGTAGTTTTGCAATAGACGCCATCGAGCATTGCTTATTACTTGATAAAGCATCAAAAGATATTGATCGTGACAAATTACTCAAGCAGTTGCAAGGTGGCTATGGTATTTTTGGTGGATATGCAATAGCTATGGCAGAGCTAAAGTTTACAGCACAACGAGCACGATGGGTGCAGCATGAAGAATGGCACCCTGATCAAAAAGGCACTCTTCATAAAGATGGCAGCTACACATTAGAAGTCCCCTATTCAGACGAGAGAGAGTTGATTGGGGACATTCTAAGAATGGGTTCAGATGTCAAAGTTTTGAAACCTGCTTCTTTGATTAAACAAATCAAAGACACGTTGCAAAAAGTGCAGAAACAATACACCTAGCATTTTTCAGCGCCCAAAGACTGCACCGAGACCAGTTGCAACTGAACCCATCCGTGTGCTGCCATCGGAACTGAACACGCCTTGTTGAATGAACACTGACCCATCAGATCCCACTGTGGTCAATCCCATAGTTGTGTAGGAAGTACCTTCTGTAGAAATGCTCAAACTGTCTGAGATTTTGTGAACAGTTTCGCCTGAGTCAGAAAATGCGAAGTTTCCTAGAATTTGCCAAAAAGACATGGTGTTCTCCTCTAAATTTGTCTTGAACACCCCTACTGTGGCTCACCTAAGGCTCGTAAAATGAGCCTGCCCTGTTTAAATTGATAAAAGTATGTACAACTCATGGTTGCAGTCTTTCACGCACAAATACCATCACGTAACACTCATCGCTGCAAATGAACTGGTTTTTCAGCTAATCAATCACAATAATGACATTGATCTTAGTGCACCAATCACGGACACTTAAGAAAAATGGCTGTAATTAAACATACCTTTAGCCAAAATTAAAGCTCAGTAGCTGAGCAACGGAGTGCAACTTTGAAGAAAAGAATAAATGTTGTAGGTGCGGTTCTTACTAGAGACAAAACAATTCTTGCTGCCCAGCGCAGTTCGACAATGTCGTTATCTGGGATGTGGGAATTTCCTGGAGGAAAAATCGAACCCCACGAATCACCTAAAGAGGCGCTTGTTCGTGAGCTAAAGGAAGAATTACTTTGTACAGCTGAAATCGGCAATCTAGTTCAAACAACAGAACATGAATACGAATTTGGCATCGTTATTTTGACCACATTCTATTGCTCACTAACTGGCGATGAACCCAAACTGACTGAGCATTCTGAAATTCGTTGGGTTCAAGTTGCAGACTTGGATCAGCTTAATTGGGCTCCTGCCGATATCCCTGCGGTTAAGCAAGTAATGAGAGATTTTCAGGTTTGATCTCAATAGCACATCAGCTAACACAAGACACTAATTTTGGTTTTCTTGATTCGAAAGTCAATGCTGACCAAGTATTCCATCCATTGCTTGTCTCTAACTCTAATGGCAACACTATGTTGCGAGCTATACGAGATGAAATAAAGCGCTCTAGTCACTTCGTCTTCTCTGTTGCATTCATCACACCAAGTGCAATAGCGATGCTCAAACAAGCAATCCTAGACTATCAAGGGTCTGGCAAGATAATTACCTCAACTTACTTAGGTTTTAATTCGCCTGCAGCATTTCGTGAACTACTGAATCTTGATGGAATTAGCGTCTATGTTCATCCCGACTCAGTTACAGGTTTTCACGCGAAAGGTTATATCTTCGAGCAGAACTTGAGCACTACTGCTATTGTTGGCAGCTCAAATCTGACTGAGCGCGCCTTGCTAATGAATCATGAGTGGAATCTTCGCTTTTCTGCGCTTCCAACTGGCGACATTGTTCAACAGCTCAATCGAGCTGTTAAAGCGCATATCGAAGCCTCTGTCCTTCTCACGAAAGAATGGATCGATGAATACGAGTTAACTTGGTTAGGGCGGTTCCCAAAAACATCAACAACTTTCGTCAGGAGTGGGAACTCAGATGAGCCGTCATCCAAGGAAGTTATTCTTCCAAATTCAATGCAGACTGAAGCACTTACTGAAATCGCAGCGCTGCGCGAATCTGGAAAGAAGCGAGGCATTGTTATTTCTGCAACGGGAACAGGAAAAACTATTCTCTCAGCTTTAGACGTTCGTTCTTTTGCGCCTAAGAGGATGTTGTTCGTAGTGCACCGTGAGCAAATACTTGATCGCGCGATCACAGAGTTCCAGCGTGTCTTGGGTGCTCCAAATAGTGACTTTGGAAAGTTTGTAGGAGGCAAACAGGAACTAGATCGTCGCTATGTTTTTGCTTCTATTCAGTCAATTTCAAAATTAGGGACTCTAGATACTATTGCTCCTGATGCATTTGATTACGTTCTGATTGATGAAGTACACCGAGCCGGAGCAGCGAGCTATCGCAGAGTGATTGAGTATCTAAAACCTGCATTCCTGCTTGGCATGACTGCTACGCCAGAGCGAACTGATGACTTCAACGTGTTTGAACTATTTGGATTCAATGTTCCGTATGAAATTCGCTTACAAAAAGCGCTTGAAGCAAATATGTTGGCACCGTTTCATTACTATGGCGTTACCGACTTTGTAATGGAAAACGGTGAAGTTATTGATCAACGTTCAGATCTAAATAGACTTGTCGCGCCTGAACGCGTTACTCATTTAATTAAGACAATCGAAAGATACGGTCATGCAGGTGTACCAGTCCGAGGGCTTATTTTTTGTAGTAAGAACGCTGAGGCAGCAGAGCTTTCAAAGTTACTTAATCATAGTGAAGTTCATGGTAAAAAACTCCGAACCATTGCACTTAGTGGACAAAACTCAGTCGAAGAACGTGAGAGCGCTGTACTGAAGTTGGAACGTGGCGAGCTTGACTATATTGCTACTGTTGATATCTTCAATGAAGGAATAGATATACCGACGGTCAACCAAGTGGTGATGCTGCGACAAACGCACTCAAGCATAGTTTTTACACAGCAACTTGGGCGCGGTTTGCGAAAGGCTGAAGGCAAAGATCATCTGGTGGTGATCGACTTTATTGGTAACTACGATAATAATTACCTCATCCCAATAGCCTTGTTTGGCGATAGTAGCCTTAACAAAGACTCTATTCGTAAAAAAATAATTGATGCTCAGGAAGCAGGTGC
>CAIMVM010000177.1 GCA_903844895.1 uncultured Pseudomonadota bacterium
AGTGCAGCGAACTGCTCGGTTAGTTTCCAGTCTTATTTTTCTGGCAGCGACTATTTTCTCTTTGAGCTCAGTAATTCTGTCTTCTGAACACTTACCAGTGATAACCTCTTCAGGAATCGCTCCTTTTAAGGCGGAGTGGGGAATGCAGGTGTTACTTTCATAAAGGTAAAAATCAGCTCCTTTCACCAAAGATTCAAAGTTAGAAAGAACGATCGTGTATAAGTATAAATGTTTCATTCTATGAAAAAGCATTTCGACCATGGAGTTACTTTGCTCGATATCAATCTGGGCAATTGTCATCGAAATCAGTTTTGATTTAACAAGACCTTCCATTACTACTTCGTTGAGATTCTCGCCTCCGCTATCCACTAGAACATTAGGCTTGACATTTAAACCAAGTGACTGCGCTTTTGCTAAATCTGTCTCCAAGAGTTCTTTAGTTCTCACTCCGCCGTAGTCTTTAGAAACTTTCCAGGCCAAGACGTACCTTGAATAGTTATCGATGACACATGGAACAAATGCCTTGCTTCCGTCACCTAACCTCAGAATAGTTTGGTCTAAATGCCAGATTTGACCTGGAGCAGAAGCCCTGATGCCTATCTTTGGTTTTGCTGGGTAGACTCGAGTTCTGTTTCTTTTCAGACCCAGCTCCCGAACCACCCGTGACCAGGTTGAAGGAGATACCATCACTTCACCTGTCTTTTTTCCAAGCCAGCTTAAAGCATGCATACTATAGTGGCCGAAATCTTTAGATGCATAAAGGTCCTGAATCTTTCTAAGTTCAGATCTGATAAGTCCGGTAGGAGACACTCTCGGGCAGCTCGGTCTAACTTAGGGAAGACACTTAACCTCACGTTTTAACCAGTTATGATATCTAGCTGCTGATAGCCCTATGGCTGACAGGCACTCAGAAAGTGGAATAGAATCTGAAGCTGTCTTAATCGCTGTAAGAATCTTTTCTTTTGCTCCGGAGGAAGGAAGTCTTTTGTAGTGGATCTGAAAGCCAAAGATTCTAATGGTGCTTAGAACTAGCTCTTGCTTAGCAGTTACTTGAGCCAGCTTGGCTTTTAAGGTCAGATTCTCAGAAATAAGGTCGGATGCGCTCAGTTCAAGTTCAGGACTCGTAAAAAACTCACGAACTCCTTTTTTCTTCCATTCTCGACGGGTTCCCATGGAAATCCCATAGGCCTCAAACTTTCTTATGTCGTCCGAAGCAGCTACTAAGTTTTAAAGACGATGGTCATAACGGCGGTAGTCTGATCTTTCCATCGATATTCTTCCTTCCCATTTAGGCATTAAGGAATATCGGAGAGAAGAGGTAGGATTTTAGGATTTACCTTATTTTCGCTGAAAACACCGGGAAATATCTTGAGATGGCGCATGGGGGCCTATTTGGTGAGTTAAAAGGGCTGGGGTTATAGCTCACTTTATGCTATAAATATGAGTTATAAAAAGGGAGGTTGTCGCTCATGCTTTGGAACTGGCAACAGAAAAATTGGCCCGATTTCAGCTGGGATAACAGCGCACTAGCTCCGCTGGAGGAGCGTTTTTTGCACCAGTCTGGCATTCAGATTGGCTCTACCAAGCATTTCAAGGATCCGGAAAAGACTGTCTTGATCGTTGATATGATAACGCGGGAGGCCATTAAGACGTCTGAAATCGAGGGGGAAATCTTGAACCGCGATAGCGTTCAATCTTCTATTCGTCGTAACTTTGGACTTGATGCCGATAACCGGCGCATTCAACCAGCTGAGCGCGGCATTGCTGAAATGATGGTTGATCAATACCGCAACTTCATGAAGCCCTTATCCCACCAGTCTCTTTGGGAGTGGCACAAAATGGTCGCTGCGGGCAGGATTGATCTGAAAGATATTGGTCGCTACCGAACTCATGATGAATCTATGCAGGTGGTGTCCGGGTCCATCTATGAGCCCAAGATCCACTTTGAAGCGCCACCGTCTAGCCGCATGAAGTCGGAAATGGACAATTTCGTTAAATGGTTCTCTAAAACCACTCCCGGTCAAAGAGACGGACTGCCCGTTCTGACGCGGGCTGGCATAGCCCATCTTTACTTTGTATGCATCCATCCGTTCGAAGATGGAAATGGGCGTATTGCAAGGGTACTGGCAGAAAAGGCACTTTCCCAAGGCCTTGGACAGCCAACTTTGATTGCCCTCTCCCATATCATTCAAGAAAAGCGTAAAGCCTATTACAATGCTCTGGAACGTAACAATAAAGGTATGGAAATCACGGACTGGCTAGTTTATTTCGCTAAGACCGTATTAGAGGCCCAATCCTATAGCTTGAGAATGATAGACTTCTTGATTGAGAAGACGAGACTCTATGATCGGTTAGTGGACAAGTTTAATCCTAGGCAAGCCAAAGTGGTGGAACGCATGTTCCGCGAAGGACTGGAAGGATTCAAGGGAGGCTTGAGCGCCGAAAATTATGTCGCGATCACGGGAACATCACGCGCGACATCTACCAGGGACCTGCAAGAGCTGGTTGCCCTAGGTGCTCTTATAAAAACTGGCAATCTGAAATCAACACGCTACTTTCTTAATGTTGAAAGCAGAGGAGTCCATTAATTCAAAACACTTTTTAAATAGTTAGGAAATGTTCGACTATTTCTGGGTCGAATATCCAGCTAAGCTGCAGTGCGCCTTGTCAGTGCAATTTAGCAATTTCCCTTTGAAATTTCGCCAGTTTCAATTTAAAAAGGTCTGATATAGCCCCCGGCGGAATGATGTAGTCGGAAATAAAAGTGTTTAGGTGATTTTGAAGAATGCGGTAGCACGGAGTAAGCTCCGGACGTCGATGCATGTAGGTAACTGGTTGTGAAGGTTTGGCAGATTCCATAGGCGAGCAAAGTGCCAAGCTTGACCATCAGAGTAGAAGTGGCAAAATACCGCATAGCAAACGGTGACATGACAACGCGGATAGTCAGTTTAGCTGCCGAATTTCCACCATCATGTACCACTCGATTTCCACCATTATGTACCAGCCAATTTCCTGAATGATGTTCCAGTCGATTGCCAGGGACATGTACCAGTGAATTTCCGGGCATTATGAGCCAATAGGCATCATGGAAACCGACTTGCGTTAGATTATCTCCCTAAAACCCTCTGAGGCGGATATATCGACGCGCATCAACAACTATCTCTTCACAAACAGCTATCTTGGGAAACAGGAGGACTTGATGCTTCCCGGCAACACGGAAGATATTTTTGCCCTGATGGAACTATGCGATTTGGAAGAACAAATTACCAAATCGGCCAATGGCACTAGGTTAAGCACGTAGGCGTTGTGGCCCAGGCGATTAAGCAACCTCTATTTGAATAGATTCTAGTTTTCTACGAGAAG
>CAIMVM010000178.1 GCA_903844895.1 uncultured Pseudomonadota bacterium
AAGCCCGCCCCATAGACGGCTTGACTCCGAAGGGCCCACCTTCATCTCACACAAAGCTTGGCATAGTTATCTAGTTCATAATGATCTATCCTCCTATTAACCTACGGCACACACGGCTCTGAATTTTTGGAGACTTGCCAATAGTTCAACCAGCATCGAAGAATTGGGAAATGAACAGTCAACTTGTATGCACAAGTTTGCGTAAGTTTCATGTAGCGGGCGAACAAATAACTGGCAAGCACGAAGCCTACACAGAGGCTGGGCCTGCGCTGCGCTGATCTGAAAGAGAACTCTGGCGCAACCCTATTCCAATCGAATCTTTAGAAAAAAGGCTGAGACAACTATCTTTGAAAACGAGATTGCCATAGTCGAGGCCATGTTTTTACTGGAAACCTCGCGACAAAAAGGATTACAGAAAGGATCCACAATGTAAATGTGATCGCATTTGCATGGAAGGGCCTATATGTTACCAACAAACCGCCCAAAATACTTAAAGCAGCTGTAGCAAATAATGTCCCCTCTATTTTTGCAAACCTATCTTTGAATCTCAAGCTTTGGGATTGGGGGAGCCTAGCTACGGGAAGCGCTCCTGGCAAAAAGTCACTCACCCATCGCTGGTAAAGATCGTAACGGAGACCGAGTTTCTTTCTGTTTTCAATCTGCTCAAAAAGCGAGGAGAAATACATGATTCCTGCAACGAGACACAAACCTAGACCAAAAAAAACGGCGTTGTCGACTCCGACAAGCACAGAACTTAACACAAGCCCCAAGGACAATGTTTTAGGATTTTTAAGGTGATGATGGAGCTTTGAGAAACCACCTTGACCGGCACCTAGACTCAAACCGAGGGCACCCAAAAAAAGCGCCAACGATAGGTAGATACTATTCATGGAATAGGAAAGAAAAGGAATATAGAGTAAAACGAACAATCTAGACGCTAGGGCCACTGGAAATTCCATAATCACTCCTATTGAACTACGATTATCGCTGTTCCTTAACCCGCATTCAAGATCAATATATTCTTGGGAAATAAAAGCACTAGGACCAGGGCTTTTCCTAAAAAGCGCAGCCCTCCTTTAAGAATGAATTTGCCATTTCCATGATTTCTTCTGCGATGTGGCAAATCCTTGCCCATTCCTGGGTAAGGCTTGAAGGCAAAAAACAAGTGTTAGCGATGGAGCCCGTCTCTCCTATATCTCCGGCAATTGGGGCACCTATGCAATCTTAGCTAGGAAAGTCTGCGAAAACGTTTCCCTTGGCATTTTAAATCCCATTAGAAAAAGCGACATGTACTAAAGACCAAAAAATTAATTTGATTTCCAGCGACGGTAATTCCAACACCATTGTTCCGGGTAAGCTCGAATTACACTCGTAATTTCCGAAGCAAACGTAGCCGTTAATTCTTCAGCTGTTTGGGTAGGCGGATACACAATTTCTTTAACTAAAACTCTATACACCATAGCCCCTTCGCGGACTACATGAACCGCAAACACGGGGCACTTAAAATGGAGGGCCATTGTGGCTGGTCCGCTAACCATCGGTGTTTCTATACCTAAAAAATCTACCTTGGGGCTGTTAGCCACAAGCGGCTTCTGATCCATCACAAACCCTAAAATATTGCCGCCCTTTAAAACAGCCATCATGTCTTTTACAATGGAAGACCTACCAGTCCAAAGGACCTTTATATCCAGACGGATGCGAACATTATTTAAGAATTCCGAAAAGCCAGGACTCTTGGAAGGCTTAGCTAGACCATAAAACTTTCTGCTACTGGCTTTTGCAAGAACATGTCCCGCCAGCTCCCATGAACCCAAATGAGACGTAATACATACAACTTCTTGAGAAGACGAGAATCGTGAAAGCTCTTTTGATAGATTTTCCATTCCTAAGATTTTTACTGCTCTAGGATTGAACACGGCTCTAAGTGTTTCCAAACTGCAGTAAACGGTGCTGCTTAAACATTGGTCGGCGAACGTTCGACAAGAGCGGCTCTGTTTGGCGAGCCCAAAAACTCGAAAAACATTTTGACTGATAATCCTTCGATCCTTTCGAGCAAGTGTCCGTACTAAAAAGGAAGCCACCAAACAAACAACCTTAAAAAACGGCTCCGGAAGGTGGGCTAAAAATCGCGAGAATGACAAAATAACAAAGTAGAGCGTTTTATCTTTAGGCGAAAGGTCTTTCAAAGGCTGATCCCAGTTGCTTTTTCATAGAATTCTCGAGCCATATAGGAGCTTCTTACAAGCGGCGCCGAAGCTACTCCTTTAAAGCCAAGATCTAAAGCTCTTTCGCTAATTTCTAAAAATTCGTCCGGATGAACCCAGCGCTTTATAGACAGGTGTTTTTTAGTTGGGCGCATATACTGACCGATGGTAATAAAATCTACTTCATGATCCCTTAAATCTTGAAGCGCCTCAAAAACCTCAGCTTTTTCTTCTCCGAGTCCCAGCATCAAAGCGCTCTTAGTATACAGAGGATACTCAGAGATATTTTTGGCATGCTGCAATGCTTTCAGGCTTTGATCATAATTTGCTCTAGCATCGCGCACGCGGGGAGAAAGTCTCGCAACAGTCTCGATATTATGGGCGTAGACATCAGGTCTAGAGGCTAAAATCGTACGTACAGCATCCTGACTTCCTTTAAAGTCACCTGCTAACAACTCTATTTTAATCCCCTCATTGAGTCGTTTCACTTCGTCCAAAACATGAGCCACGTGCTTTGCGCCACCATCGTCTAGATCATCGCGGTCAACCATGGTTATAACCACATACTTTAAATTCATGAGCTTTACAGATTCTGCTACGTTTAACGGTTCAGAAGCATCGAGCAGACGGTCTGGGTTGCCGGTCTTCACATTACAAAACCTGCAACCTCTAGTACAAGTATCACCAAGCACCATAAAAGTTGCCGTATTGGTATTCCAGCATTTACCAATATTCGGACATTTCGCCTCTTCGCACACCGTAACGAGCTTCCGTGAACGTAGATCTTTCTTAATATCAAAAAAAACACTACCTGTCGGAATGCTGGTTTTAAGCCACTCAGGCTTTCTGATGTGGAGGTCTGAAGCAGCGGGGCTTTGAGGATTTAGTTCAATATTTTCCATAAGATAACACCCTGTGATTGCATGCCCTGCGGTTTGTGATATGACAGGGCTCGCCGAGGATACCACCGTTTTTCCGTGTGGTCTACGGATCTAGGAGAGAAAATTAATGAACAAACCTGCAGCCCGCTCGATCAAACTCCCACGCGAGCTAGAGCTCTCCTGGATGAAAGCCCTCGTCATGTTTGGAAAAAACCAGCGAGATCCCGAACTTTTTAGCAGCGTCGAGTTAAAACGATTAGCTATGCGTTCGGCCTCACTTTCCATGCCTAATATAGAAAAACTATGGGAGACCTTTACCCAGGAAAGATCTGGGCTGGTTAAAAATCTATTGGCTGGCCGTGAAAAGACCCATGCATATCTTGCGGGTTTTCACCTCGTCAATCAATTTAAGACCTGGGCCATCCTAGAGCGGATGATGACCAGAACACCAGCCCTAGCCAAGACCCTTAAAGCTAAACATATTCAGGTTATAGATCTAGGCTGTGGCAGCGGCGCTGCTGGAATTGCTGCTGCCCATTGGCTCGTCCAAAACGTGAGCCCCAACCAAGTTAAAATTGACGGGGTGGATTCTTCCAACAGCCTTCTCGAAACTGCCGCCTATATGTCTAAAAGTTTGGGAATTGAGTTTACAGGCCATCGGGGATTTATCGAAACCCAGTCTGTTGCCCTCCAGTTGGATCATCCCGTCGTCCTCTGTTTAGGATACGTATGGAATGAAATCTACAAAAACAAAGCCGCTAAAGCACGACTATTTAAAATCATGGGAGATATTGCAAAAAGTAAAGCTCCGTCACTTATCGTGATTCTAGATCCCTCTGATGAGCTCGGCGCTAAGGCTGCTATGAAACTTCGAGAAGATCTTCGGGAGAAGGAACTAACCCCAATCTATCCCTGTCCCTCTGCTAAGCCTTGCCCCCTTCTAGAGAGTGGCCGTGACTGGTGCTATTCTGAACTAGCTTGGGAAAAGCCTGTGTTACAGCGAAAAATTGAAGAATCATTGGGCATCTCAAGAACCGTCCTCGGCGTAAGTGGTTTTGTCTATGCAAATAGCGCCATGGTTCGAAAAATTCATACCCTTGAAAATCAAAAGGTTGTCATTGGCCGGCCTACTACCAAAGACGCGCCTTGGGGGCACTATAGCTATCTTCTTTGTACCGATACTGACGTAGCGAAAATGCCAGGCACTGTTAAGCCGCAACTTAAAGGAACGCTTTACGAGGCATAAATTGCCGATGATGATCTCTAAGCTCTCTCCGATAAAAACGAGGGAGGGCTTGGTAGGTGATCAGTCGAACATGGAAAATCTTCATCATAGTGTTCTTCAGCTGGCAATGCGGGAAGGAAATAGAAACCTTATCCAAAACGCCAGGAAAAAAGACGGATACTAACCCACCACCCACACCTAGTCCCTCGACACCATCAAAGAGTAAAAACACTGTCTATAAAAATCCTTCGAGGCAAATACGAAGGCTCACCCTCGATCTTCAAAATCGACTCCCATCTACTGAAGAAACCGAAATTTACACACGAAATATCGATACTGCAGAAAGCCTTACAACGTTTTTTCTAAAATCAAATGATGCCGACAGTGCTATGGCTACCCTGCATCGAAACTTCTGGGAGCTTTGGCAGCCCAAAACTCTCGACAAGCTTTCCACCACTGACGCTACTCTTCGCACTGCCATGACCACCACAAGTACGGATTTAATGCTGGATGACCCGATTAAAACATTAAGATTTATGATCAGCCAAGACGAATCCTTCGAAAAAATATTCTCTAAAAAGTACAGCCTCATGGAACCATCTACCGCTAGTTTCTACAATCAAACTTCAGCCCAAGGCCCAGATGCTGATACAAACGTTGTAGTCTACAGTGACATATCAAGGCCCAATCTTGGAATTCTATCAAGTTTTGGCTGGAATGCTTCACTGCCAAAAAACTCGGGATCCAAAAACTATAGCGGAGCTGCGGAAGCCATTCGAAAACTTACTTGTCTCAGTTTTAATAGTGCGGATTCCCATAATTTTGCCTTGGCTGGCATTAATACTGTAGTCGCCAACCTCGTGTCTACCGCATCTTCCCATACAAAATGCACGAGCTGCCACAATCAATTTCATACTTTGGCTGAAGGACTGCCATACCTATCTAGTTCCACCTCTCTAACAAGTTGGCTCACCTATGATCAAAGCACATTTTCTGGAGGAATCTACAAAGGAAAATCCTATGTAAGTCCTGACGAACTCGCAAATTTAATGGCTACAGATTCCAGAATATCAAGCTGCGAACTTGAAAACGTAACTGAAGAAATACTACAGCGAGAAATGAGTAGCTTAGTTGACCAAGATCTCAAGCAAAATCTATTTGAAAGATGGACGGATTCAAAAAATGTAAAAAATTTGGTAGCCGACCTCATTGCGAGTCCCGAATATCAACACCAAGTATTTGGCACCACAGGATCCACAACAAATAACTTAAGCAGCGTCCGGGTATTTGGCCCCGCCCAATGGGATGGGTTTATAAAGCAAATTCTCCCTCAATATACAATTAGAAACCTTGTACTTCAAAACCCAACTAGTGGAAAGTCGGCGGGGAACCCGGAAGTCATATCCCTTGCAAATTTGGTTCCCAGACAACGTCTAAACGGATACGAAAAGCAATTCATACCTAGTGAGTTATATACACAATCAGCGTTTGATCTAGCAGTTAGAATTGCAGATGCAGTAGTCGCCTCCGAGCTCTCTTCCACAGCACATGCTCAAAACAGAAAGGTGCTCATGAGCTTAC
>CAIMVM010000179.1 GCA_903844895.1 uncultured Pseudomonadota bacterium
GAGCAGGAATTTCCTCCTTAAAAGTCTTAAAATGGCCCTGCAACCTACGGGAACCACTCAAGCAAGAGTTGCCCGCGGATCGAAAATTCGTCCACATGCCAAATAAAGCCCATGAATTGGCGCATTGCGTCGTGTCGGCGCAATGTAATGCAAAATGGGCGAAAATTCGTTAGGGATACTACAGAATGCACTGACTCGTCGCAGAGCTTTACAGCAAACATAAATGTATTTTAATTTTTTTTAGGAATTGTTTTTTTTCTGGCGAAAATAGGATTCTTTCGCTATCATGTCAACAATTGTTCACATGTTAACCTATTGCAAAGGAGGTTTCTCAATGAGTAGAAGTTCGATTTGGGTGCGCAGTCCTCGGTATGATCTTGCATTTATAATGGGAGGAGCCTTGCTCACGCTTCTCGTTCCCGTGGCTGGAATTGGCTTTCCTGCTCTAATCCCATTTTTCCTTTGGGCTTGGTTGATTCTTTTCGAAGGATCGCATTTTTGGGCTACTTTTAGTCGTACTTATATCGACAGAGATTTTAGAAGACAGAATCCTGGATTTCTCACTTGGAGTTTAGTCTTCTTTCTATTTCCAGTTCTCATGGTTGTTTTAGATCGACAAAACTCAGGATCTCATTACATGGAGCTCTATGGGTTCTTTATTTTTCTTTGGAGCCTCTATCATAATGCCCGCCAACATTTTGGTTTTATGAGTATCTACAGCAATAAATCTGGTCTACCTAGTTCCATAAAGGACCGCTTTAAGTTCGCCATTTTTGCTGCGGTTATTGCACCACAAATCTTTTTCTTGCTAAATCTAAAGTTCCAGTCCGCCTTTCCATCCTTTCCTAAAAGAGAAGCTATGGATCCCGCTTTGAGCTTCTTTCTAAACTATGCGCCAAAAATCGCCACGGGCGCTACTTTTTTGTATTTGGTATCTACTTACTTGAGATCTAAACCATTCGCAAATACAGAAGGTGGAAAGGTGCCATTTCTCTATGGAATGGTCTGTTTAATATTCTATTCGGTGATGTTTTATGTAGTTGCCCCTATGGAACCGTTTTACAGTGCTGCGGCAAATGGAGCTCAGGCATTTATGGTAATAGCGGTTATGAACTCTCTATTTCACAATATTCAGTATCACGCTATTGTTTGGCACTACTCCGATAAGCGCTATGGCGAGGGGAAATCGAAATCAGATGACTATGGCTTAGCAAAATGGGTGGGCGGAAGCTTCCTTCGCTATAGCGTAGTAGCCCTCTTTTTTGGAGGTGTTTTTGCCGCCATTGTTTGGAATCTCGGAGACTGGCCTTCCGTTTCTGGAGCCTATACCCCAAGCACAGCTTCATCTTGGGCATACTGCCTTTTTTTAGGCATTATCGGTCACCATTTCTACCTAGATCAAAAAATTTGGCGCCCGAGCCAACAACAGGAACTACAGTCCTACCTTGGCCTTAAACAACTCAATTTGCGGACTTCACAAGCAAACTAAAGCCATTCCCTTAACAGGCTGAGATTTGCGTTTGACGATTATTCGGTAGTGCCGCCTTAGCAACGGACACTAGGGTCAGATCGTAACGGTAGAAAATTAAAGTAGTATTGTCGCCTTGGCTTTATACGTTCGATCTGACCAACCACTACATAAAACTTATGCAAACTTGCCTGATGACTAACACTGGTTTAGTGAGTAGATCTCCCAAATTACTCTGGGAAACCACTCCTGGTGAGTAGACCAAGGAAGCTTCCCCCTCTGCCCCTCGCAAAACGGAGTGGGAATCTCTCGATTCACTCCGCTTCCATCAGAAACTAGAAAATCCATATTTCCAGTGGTAGAAAGGCGTCGGTCGAGATTGAAAGATCTTTCGAAGAAATCGATAGGCGCCCGACTTCGACAGTGGAATGAACAAAAATAAATAATATCAGCCTGTTAATTTTTTGTTGGGGCACTACATTTTATATTTTTTAAGGCGTGCTGCTTCTTTATAGGTCAAATGCGGCATATATTTCGAGCTGACTTTTATCGGTAGCAGAGGGAATGACATAACGATTCTGTGTTGGCTTGTCGATGATCTTGCTAGCTTGTACTCTACGGAGTCGATGCCTCATTTCATCTATACTAAGTACTAGTCCCTTTTTCTTGAGTCTGTGAATACTGTGCTTAGCCACAGCATAGGTGAGGTAACAAAGACTTATATGAGAGCGAATTCTTCGGGGACTCCAGTAGTAAACCGGTCTCATTTTTAGACTATGTTTATTGACTCGGAATGCTTCCTCAATTTGCCAAAGCCCTCGGTAGCGCTCCAGGATCTTTGCAGAATGATCTTCTGAAATATTTGTGATGACACCGTGAAGTCCGTCCCAGTTTGCATCATTTTCAACTTTATTAAAGTCGATTTCAGCTGATCCAGAATTAATTTTTAAGTACTTTTTGGTTCCGCTATTGGAAATGACATCCCCTATTTTGATGACTTTCTTTCCAGGATTAACTATCTTTAATAGACGATCCACCAGTCTTAGACGATCTGAAGCATCTTTTTTGGCACGACTGCTGCTATAGCTTACTACTAGGCGTCTTCCTTAATTTTCAAAATCTCTAACCCAATGAAACTCATTGTTAACACAAGTAGCTTTAAACTCAGAGTTTAAGATTTCATTCTTCTTCGCTTTGGAAAAAATTCTTCAGCTTGGCAGCTACAGCATACTTGATTTCATATCTTTCAAGTTCTTCTAAGTTGTCTCTTGTAAACATGCCGCGGTCAGCAACCAGAGTATTTTGAGAGACTTTAAAGCTTTCTTTCAAATCTTTAACCATTTGAAGAAGGTGTGCCGTAGGTTAATAGGAGGATAGATCATTATGAACTAGATAACTATGCCAAGCTTTGTGTGAGATGAAGGTGGGCCCTTCGGAGTCAAGCCGTCTATGGGGCGGGCTTCAAACCGATCCAAGCTGCTGCGGTCAAAA
>CAIMVM010000180.1 GCA_903844895.1 uncultured Pseudomonadota bacterium
AAGGCGCCATTGTTGAGAGCTTCATTGTTGACAAATAGCTCTTGTACAAACCTTAAATTAGACAGGGTATATTCATGGGCACAGTAAATAAGAGTGTCTTCTGGAAGTGAGCGAATCCATTTCAGGCTTTCCCACATTTGCGCTGCTGTTCCACCGAGTAGTCGTCCACAGCCTAAAGCAAATAACGTGTCGCCTACAAAAGCTTTTTTTTGGTCTTTGAACCAATAGCAAATGTGTCCTTCTGTGTGTCCGGGAATTGCCTTAATGCATCCTTTTATCGAGCCAATTTCGATAGTATCTCCATCTTGAAGCCAGTGGTCAACATCTGCAATTCGGTTTTGGTCTTTAAAATGCGCATAAACTTTAGAACCAAATTTTGCTTTAAGTTTCCGAACTCCACCAATATGATCGGGGTGATGATGAGTAAGAAAGATTTGATCTACTCGTTTTGAATGGCTGGCGCACCAACGATCGACTTCACGGAAGGAGCCAGGATCGATAACGGAAATATGATTTTGAGTCTGTGTCTGGTCTTCTAAAATCCAAAAATAATTGTCTTCAAAAGCTTCAATGGGAGTAGTCAGCATCTTTAAGTCCTATTCCACTAAACCTCAATGCGAGCGCTAGCTTTTGCGTTTATGATGTAATCCCTGGTTCTAGCTGCCCAATCATCAAGGTCTTCCCCCGGCAGGCATGGAAAAGGTTTAAGAATCATAACCTCTACATCTGATTTTCCTGGAGTAATTTCGCCTTTAACCAGCAGCTCCCTTGTTCCTTTAAGGCATATGGGCAGAATCACCGAGTCGGTGTCTTGGGCCAATTTAAAAGCGCCAACCTTAAAAGGAAGGACCTCGCCGGTGGAAGAGCGAGTACCCTCAGCAAAAAAAAGCATGGGCGTTCCTTCATTTACGACTCGTCGACATTCCTTCAAGGCTGCTACTTGACTTCTCCTGTTTCCTCTGTCAACTCCGATATAGCCAGCCCCTTGCATGGCCTGGCCAATTAAGGGAACCTTAAACATGGAAGATTTTGAAAGATAGCGAAACTGGATTCCTAGAAGCAGAATCACAAAAATATCGGTAATGCTTTCATGGTTGGCTACCATGACAATTTTTTTACCCGCGGGTATATTTTCCATTCCGGATACCCGTGCGTGCCAACCCGGTATCAACCAAAGTATGGCCTTTGCCCAATAGATTGCTATTTTATGACCTGCATCATGACCAGCCTTTTCTCCTTTGAATTGCCTTACAATAAAGTTAGCAATCACAACTGTGGAGCAGAAGATGGTGCAGCAAGTAAATAAAACAATAACGAGCCAAATAGCGGAAATTTTCTTCATGTCAGGTCTCACCTAAAATTTTTGTGAATTTAAGTGCAACTTCAGATTTCGAATTAAGGTTCCAGGACTCATTCTGCGAAAAAAGAGTTCCATGGTGTTCTGTGGAGCTCACTGCTGATATCCGATTCGTAAACAAATAGTCCAGTGAGTACTTATTCAAATATTCTTTTGACTTCATTTCAAGATCTGAGCCCTCAGGTTCTAACTTAAATGCAATTCTTTTTTTCCCGTTAGGCGCAATTTGAGACAAAATCTTAGAAGTTGGGATCAATTCTATATTTTTTCCGGAGGTTCCAGAGCGCATTTTTCCTGAAATTCGCTCTTTTGGTACATAGTCAAGTACGGCGGCCGCCATAATAAGATGGGGTGTTCTAGTCTTCGTGATGGTTTGAATAGCTTCAAGCATCTCTATATGAGTTTCTACATGCGTCAACGTATGAAAAACTTTTGGCTTAATATTGGAAGGTCCGCAGATACAGTAGACGGAGAAGCCGTGACGATAGAGCTCTGTCACAATGGCGCTTCCAAGAGCTCCGCTAGAGTAATTTGAAAGATATCTCACATCATCCAAATAGGCTTTTGTAGGGCCCATGGTCACTAATACTTCACTCGTATTTTTACAAATTTCATGGGAAATTCGATCAGCTGCCTCGTCAGGGTCGGGGATTTTTCTTTTGCCTTCTTCTCTACGTGGTTCTAGGAAAGTCATCCACTTTTGCGAAGTTTCCAAGTTTTTTTGGGTCGCAGCACTGTTCCAAAGGGAGTCATGCATGGCTGGAAAGGCAATTATTTTTTTGCCTTGTCCTATGGCGGACTGAACGAGCGCGGAGGCTGGGTCATTGCAAATGCCCAAAGCAATCTTTGCCATAAAATCGGCTGTTATGGGCGCGATGACTATGGCGTCGGACGTAGCAAGATGAGTCGAAAGTCCTGTAAAAGAATCTACAACGGGCTTTGCGGCCGCCCACTCTAGAGCCATCTTTGTTACAAACATGGCCCCTCCCTCTGTTTGAAAGGGGCGGACTTCGGCGCCTAAGCGCCTTAGGGCTCGGATGAGTTTGGGTGATTCTATAGAAGCGATGGAGCCACAAACAATAAAGTCTATATTTTTGTCGGAGAGGCACGTAGAAATTTGGTCAACTGTCAAGTCGGTCTGCATTCTAAACTCCAACCGCAATATCTATTTTTTAATTTTGGGCTTTAATAAATAAAAAACCAAGCTCAGATTTGACTTTGCTTGGCTATATTATCCCAACTGTTATGTGGGTTCAAAGAAATCTAAATTAATTTCGGCTGCAGCAATTCCCGAGATTTCAGCTTAGGAGATTATTTGTTGGCAGCGATCTGAGCTCTTTCGTTAGCATTTGGCATGTTTAATGGCAAACGCGCTGCTGTTGATCCGTGGTTAGCAGCAAGGGCTTTGCGTGCTCTGCCGGCACGTGCTTTATTCATGATTCTGCGTACTTTTACTTTTTTTGTTGGTGAAGCCATGTCTTAATCCTCGAAAATGGTCTTGAGTCGCGGCATACTAAGCGAAATATCCAATGGTTTCAATTAAAAAACGGGGGTAATGTAGAAATTTTAGAAATTCCTAGAAGTTGGTTTCAATTTATCAGATTTATTGGCAAAATCAGCCTCTAACTATCTCAATTATGAGGCTTGAATGTTAAAGAAATCACTTATTGGCTGCCTAGCTGTCTTACCTATTTCTGCTTTTTCGGCAGAGCGCAGCGATAACTCTACCTATTCCTCAGAGAATTCGGAATATCAGGCTCCTAAAACCCCCGAACTTTACGACTCTTCTAAGCCCAAAGGAATGCCGATAACGTTTCCTTCCGCTGCAACTCTAGGCGCTTTTGTCGGCTTTGGACAAAGTAAGTCTGGACAATCAGAGGAAAACCCAAAAGTGGCATGGTTTACTGGGGCGTCCTTTAATTACCTAAAAGGAACGAGCACTTGGAGTCGGGTCGAGTTTGGTGCAGATCTTTTTAAGGGCTCTGTCGGGCATTCTGCTGCAACGATTCCAGTAAATGTAGGGTTTGTCGCCCACGCTGGCTATGGTTATTCCCTTGGGGGAGATCTATTTGGTACGGTTCAAGTAGGGGCTGGCCTAGCAAACGTCGGATATGACGGAAAGTATGAAGGTAACGACGTTGAGCTTTCAGGCTCAGAGGCAGCTACTGTGCTTCAGTTCGGCTGGCACATGGCTCTCCCGGTAGGATCAAATTATGGATTTACTGCTGGTCTTGATGTGACCAAGATTGACTTTACAGTGGGAGATGTGGATTTGGTTCAAAATAGTGGAAGCAAAATCAAAACTGATATTAATAAGCGCGAAAGCCTTACCATTCCAAGCCTTCAACTTGGGTTCAGAGTTGCTCTCTAATTTAAAAAGATACTTTTTTAGCAAGCTGGCTTGTGTCTTGGGTTAGTGCCAGCTTAACCTAAGAAGGAATTATCTATGATTTGTTCAAAATGGGTCGCAACGTTCGGCCCATTTTCGTTTTTACATTTCGTTCCAAGAGGCGGCCGTGCGCTGCCAGGTGAATGTAGCTATAGCTTTGGATGCTAAAGATTTTCTAAAATATAATATCCGGGCACATCCTCAATGATCATACTTCCATCTTTGCGCTTTCCTAGAACCGGCCGGAATCCTTTTCTTTGAAAAAGTCTTTGGGCTCCTGACATAGTGGGAGTTGTTTCCAAATATAGAGTCTTATATCCCTGCGATTTAGCAAACTGAATGCACCCATCAATGAGTTGAGCCCCAATTCCTTGTTTTCGGTAGCTTGCATCAACCACGATATCTCTTAGCTCAGCGATCCCTTCGCTTGTGGACAGACCATGAAGGGGACCCACGCCAGCTGCTCCTACTAATTTCGTTTTGTTTTTAGCAATCAGCATAGTGCTTCCAGGCAAGCTGTATATGTTAAAAAGTTTTTCAAGCCTTCTCAAAGTAGCAGCAGCTACCGTGCCTTCGGAATACTGAAGCATAGCCGTTCGAATAAGCTCTTGGATATCTTCTTCTTCGGTGAGTATTAGAGGCGTGATAGATATCTGCAATCGAGGTCTCCTGATCGTTAGGTTTAATTTATATAATTTTGGACAGTATGTCACCTCATCCTTTTCACTTGTCGGTTGTTCTTTAATTGAACTTGGTATACTCTCTAGCCAGAAAATTATGGGAGATATTTTGATGCTGCGTAAGTCTATAGCCCTAGCTTTTTTATTCGTAAGCTCTATTTCTGTTGCTGCAGAAGTCAGCTTATTGTCGGGCGGGTACTCATCTATAAAAAAGGGCTCTGAAAAGTCCAGCGCATTTGAACTAGGTGGCAGATACCATGAAGCTTACGATCAAAACATTGAGCTCTATTATTTGTTAGGTTTAATCTTTCGCAACTATTCAGAAGGTGGGGATAGTAATGGGATTGAAATTGGCGGAGGTGCTAGGTATTACGGAACTCCCTTCTCACCACAAATAAAGCCCTTTGTCGCTCTTCAGGCTTGGTATAAGAATGACGAGCAAAAGCTTTTCCAAACCAAAGAAAGTGGACTTTATTACAGTGGGATTTTAGGGTTTAGATTTGGATTTAATGAGAAAGTGTTTTTTGATCTTGAGGGCAATTTGTTTGAAAGTGCTCTAGCATCCTCTAAAAAAGAGACCAAGAGTACTTCGGCTACTCAAACAGAGGAAACGGAAACTACAACGTCTCAGCTTCGGGCTTCTTCAAGAAATGACAATTTCTTTAGCAGTCTAAAAGTTGGTGTGGGGATGGCACTCTAGCGTTTTATCTAGAAGTCTTTGTGGTAAAGATTCTAGCCTGATTTAGAAGTTCATGGAAATAAGGGAGTTTATATGAAGAGAGCACGTAGGTATCGAGCAAAAAAGAGAAGTCGAGTGGCCCGCAAAAGAAAAATTTCGACTCATGGCAAAAGAAACGGCGGATGGATTAGATAAACAAAAGAGATTTTTGAATCTCAAAGTTTCATTTGCTTCGATGGATGCGAATTCAATAAGTAGCTCTTATTGGATTCGTTTTTCTATCTTCCCAAATGGATTCCTATTCTTTCTGCTGATGTAATGTGATCGTCTTGTAATGAGATTTGCTTGCGTTCACCCATTTTTAAACCCTTGTAAGATAGGGCTACGATGCTACTTCCTTGAAGTGCCAAATAGGTTCCAAAGTTTTGTTTCAGTGCTTCTTCAACAGCTTTTACACCAAACCTAGTGGCTAAAATACGATCATTTGCTGAGGGGCTTCCGCCTCTTTGAACATGCCCTAAAACGGTTACCCTAGTCTCCATTCCTGTGGCTTTATGTAAGGTTTTCGCAAGTTGATTTCCAACGCCTCCTAAAACTTCCTTTTGATCTGCAGACTTCATATAAAATGGCGATTCTCCCTTTCCGCAGGCCCCTTCAGCCACAACTACAACGGAATAGTGAATCCCTCTTTTCTTTCGAAGGTCAATGGCAGCAGCGATTTTTGAAACTTCAAATTGGATTTCTGGAATCAGGATAACGTTTGCGCCTCCTGCAAGGCCTCCGTGGAGGGCAATATAGCCGGAATCTCTGCCCATAACCTCTAATATCATAATGCGGTCATGGGACTCGGCAGTCGACTGGAGTCTTTCGACAGATTCCCTTACGATATCAACAGCGGAGTCAAAACCGATAGTTTTGTCTGTAGCCGGCAAATCATTGTCAATTGTTTTTGGCACGCCAATCACCGGGAGTCCGGCGTCAGAAAGCAAGGCGGCAATGGCCTGTGTTCCTTCGCCCCCTATAACTATGAGCACATCGAGTCCCAACAATTTGGCATTTTCAAGTGTGGTCTTGATTCTTTGGTCTCGTTTTGTAGGATCGCTATAGGGATTACCAGAATTATCGGTACCCAGTATCGTACCTCCACGAGTGAGGATATCGTCCACATGATTCCACAAAAGTGTTTGGTATCGAGGTGGAGACTCCAAAAGCCCGGTTAAACTATCTCTAATTCCAATGACTTCATGGCCCTGTTGGATGCTTGAAGCTACGATAGCTTTTATGGCAGCGTTTAATCCGGGGCAGTCGCCTCCTCCCGTGCAGATTCCAATTTTCACAGGGGTTTCCCCCGTAATTTTGCAAGTGCTTTTTCATTGAGGAGTCGAATGTCTTTAATGAGGGCCTCATGCTTAGGGTATTTAGCCAGCTCAGGGGTGTTAATATATACGGACTTAATCTTAATGGACTGGCCGGTAAATCCTACTTCTTTCTTAAGGATTACAATTTCCCAATTCAGATTGTCAAAACTGACCGCATCGATATTTTCCAGGGGGAAGTGTCTTTTAATATTAGCTAAGTCAAAGTCGGACTGCGGCAGCTGAAGGATTTGCATTTTTTCTAAGTCGCCAGCATTAAGGCCAGGATTCGCATAGAGATACCTAATGCTTTTGTCACTCTGCTCCATAAATAAAGCCTGCCCCTCATGAGACCATCCTCCTGAGCTGAAGAAACCAACAGCCTCCACTGTCTTTGGGTCCTTCTTAAATTGCTCATAAAAAACGGCCTGCCATTCCTTTTGGATATGGGGCGCTAATACATCTTCAGCCGGAAGAAGTTGAGCTCCCGTTCCTGAGGGAGCAGGGCCGATACATGCCAGCGGGAGTGCAATGGAAAGTAACAGATACAATAGTCTCATTCTCTATCTCCATGACTTAAGGCGCACAACTATTGTATCATAGTTTTCTATCATTGAGCAGGGATTCCAAATGCAGGAAACAAGATTAGAGCGTTTAAAAAAAGAATTGCTATTTCTTAGGGAGCGATTGTCGTCTTTACCTAAATCCGAACAAGTAGCTCACGATATTTGGGAGATAGGAGTTTCCTCTCCTGATTTTATCCCTCTCACGATTTCCGTCTTGGTTCATGGAAATGAGACTGGTGGAATTGGCGTACTTAACGAACTTGTCACCCTTTTGCAGGCAGGTTTTCCGATTCCCAAAGGAGGGGTTTGTCTCATAATTGGAAATGATATAGCTGCCCTTCAGGGAAAGCGTTTTTTAGATCGAGACCTGAATCGAAGTTTTGGAATGACTCTTGACGGGACCCGGGAGGCCCTACGTGCTTCAGAAATGGCGCCATTTTTAAAAAAATCTCGACTTTATTTGGATATCCATCAGACGTTGATGTCCTCGGATAGGGGATTTTTCATTTTTCCCTATAAACCGAAAGCCTTAAGTTTTTCCAAATCGATTCTTCCAAGAGCCACGACGGTCACCCATTGGGGGAAGCCTTTCAGCGCTGCGGGAATGTGCACCGATGAGTATGTCGGGCAATTCGGTGGCGTAGGGATTACTCTTGAGCTCGGACAAAACGGATTTGATCCTTTTCAAGTTTCCTTGGGCCTACAGGCGGTAGTGAATGCCTTCTATTATGCAATGGATCCTTACTCACTCCGGCATCCTGAGTGGCTTAAAGGGGAGTTATTTACCTGGCAAAAAATAGTGGACTGGCCCCTTGACGGGGATGCTCAGATGGATGAAGGTTGGTCAAACTTTAGGCCAATTTTAAAGGGAGAAAGAATGGGGACACACGATGGCAAGGTCGTCACAGCCCCAGAGTCCGGGTGGATGCTGTTTCCAAAATACTTTACCCCAGAAGTTCCTCAAACCTCTAGGCCTTCAGAAATGTATAGAATCATGAAAAAAATTACGGAATTGGACCTGCCTGATTAAAAGTCAGCCTCAAAGTATCACCATCTTGGTCCTGAATCAGGTTGAAATTTGTTTTTCTTTTGATAGTAAAATTTAAAATAAAGTTAAAAATGGGGTCGTCACTTTGCTTGAAGTCCGGCGATGCTATGGTGCTCCAGTCTGGTACAACAGTGGTGGAAATCCACTCTAGTGTGATTACGTCCCCTTCTGAAGTTAAGGAAAAAAATAGAGACGAATCTTTAGGCGCTAAAAAACCAAGACTTGAAGCTAGTGTTACGATCAACTTACGGTCGTCAACAAGTGGAGAGAGTATCTCCAGTTCATAATGAAAGTCTAAATATCTTCTTTTTAATAAAGCTTTTACATCAAATCGGAGATCATCTTCAATGCGGTCACTTGGAATCGCTTCATTGGCGATATGTCCTTCCTCTAGGCGCGTGCTACTTAAAATCGCTCGTATAGCCATTTGCATGTCGGCGAGATAATAACTGATGTCAAGAAACGGTTTTGGATCTCTCGGATTATTCTTCAAGATTCTTTCACACAAAACTTTTATCTTAGCAACGGGAGTATTTAAGTTGTGACTGATAAGTGAAATAAAATTATATTTAATATCAACTTTATTTAGTAAAAACTTTTCTTTGTTTTGAGCAGCCTTGTATCGAGAATATTCCAAGGCATATTTTACAAATCCTCCACCTGTTAAGCATAAAACGCTTAAGAAAATGCAGTTGTAGTCAGGGAAGTATAAATGGAAATGCTTAATCGAAATAATGTTTCCAAAGACAATAATACATGCGGAACTCAGAAAGAAAGTCGTTGCAAATGCAATGCTAAAGTTGAACAGAAATAGAAGCAGTAACAAGGGGACGGCGTAGGTGATGGATAAGGCAACCTCGCTCCTAACAACTGATATCCAGCCATGACTCAGAATATTTTCGACGCTTAAGGCCAAAAATTCATGGATAGGGGTTCCATTTGCCCGTAAGGGTTTGCTTTGACTGTCGTAGAGCGAAGGTAGTCGAGCAATATCCTCAGGAGCCGTCATGCCTGAAGAGCCTTGCAAAAGGTCAGTTCCTAAAAAGACAATTTTGTTTCGGAGTTTATCTGCTGGTATAGAGTTTAGGTCTCCATAGCTATATAGCGGAATAGATCCTCTTTTTAGGGGGGTGAATATGTAAGATGGATTTGCATTCGGAAGCAAATTGCTTAAACTTCTGTTAGAAACGTCGCCGTAGGTTTCAGCTAGCTTCTGAATCGCCAAATAGTTCCAATTAGGATTAAAAGGGCAGACAGTTCTACTTTTTCCGTTACAAAAGTCAGCCACTAACACTTCAAAGATACCAGGAAAAACTTTCTTCAATACCTCTGCTCGGTCGAAAGAGGAGATGATTGATAGCTTAGATTTTTCAGGGAAAGTTGTTAAAATATCTCTAATTTCCATTGGTGTGGGGTCGGTTGGGAAAAACCAATGCAAATAGATGTGTTGGGGGTCTGATTTTAATATTTTTTTGGCAATTTTCAAGTGATCGGCAAGAGATATGTTTTGAACCGCTCCAGACCTCTTTAACTCAAAGTGCTTCAAATCTGAATCAGTTAAAGAAAAAGCAACAACACTTTCTGTCAAATTACTGCGCTCACCCGCGAGAGCAAGCTCAAACTCTAAGAGATCTAATTTCTGAAATGTAGATTTTTGAGAATTTCCTGTTAGCTCCATTGTGAAATTACCATAGAAAACCCAGACGGTTCCCATAAGCACAAGAACTACAAAGGAAAGTGGGTAAATGATTTTGATCCACGCCAATAAAAATTTCTTCATTTCCGTATTGCCCTAAGTATGAAGTCCGTTCCTTTTTCAGGCGCATCTCGTACGTCTATTTTGAGGCCCAAGGCATCGGCAAAAAACTTTGACAAATAGAGTCCTAGACCCGTGC
The DNA here is from genome assembly GCA_903844895.1 of uncultured Pseudomonadota bacterium. GTDB lineage: Bacteria > Bdellovibrionota_B > Oligoflexia > Oligoflexales > CAIMVM01 > CAIMVM01. The sequence goes on from CAIMVM010000180.1 coordinate 9,970, forward strand.
CTTTGACTGTAAATGCGCGATCGTCCTTAATTCTGTAGAATTTCTCAAAAATTTTTTCTTTAAATTCATCGTGGATTCCAGGTCCTTCATCGCGAATTACAAGTGATTGAATGACATCTGTATTCTGAAACGAAAAAATCGTAATTTTGGAGTTTGCTGGCGCGTACTTTATGGCGTTGCTGAGTAAATTAAATAAAATCGGCTCTAAGTAAACCTCGTCGCTTTTGATCAAAGTATGATTTTTAAGATTGATTTTAACATCAATCCCTTTTGCGCTTGCTCCGATTTGTGACACAAGTCTTTCTAGAATTGGGACGAGACGGACTAGTTTGAGGTGGGTGAGTCCAGGACTACTATCATTTAACGTTACTAGGGTATTTATGTTTTTTAGATATTCAATAAGCTCCTCACCGCTTGAAACCAAATCTTTAAGAAACTCTGAATTTTCCTTAGAAATGTCGGCGCTCGCGGATTTAGCGGAATCTAATATATGAGACGTTTGATTCATAAGGCGTCTACTAAACTGATCTAAAAATCGTTCGTGTAATTTTGAGAGATTGTCATGAGCTTTAATTTCGATGCGAGACTTCAAATTTGAGGCAATTACTCGAGTAGTTGAGCTGAATGCTCCAATTGCAGAAAAAATAATGCCATAGACAATGATTCTCGCCATGGGGACTTCAAATCCTAGTGTAGATTCTAGAAGAGCTGTTATAGCAATAATCGAAACAAAGATGCCTAAGCTTATTATAACGGCAGCGCCTGGGGGAAAACTCCAAACGCGATAGGCACCGATACAGATGAGCAAAAGGAAAGCCCAAGAAATGAGGCTTGAAATAGGCACCAAAGATTTCTCATGAAGTAAATTATCGATGGCGACTGCTTGAATCAAAGCTACGGGCGTACCGGATGAACCAAGCTCATGGGTACCATCTGAATCCTGAAAAGGAGTGTTTCCAAATGTAGCTTCTGGGCCACCTGGAATTCTTTTTCGATAGGTGTCAAAGTAGAAAATAACAATTTTTTTTGTAAGATCTAATCCTGCCAGAGATTCAAGGGGTACTTCATGCAACAAACTTGGTCGGAAGTAGTTTAGCTTCAATTCAGGGAGGCGAGGATTGAATTCCCTAGTGCCTTCTTCAAACTTGGCGCTGTTCCAAATGTAATCAGCTATTACAGAGGAAATACTTTCTTGAAGTCTTTGGGCGTCCTCTTTTTCTAGAGCAGCACCGGCCACTGCGGGAGCGATGGTTGAGTACGACTTTCCGCTAAGTTGATCCGTCAATGGAACAGCGACGATGGTGTCTTTGTTGTATTCGCGGCTAGTTTGAGCGGATCTCAGCTGTGGAAATACAGAGGCTGAAACACTCGTAAAAAGAGAATCGTCTGTCATACTTCCGATCAAACCTAAAAACAAGTTTTTCTTGGAACTCAGGGAATTAGAAAGTCTATCTAAATCGTGTTTCGAAGCGTTTATTTCCCGACCCTGTACAAAAAAAACTGCAGCGGATATGTCTTTTGTTTTTAATTTCGAAAATGCGTCAACTATTGAGGATGTAACATTGCTCTCTTCTTTCTTAAGTTTGACTACAATGAGGCGATCTGAGGGGGTTGAGAAATGAAGCTGAGCTCGCATTCTAAAGGCAATTAAATCTAACTCCTCGCCGATTTCAGGCCTGGATTCGAAAAAGGCGACTAAAATCGCCAAAAAAATCAAGACTACAACTGATGAGTATTTCATTATAGGCTTTCAAGTAGTTTAGGATCTTCTGCGTTTATAGCTAAATAGGCCTCTAAGGCAAGACTAAGTTCAATCTCTTGCAGTCTACAAAATATCACGCTCGGCTCAAACCATGATCCATGCTTTAGTTTGTTCTCTTGAAAACAGCCGCCCCTACAATATTTTTGCATCCAGCAGGTATTGCAAGGAGCGTGATTGCCTGAACGGTAGTCTTGAAATTGTTCCAGTTTTTTCAAATCGAGACCCGATCTTACATCGCCAATCTTTTCCTCTGCTGATTCTGTAAATCGATGGCAAAGGAAATATTCACCTTTGGTTGATACAGACATATATCCAATACCGGCTCCGCAGGTCATGCGATTTACATACCCGCGGTGTATAATCCGCAGGCTCGCAGCTATATTTGTAATTCGAAGTAGTTTCTTAAAGTCTTTTTTTTCTATGAGGCTGTGAACCGTCTTTGACAAGGCGTCTCCTAAGAGCTCTACATCTTGTTCGTCAATGGATTGACTTATATCCGAACTCGCAACTTTAGAGTAAGAGAGTTTTGCTGAAAAATCCGAAAGAATTCCTTCAATCGAATCCGCAAAATCATGAACAGCATTCTTGCTAATCGTTGCGCGAATACTCATATTGAGTTCTTCTAACTCGTCTTTAAATTTTATCATTTTCTTTTTAACAAGCGCGGCAGCATTTTGCTTTTTGTCCATTAAAAGCCGCTGTTTCGCTTGTGCTTTGTCGCCATCATAGGAGATTTTGATTGAGATGGCGTGGTCTTTGAGGAATTTTAGTTGGGTAGAGTTTAACAGTGTTGCATTGGTGGTCATACCAAAGGTGTAAGAAGTTTCTTTGTTTTGCTCACACCAAGCTACTACCTCTTTTATAAGGGGAAAATTTAATAAAGGCTCGCCACCAAAAAAGGCAATATGAAAACGCTTCTTTCCTTTCGAAAGACTTTCAACGGCTTTTATGGCAAGATCAGAATGCATAGTGGAATCATGTCCATAATTGCCATCACCTGCATAGCAGTAGGTGCAACGAAGGTTGCAGCTTTCTTCAACATTTAAAGCGATCGATACGATGTTAATGGGCTCTTTGGTTAAGGGAGTCCCTGGGCCTAGGGCCTCATGGGCTCTTTGTAAAAATGATGCGACTTCTAGCGGGATCGTTCTGGGAACTCCTGAGGGCTCCATGGGCTCAAACGACTCAAAAATAGACTTTTCCACTTGAATTATTGTCGATGTAGGCAAATGCAGTAGCCCGTACTGCTTTCCATTGGAAAAGGGCTTCCATGGTAACAATTGACTACCGGGGTTCCATAATTTGTCCTGCAAAGGAAACCTCATTCTAATAATATCAGCCTCTTAGGACTACGTCTGATACATAGCCTAGGGTCTTAGCGACGTCTATGCAAGTTCTATGCTGAAAATGTATAATAGACGAGAGTCTTCAAACTGGTGAGGCAAAGATGAAAGCATTTCTAATCCCTTTCTTTTTGGGGGTGTTGGTCGCAAGTTATACGGCCTTTGGGGGCTCTGGATCTCTTCCAAGAGCAAAGCTTCCCGTCCCAGCGTCCACTGGTCCAAAAGGCGAGGCTCCGGCGGCTAGCACGGCTACTGGGGGTGTAGCTTCTGGCACGCAAATTAGGCCTGGTTCCTGTCATTCTTTATTTGGAAGTGCTCTAGGTTCTAAAGGGTTTATTACTGAAGATGGCAAATTCTATTATCAACTTTACACATTAGAATCTAAGGGTAATGTTTTTCGGCAAGTTTTTGAGGAAATTGATTTAAGAACCTTTAAGCAAAAAGACTTACTCGCCTTCAATCTTCCGCTTGTTGATATTGTTTCCTACGAAAGCAGAGCTCAAGGTGAAGGTGTTAGCTTTGTAACTTTTGATAGTAACCAAGATAATTGTTATTCAGGTCCAGCTACCATGATATCGATTCCCATTAAGCGGGATTTAGTTTCAGATAAGACAGAAATTAAAAAGGAACAAGGTAAAGTTTCTTCTCTCATAGATTTGAATTATATATGGAATTTTTATGATCTTGCTGCCAAAAGTTTATTTGAGATGTCTTACAATCCTTTTTTGAAAAGGCGATTGAGTTTTCCAGTGCAGCAAAATCAGCGAATTGTTTTCATTGGACAAGGAAAGATTAAGCGGCCCTTTATCACCTTGAAAGATCGTGATCCTAAGGATCAAAAAAGCGCACCGACACTTACTAATTACGATATGAATGCCAATGAAGTCGGGCAGATAAAATTGCGAGAAAACGAAAAGGTTTTATTTGAAAGACTCGGAAATGTAGGTACTCTGGTGTTAGAAAAGAAGGGTCTTGCTTTTGAAGTCAATGAGTTTAAAAGTTGGGGTTCTGGGAATCGCGATCAAGTGTTTAAGGCGTCCTTTCCCGTTGGTTTTTTACCTTCTCAGTCCAATTTTTTGGTGAACTTTCAAAAAAGAGTCATCGTAGGATATCCTGTTTCGAGCTTTTTTAAATCTAGATGGCCTAGCGTTCTCATTTTGGACTACGAGACGGGGAAGGAATTAGGTCGTATTTCTTTCAAAGATGGAGTGGTAGGACAGGTTTCAATGAATCATGATGGAACTCGCATTGTGGCTGAAGAAATTGACGGGACTTCCCTCGTACGTAAATCACTAGTTCTTTATGACATCGCAAGTAAAAAAGCGACTTTTATAGGAAAATCTGTCGGGAACTCTAGTAAGCCTCGCTGAGGTTTACGTAGATTTTAACGATCTGAGATCTCATTTTCATAAAATGGAAATCTTGGTTATAAATTTGATATTCATCTAGATGAGCGTTTTTTATGATTCAATGAGCTGAATTAGAAAGTATCTATTTATACTGTGGTGCTTTTTGAGCGCTGGCACTTTTTGAACAGGGTGGCTACCTTCAAGGATTCTAGCGTATAAAGTTTAACTAAGCGATAGTACCGCTAAATGCGCTAGGGTTCTTTTGGAAGTAAGTCTTGGTTTTTTTTCTTAATTTGGCCATCAAAATGCTAGGGTTTTTTTTAGGGTCTTCAGTAAAGTTATGAGTCAAGGCATAAATAGTTAGTTCTGGGACACTCGCAATTGAGATCTCAATCCGCTCATGGATTTATTTAGGTTTGGTTTTTGGGGGATGCAATGTTGGGTTGATGAAAGCACTTGGCTTTATCATAGTAGAGGGGCTCTTTAAAGCTGTCATTTTGTAGAATGCTTACCATTTTTGTTGATAGAAAAGTGCCTCGCGCGCCCCATTGGGTCGATCTGGGGGCAAATAAACTTCGTTTGTATTTGCGATATTTTAAGTTAAACTGCTGTAAATTGTTGGAGCTTTTAATGATGCGGCTAGTTTCTATGCTAATGGTGACAGTTTTTATAATATCTATGAGTTCCTCCATTGCTAAGGCCGATGATAATGTAGGATTGGAGACTGCTTCTCAAGGGGGGAACGCCAATCAAAATGAGGAGGCTGCTGCTGTGACTCCTTTGTCAAGTAGTGAGTCCGCGCCGTTTAACGTGGCCGATACTGCCAACATCGGACAATCGACTGATGAGTTTAAAAGTGTGATTACTCCCTTTCAAGCAGTTATCTTGGGGTTAGTCGAAGGACTTACAGAATATTTGCCCGTGTCCTCAACGGGGCATTTGGTGATTGCGAGTGAGTTGATTGGCGTTAGGGCCGAGGGCCTATCTAAGGGTGAAATAGAAGCTGTAGAAGCGTTTGAGATAGTCATTCAGGGGGGGGCTATTCTTGCTGTTCTATTGCTCTACTTTGGGAAATTGAAACTGATGATACTTGGACTTCTAGGCAAGTCTAAAGAAGGGCTAAGACTTTTTATAAATATTGTTGCCGCCTTTGTCCCAACAGCGGTTTTGGGTCTACTGTTCAATAAGGTCATAAAAGAACATCTTCAGCATCCCGGCCCCGTTATTGGCGCGTTGGCTGTTGGGGGCATATTGATGATTTGGTTTGACCGCTCCGATAGGGCTAAAAATGCTCGAAAATACGGAAAAAATATCGGTGAGATGACGATAGCAATGGCGATTGCGATAGGATTGTTTCAAAGCATTGCTATGTGGCCAGGTACCAGTCGATCGATGATGACCATTATGGGTGGGATGTTGCTAGGACTTAATCCGATAGCAAGCGCCGAGTTTTCTTTTTTACTCGGACTGCCGACTTTACTTGCAGCTACCCTGTTTAAAAGTTTCAAAGAGGGCCATATCTTGTTGGCTCATGTGAGCTCTACGGCCATGGCATGTGGATTGATAGTCGCGGCAGCTAGTGCGTTTCTTGCCGTTCGTGTGTTTGTGTCGTGGCTTAATAAACATGGACTTGCGCCATTTGGTTACTATCGAATCGTGATTGCTATAGCGTTAATTTTTATTATAGGTGGCAAGTAGGCTTATTTTCTAAATAGCCTTATTTTTAAGCAGCCTTATTTTCTTAGTAGCTTTTTACTAAGAGTAATGAGGTTTTCAGAAGATAAATTTTCATTTTGAAGTCTAATATCGCTGGAAATCTTATGAAACCAAGTGCATTGCCTTTTGGCCAATTGACGCGTTGCAAATAGAATTTGCTCATGAAGCTGCCCTGCTTCAAGATGGCCTTGAAGAAAAGCCAACACTTGCTTGTATCCTATGGTTGAGAAAGGTTTTGCTGTAGGGGGCACTCCGCTGGCAAGGATTTGCTTAACTTCTTCTACGAGTCCTTCCTCTAACATTTTTTCAGTGCGTGATGCGATTCTTTGGTGAAGAATTTTGCGATCGGGGTCGATGGTAATGATGATGGCGTCTTGTTGGCTTTCTTTGGAGGGTGCCTCAGTTAGCTCTGCCATGGTTTTTCCAGTAAGGGTAAAAATCTCTAGGGCTCGCGCGAGTCGAAAATGATCATTTTGATGAATTTTGAGTGCGCGCTCCGGATCGACAATTTGGAGTCGTTTGAAAAGTTCGTCGTTACTAAGAGCTGATAGTTCTGATCTTAAAGTCGGCGAATGAGGTAAGTCATGGAATTTTTGCCTCATCAATGCTCGCAAATAGAGGCCCGAACCGCCGACTACAATGGGAAGTTTTCCCATGGATTGCAGTTCTGTAATCTTAGCTAAGGCTAAATCGCCATAGCGCGAGGCATCGAGTTCTTCCTCTGCGTCTAAAATATCGATAAGATGATGAGCAACTAATTTTCTGTCAACCAGACTTGGTTTTGCTGTGCCAATATCAAATCTTCGGTACATAGCAACGGAGTCGGCATTAATAATCTCCCCATCGAAGTCTTGTGCAAGTTTGATGGCTAAGGCGCTTTTGCCACTTGCTGTTGGCCCACCAATAACTAGAAAAGGTGTCATTTAAAGTCCTAATACCATTTTAGCCACACTGAAATAAAGTATCAGTCCTGTAACGTCTACAAGCGTTGCGACTAGGGGTGCGGAAGCAGTAGCAGGATCGAGTTTGATTGACTTTAATAGAAAAGGAAGCATGGCCCCTAAGAGATTACCCCAAAGAACCACACCCGTAACTGCAGCCGATACGGCAATTGCGAGGAGATGGTATTCTTGGCCGTAAACTTTTTCTGCATTCGGGTAGAAACTGATTCTCAGCCAAACTAAGGTTGCAAGTATGGCGCCTAGGGCGAGTCCACAGAGTATCTCTCTTAAAAAGACTCGTATCCAATTGTTGAGCCTTAGGTCCCCTAAGGCCAATGCCCGCATGATGAGAGATGTAGCTTGAGAGCCAGAGTTGCCTCCCGAACTGATGATCAAAGGAATAAACATGGCAAGAACAACGGCTTTTTCAAGCTCATTTTCAAAAATCCGCATTGCGGAGGCAGTAAACATTTCTCCGATGAATAAGATACTTAGCCAAAAAGCTCTTTTTTTAATGAGATTAAAGAGTGGTACCTGCAAATATCCTGACTCCAGAGATTCCATACCACCCATTTTCTGCATGTCTTCAGTGGCATCTTCCGTCACTACGTCTAAAACATCGTCAAGGGTGATGATTCCCTGCATAAGGCCTTGATGATCTAGAACTGGTATGGCGGCTAGACCCGTCTGGCTAAAAAGACGAGAAATTTCTTCTTGATCCATGTCAATGGGCACGCTGATTACGTCGCTTTCCATAATATTGTTAATGATGGCATTATTCGGTGCCATGATAAGATCGCGAAACGAAAGAACCCCTAAAAGCTTTTGATGAATATCAAGAACATACAAGTAGTGAATGGTTTCAATAGGGCGTTTTGATTGGGCACGTAGGTAACGAATAGCAACGTCGACCGAGACATCTGGCCGTAGGCGTATAAATCTTGGGCTCATCAATCCGCCGGCCTCATCCTCTTGATATGCCAATAATGCGGTTAATTCTTTGCAGGTAACTGCGTCTAGGGAGCCCAAGATTTCTGAACGACGCTCTGCTTCAAAATGCTGAAGTAAATCTACAGCATCGTCTGGGTCCAGCTTTTTAACGAGATCACGCAAAATTTGAACGGGTTTATCTTCCACAAGTTCAAATTGATCGCCAGAGTTTAAAGAAGTAAAAAGTTCCTCAGCATCCTCCCGCTCCAATTTCTCAAACTCGTCTAGTCTAAGTGCTGATGGCAGAGAAGCCCAAAGTTGAATGAGAGAGTCAACTTTTGACTCGACCGTCACCTCGTTTATAGATTCATTCATGCTTGGTCTCGTTTCTTAATCTCTACGTAGGGCCTTGACTTCACTATAGTCTATCTGAAGAGCATCATAACAGGAAATTTATATAAAATTAGATCCCGATAGAATCAAGGAAAACTAAATGGAGTTTGCCTATCAAGCTAAGTGCATATAAGCCATTCAAAATCATGGCGCTTTGATTCGATTATCGGTCGAACCAGGAGCCAACATCTTTTTCATCAAACCATCTAAATACGCGCCTTCCGTGCGGACAGTTGTGGTAAAAATCTACTTGAGACGCCTGGCTTAAGAGATCTCGAATTCCATTTTCAGTAAGGTCTTCACCCGACCTAACTGCGGTATGGCAGGCGATAGTTTCTAGGACTTCGGAGCTTATATCTGAAGACATGGAGTCATGATGGGCCCAGGATTTTTCAGAAAGTTCGGCTAACAAGGCTTCTTTATTAGAGTTCACAAGGATCGAGGGAAGAGCATTTATTTCCACCGTTCCATTCGTCCAAATTTTTAAGTCAAATCCTATGTTTTTCAACTTACTGAGATTGTGTTCTAAGCTCGCTGCTTCTTCGGGAGAAAGCGTGTAGACTTCCGGAATAATCAAGGGTTGAACTGTTTTTAAAAGTTTTGGGTCATGGCTGAGTTTTTCAAAGAGGATTCTTTCATGAAATGCGTGCTGATCGGCCAGTAGTAGCTTTTTTTGATATTCAAAAATGAGGTAACATTTCGCGAATGTTCCGATATAGGTGAGGTCTCCCCACGGGATAGCGCCCACTTTCTTGTCAGCTTCAAAAAGTTCGCGCCCAGGCTTCCAGGTGGTTGCTTTGGGTGAGGGGGCTGCCCATAACGGGCTGCTGGAGGTGTCCCTTCGGTCTTCATAGCTTTGAGAAACTCTTTGGCTTCCGTAAGATGAGCCATCATAGGACTTAAGTGAGACTTTAGTCTCGGTGGTTTTCCGCCAGGGAGTTGCCTGCGAAGTCGTGGCAATATCAAAGTCTTTGCTAAATGCCTGCGGGGAATTTGAACTTGAGGCGTCACTGGATGTAGAAGATAGAGTGTCATTTCCGAGGGAATCTGCTGTGAAACGGCTCGTCGGGGCTATAGGGGCTTTAAAGGAATTAGCCCTGAACTCTTCAGGGGCTTCTAAGTCTGTCCCAACAGATGTTACAGCGGCAGTGGAAGATGAACTTGAATCCCCGTATTGGGGTGCTGCCCAATTGGCGTTGCGAATGGCTGTTCTAATCGCAATGGAAATCAGGGATTGCACGTCTTCAGGGTACTGAAAGCGAATTTCAGTTTTTGCGGGGTGGGCATTGACGTCCACCAGAGAAGGGTCCATTAGCACTTGAATCACCGCAACGGGATGGCGGCCTTTTAAAAGGTGTCCGTGGTAGCCGCGCTGAAGTGCAAAACGTAATATTTTATCTTTAACCAGTCTGTGGTTTACAAAGGTATAGATGTTTCGCGCCGTGGAGCGATCAAGTCCAGGTGGGCTAATGAGACCTGTCACCTGACCAAAGGATGTTTCATCTTTTATAAACAACAATTGATCGACATCTTCGATTATTTGTTTGGCACGGGCTCTGAGGGTTGATTCTGTATCTGAAAGGGCAACTTTTTCTGCCTGGAGCACATATTTTCCGTTGCTCATGGCACTAAAGGAAATACCCGGATTACAAAGTGCAATATTTTGAATGAGTTCTAGGCAAGCCGCTGATTCTGAGGTCGATTTTCTTAAAAAATTAAGCCGCGCAGGTACATTATAGAAGAGGTCTTCCATAATGACCGTCGTGCCATTGGGGCCAGACCACGGCGAAATTTTAGGGGAAAGAAGTTCATAATCGGAAAGAATCTGTAGTTTCGAGCCTTCGCTATTTGGTGGCTGAGTTAGGATCGTAAACTTGGAAACACTGGCAATACTTGCCAGAGCTTCGCCTCTAAACCCCATAGTTTTTATAGTAAAAAGATCATCAGCCGTTTTGATTTTGGATGTGGCATGTCTAATTATAGTTTTAGGCATATCCAGTCTATCTATGCCTGCGCCGTCATCTCTCACAGAAAGACGAGTCATACCACCGGCGTCCCATTCCACATCAATGCGGGTTGCGCCAGCGTCAATGCTGTTCTCAATCAGCTCTTTTAAAACGCTTGCTGGCCTTTCCACAACTTCGCCGGCAGCGATTTTAGATGCGACTTCGTCACTTAAAATCTCAATTCTTGTCATCGCCACTCCCATTACCGAAGGATGCGTTCTTTTATCATAGGATGAAGTCATGTTTAAGCTCTAAAGCTTCTCAGCTGTGGGAAGAGGCTAGGGCTGCGGCAATCCCTAAATGTGTCTATTTCTAGTTCAGTCGCTAAAAATACCAAAAGAGCCCCAGAATCCTCTTTGGAGCACCGGCAGGACAAAGTTCTTTAGCATTGCAGGTTAAGATCAAGAGGATTTCTAAACGAGGAGAGACGGGAGGTTTAAGTCTTTTTTAGGCGAACTTTAGGCAATTCCCGCGTGAGATGTTTAAGATTTCCCTACAAGAAACATCAAAATCCATCTGATGGAGAGGTAAAGTGAATGGTTCGGGTCCGCCTAAAGCGCTAAATAATTAGCTGGTTACAAAATTTAAAGAGCAAGGTCTTGCTACGTCAGTCCACTTCTTGATAGTAAGTCTCGGCAGTTAAGTAAGTTTGAAGCCTCTCTTTATTCTAGAGGCACATTTATTAGAAAAGGCTTTGTTAAGCTATGGATGCTAAATATATAACCAGTGCGGCCAAAATGGATCAGTTACCAGCCTATGAGCTGCCGGAAGTCGCTTTTATCGGCAGGTCGAATGTGGGTAAGTCTTCACTGTTGAATTCCCTTATGCAGCGCAAGAGTCTGGCCCGCACTAGCTCGACCCCTGGTCGGACTCAAATGGTAAACTTTTTTCTTTTGAACCAAAAAATTATCTTTGCCGACTTACCAGGCTATGGCTTTCATGAGGCCCCGACCGAAATTCGCAATCATTGGCATTCTTTAATGGACGCTTACTGCGAGCGACCAAATGTTAAGCTCTTTTTGTACCTTTTGGATATTAGACGTGAGACCGAAGACTATGAGTTTGACTTTATGGATCAATTGGGAAAATTTGCTCCCGTGATGATTGTTTTGACTAAAGTCGACAAGTTAGGCGTAAAAGAATTCGAAAAAAGAAAAGCATCCCTGTTAACCCAGATTCAGGAGCAGGGTGTGGCTAATGATGGTATCTTTGCGGTTTCCTCTCTTAAAGGTGGCGGGATCGACTCCCTAAGATCCGAAATCATGAAGCTAAATGACCCGCAACAAAACCTATCTCCTCCGAAGTAAATTCGAATTTGAGAACTACCTAGTTTCAAAATTTCATGAATAAGAACTCGAGGTTTTAGACTCCTGCCTAATGTAGAGGTTCCACGGCTCATAAGTTAGAATTTTGGGCTTTAACGGGCCTCATGGCTCATCCCAAAGGCTTTCATTAAGGCTCTCGACAGTACATTACTTGCAATTGAGCCTCTTATCAGTTTACTCATGAAAGCACATCCCCATGAATCATAAAAAATCCAACGATATGGAAATGATGCGGTTCATGTTGACGCCTTATGGCATGGAAAAAGGCCTTCATTTCCGGTCCTAGGCAGTCGGGTAAATCAACCTTAGGACGGGCTCTTATTTGACATTTCCTTTAGATGATAGTGTGCCACTCACTGGTTTTCCCGGACCACTGCAGCGCGGTAGCGAAGGACATGCCAAACGTTGGAGCCGGTTACGGATAGAAAGGCTCCTGAACGAAGATGTTTGTGACTTGCGGAATGTGGGCGATCTGAATGCATTGCACATTCTGGTGGATTTGCTCCTAGGGAAAGTTGGGTCGCAGCTTTCTGTCAATAGTCTGCGAGAAGGCGTTGGAGGTGCCTATGGGACTGTTCGTGATTGGATGCTGGTATTGGAGGCTCCGTACATTTGTTTCACTATCCGCCCTTTTTCAGGCAAATTAAAGCGCAGCCTCACGGCCGAACCCAAGCTTTATCTCTACGAATTTTCCATGGTTGAAAGTCTTGGGGCCAAACTGGAAACCTTATGCGCATGTCATCTTTTGAAATTGTGTCAATACTGGACCAACTTAGCTATGGGTTAGTTTTCGTTGCGCTATTTCCGCAACAAAGAAAAAGAAGAGATTGATTTTACAGTCACCCGCGATCAATCACCTAGGATTCTTTTGGAGTGCAAATCTGGAAAATCGGAACCAACCCAGGTGCTTAAGAAATACAATGAAATTTTCAAGTCAAAATTCTTTTTCCCGGTTTTTTACAAGCGTGGTTTTGAAAAGAACTATCCGGCTGTTGGTATAATGGCTAATGACTATGAAGCATTCTTTGCTCGTCTTGTTTAGGATTTATAAAGAGAGTGGATCTACTTCCTACCTAAAGAGATTACACTATAATTGTAGAATGTTGACATTAAAGTCCACTGAAGAGATGCCTACAAGACAATCCAAAATCATAGGGTGAGCTGCCCATGTTTCCGCGTATGTTTCCGCTTATGTTTCTGCTTATGTTTCCGCTTATGTTTCCGCGTATGTTGCCGCGTATGTTGCCGCCTATGTTGCCGCCCAAGAGTGTCGCCAAATTTCAATTGATCGGTAGTTTTCGACGAGCCATATAATGTCAGAAGTATTTAAAAAGATGAAACCTGCTTTCCCCCGAATGGCAATTCTACAAAATGTTATGCGTCTAGATCAGAGATCTGCGCTTTAAAAAATCGATGACCTATCAGCCGATTTAAATGAAGGGTGCTTTAGGCGGCATCATCAAGGGCTCCATCTTGAAAAGACCAGTTTAGCATTATATTTAAGATAAAGAACTCTGCACATCGATGGTGCCAGGTAGGCAACAGCTAAGGTCAGTATGGGTGTTTGCAGATAGCTTCCCAATATAAGAAGTGGAATGGTGACACAAAGAGTCCCCAAGATGTCGGTACTTGCTCCGATGTGAGAATTTTCCGCAACTTTAAGAATCGCTGTGTCGCGTAAACTGTGAATGCCAATGAGGTGGGCAGCAAACGGCGCAAGTGTAAAAAAAACTGTGGTCCCATCTGCAGGCATACCTAGACTGGCAATTACGATCCCACCTAGTATGAGGCAAAGTGATGTTACAGTCACAGTTAGGTTATGCTCAAATTTGCCAGCTTCCTCTAAACATGATTTTTTTGTGCCCACAGCTTGGCCTATAGCTTGGACAGTCAGAGAGGCTGCCGCAGCCCACGGGGTTAAAAAGATTCTCCCAAGTCGATAACCTAAGGCCGAAGCATTTGCTACCTGGGCCGAATAGAACAAATTCATGATATACATTATTACAAATGGCGTGGCGTTCAATGCTATGATCCACAAAGACTCACCTAAGATGATCATGCGCCCTGTCCGGAGAAAGCCCCGTATGTCGATCGCGACTGGGGGACATAAATGAACTATTCTATAAACGCAGATGACCACTGCGGCTATTTTTGATGCTAGGGTAGCCCAGGCAATGATCGTGAAGGTCGGGCCATCACTTTGACCATAGTTGAGAGCGTATTCATTTCCGCAAAGGTTAATGATGGCGCTAGCAGCTGCGACGAGAAGTATCCCTTTTCTGTCCTTAAGTAGGTTGAGCACACTGGCGCTGGCAGCTAAAAAAATGGACATACCATTAGCTACAACAAATAATGTCACATACTGGTCTTTTCCCGGAAGGCCATCGAAAGATCGAAAAATAAATTGAGAGCAGATCATTTGGACTAGTATAGCTGGCAATGCAAGACCAGCCGTCAAGCATATTCCAGACCATACGTTTATGTTTCTCTTGTCTTCATTTTTGCTTGATAGAAGTAATATGGAAAATCCCAAAATATTTCCTATCGATGCAAAAGCCATAGACATTGTGCTCACGCAATTATGTAGATTTAAATAGAGATGACCCAATTTCCCTGTGTAATACTGATCTATGATTTCGCTCGATTGAGAAATTAGAGCCGCGAGACTCAATGCCGCAATGGAAGCCAGTAACATTTGAGTTTTTTCTTGCAATTTACCGTTAAGCATTACATAAGCTCCGGAAAATGTTTAGCGACTAAATTGATTGTAGTATGGAATGGCTCGTGAGCTGATTTTTTCGTGGAGGGTGTGTGATGCATGTATCCACCAAATAGCGCATTGCAGTCGGCGAAATATTTTTGTGTATCCAAAATATGCTCATGCCAAAAACTGTCGATGATTTCAGTAGGACTTAGGTTCAGATGGGGGTAACTTATTTTAAGCCAAAGGAAGCTTTTGTATAGATCTCTGATTTCTGAGACGTCCCTTTTACTTAAATTAAGGTGTTTATGTGTAGATTTGAAGCGACCGCAGACCGCAGAAAGATCTAGATTATCAAGTTTTTCATGTCCTGTTTTAAGCATTATTTTCCTCATTTTTTGCGAAAAAATCTAAAAAAAGGAGCATTGATCGCTCAATGCCCCGTTCGCCCTATTGAGATTTAAATCTTTCTATCGAGCTACTTAACGGCCTGTCCTGATGGAGCTATTAAAATATGTAGCTCAGCAAGCGGCTAATTAAGCGGCTGAGTCATAGAAGCAAGTTGATTGCGCGCCTTGAGACCAAGAAAAACGCTTTGCTTTGTCTTTTACTGTGTGTCGAGCCTGATCATTCTTTTTTTTCTGTAGCATAAAATACTCCTTAATTTTTTTTGTAGGACCGTCCTACAAAAAGTTCGTGATTTCTTCCACGAAGAGGCTTGTATTGAAATTTTTGAATCCTCGCAAGATTGGTAAATTGTTTAAAAATCAATTAGCCATGCATAAAAAGCATGGATTATTTATCCCCAGAAAATCAGCTATATAGTTCGCTCATGTAAAGCGAGATTGCCCAGAGTAGGATTTGTGAAAGCCGTTAGTTCTTATCATACTCGCTCCGAAAGGCGTAAATAGATAGCCTCTCGAGGGGGTGTCAAATCGGCTTTCGCGCGGCAAAGTAGCTGATTTTGGTGACATTAGGTGGCGCAACTTAGGTGAGATCCGGCACTATGAGGGGCTCCCACACAGAATCTCTACCTTTTCTCTACCTTTTTTCTACTAGTTGATTTGAATTTTGATCATCACCTCTGTAACTAGCATTATTAAACCAAATGGGGTGTACAAAACCTATAACAAATGTGTTACCAGATATGCCAAAATGTAGGATCAGGTTTGTCAAACTTTGAGCAAGTGTGGAATCATAATGCCGCATTCCTTCGGTCCGCTCGGCCGGTGGCTCAAACTATGTGAAATTGACTGGCTCATTCTCGTCAAATTCCCCATTTGGTAAGGCCAATCTATCTTTAAAGCAAATATTTACTCGATCCGTATAGCTGTTATGGCTATACTTGTTCATCGGGTAAGTGGGAGTTTTTTCATGCTTAAAGATCTGAAAATTGCTGAGCTGCGGATGCTTTGTGAGATACCTAATCAGCCGTCACTGCGTTCTTTGGCGAGAATGTTTGGAGAGACTCCGCAAAACATGTCAAAAATCGTAAAAAACATGGAACAAAAAACTGGGGAGAAGTTAGTCTTTCGTTCAGCGCACGGTTATGAGCCGACTGAGGCAGCCTTTCAAATAGCTAAGAGCTTGGAGACTATCGTACTCAAGCTTTCAAATTTTCAGTTGGAAAATAATTCGGAGGAAAACGAAAACGCAACGACGTATTCGTTTTGTAGTCGTGCCTTCATGAACTTTTGTTTCGCTCTTTCGATTGTAGAGTCCTTTTCAAATCTCGAATCGCAAATTGGCTTTAGATTTTTAGATGCTTCTCCTCGAAAGAAAGAAGAGTGGTCCCGTCTAGGTGTGTTGGATATTATTTTGTCGGTTGGCGAGTTGAATCTTTCTAAGGAATGGAGCCAAGAGGCAATTGGGGAAATTAAATGGGCTTTTTTCACCCGCCTGAATCATCCGCTAGGCCCAGTTGCCACCGTCGCTAAGCTTCAAAAGTATCCGCTGATTTTGCATAGCCATATTGATGGGTCACGAGTTTTAGATGGTCTATCCATTGGAGAAAAGAAGCTCGTTCCAAAGATTTTTGGAGCCTATACGGAAACAAATCTGGCTGCGCTACAGATTGCTGCTAAAACGAACCAAATCTGTTTCGTGCCAGAGGTGATTGTTAAGTCCCTTGGGCTTAATTATCAAGTCCAAAAACTTGTGGTAAGTGACTTTGGCGATGCGCCTCCCTCACTGATGCTTTACGCGCATAAAGACAGGGTTAAAATGATTCATTTGAGTATTGTAAAAAAAGCAATTTTAAAGATGTTCGCCTAGAAAATCCTTAGCTAGATTAGAGGATGCCTGTTCCTTTCGAAACGAAGTGCATAAAAAGACTTGATCCAAAAGAAGCTGCCGTGTTTCGAGGTGTAAGGTGTGGTTTTAGAAATGAAAATTTAGGTTGCCATGAAACCTAGCTCATACTTTTTGAGGTTTCCAATCTAGGAAAGCGGGTTTCATTTGACCACTGTCCTAGCAGGTTGACGATTTGTTTAAGGTTCCAGTCTAGGAAGCTTCAGAAATAGCTGGCAGATTCCGTGGAAACTAGTTAGCTGGCAGTTTCATCGAGTTCAGCTTGCTTTCTAGCCACTTTTTGGCAGATGGCAAAAAGCTTCTGTTTATTATCCATGTGCTTCATGAGTGTCCCCAGCCTGTGGGCTAGTAGGCCGGCAAGCTCTTTAGGGTCTATATCAGAGTCATTCAGGGAACTTATAATGACCTGATCTAAGGCGTCCGAGGCTCTTTTCAACTTGATAACTGTAGCGTTTAGCGTTTTTCTCTCTGGAAAGTTGATTACGTTTCCCATAGTAGACCTCCAATCCTGCCGTGTTCAAGTATGATTATCGGCTAATTAGCCCCCACCCTTGAATTATACTCAACTTTTGCTAGATAATCTTTCCCTAAATGGTATAACTTTTTGCTTTTTAGATTATCTTCCCCAAGTCTTACGGGTAGTTGCGTTAAATATGGGGATTTGTGTTTTAAAAAGCAAAATAGAAGCTAAAGTGCCTTTTTGAATAGGGAGACTATCATGAGTCAGGATTTGTATGATTTGGTTGTCATCGGTGCGGGTCCTGGTGGATATGCTGGTGCTATCAGAGCTGCGCAGTTAGGTCTTAAAGTTGCCCTAATCGAGAAGAGAGAAGGCCAGCATCTAGGGGGGACTTGCCTTAATGTGGGATGCATTCCCACCAAGTCATTATTAGAGTCCGCTAAAACTTGGGAGAAATTGTCTCATGCCACTGAGCTGGGTTTTAACATAGGAAATCCGACCTATGATTGGCAGAGAATTATGGAACGGAAAGACAAGATTGTAGAGACCCAGAGAAAAGGTCTTCAGTTTTTAATGAAAAAAAATAAGATTGACGTTTTCTATGGGGCGGGACGCCTTGAGTCTAAGACTCAAGTTTCTTATACCGATAAATCTGGCAAAAAAGAAGTTTTGAACTGCAAATTCATCTTGCTTGCAACAGGGTCAAAAGTTCGTGAGTTGCCTTTTGCTAAGGCAAATGGAACCACTATTTTAACCTCCGATTCTATCTTATTTATAGACCAAGTGCCTAAGTCACTTTGTATCATTGGCGGTGGTATTGTGGGGATGGAATTTGCAAGTCTATTTGGTCGTTTTGGTACCCAAGTGACTGTCCTAGAGGGAGCCCCACAAGTCCTGCCGAGTCTTGATGAAGAATGCGCAAAAGAGCTCGTTAAGAACCTTAGAAAACAGAATGTGACTGTGGAGGCCGGGGTCACGATTACAGGTGTTGAAGATTCCAACGGTCAAGTCGTAGTAAAGTTGAAAGGTGCCGAGGATCGTCGATTTGACCGGGTTTTGGTTTCGGTAGGAAGGGCTCCCGTTACCGATGATTTAGGTCTAGAAAAGGTTGGGCTTAGTACGGATCGCGGCTATATCAAAACTGATGCTCATTACCTCACAGCAGTGTCAAATATATTTGCAATTGGGGACATTCTAACAACGCCAGCTTTGGCTCATACAGCGACTGCTGAGGCTGTTCACGCTGCCGAGGTTATGGCTGGGCATCATCCTAAGGTAATCGACTATCAAACCAACCCAAATGCCGTTTATACGTATCCAGAAGTTGCTTCCGTCGGTATGACCGAAAAAGAGCTTCGTGAAAAAGGGATCGAGTATAAAGTTGGTAAGTTTCCATTTATGCCAATGGCTAAAGCGAAGATTGAAGATGGAACGGAAGGATTTGTTAAGATTCTATTTGACCCTATTTATCATGAGCTTTTAGGTGTACACATTGTAGGATCCAAAGCAACAGAGATGATTGGTGAATTTGTTTTAGGGAAAATCCTGGAAACTACCGTTGATGAAATTGGCCGAGCTATTCATCCCCATCCCACGTTGTCGGAAGCTTCCATGGAGGCTGCGCATGCTGCATTAGGCCATGCTATTCATGGATGAATTTGAATTAGTCGAGGAGAGATAAAATGGCAATTGAAGTAGTAGTACCTTTGATGGGAGAAGGTATTTTTGAAGCCACTCTCGTGAAGTGGTTAAAAAAACCAGGTGACAAAGTAGAAAAAGATGAACCTTTACTTGAAGTCTCTACGGATAAAGTAGATACGGAAATTCCCGCCATAGCGGGTGGCTATGTAATTGCACTCTATGCCCAAGCAAGCGATGTGGTATTAGTGGATCAGGTTATTGCGCATATTGGTGCTTCTCCAGATGAAAAGGTGACTGCTCCCGCAAGGGCAACCCCAGCAAAGAGTCCAACCCCCAATCCATCTCATGTGTCAGCAGGTCCTGGTCAGAAATCAGGGGCAGCTAACAAGTCTGCGATGTCGATTGGATCCCAAATGACAACCCTAGGGGCAAGACCAGCATACCAAACGGCTACAGTTCCCCTGGAATTAGCGGGAAGTGTAAGATCGTCTCCATTAGTGCGCCGAATGGCAAGTGAGATGGGGGTCGATTTGCGATTTGTGGAAGGTACGGGGCAATTTTCTAGAATTACGAAGCAGGATTTACAGCAGTTTTTGTCAGGAGGAGGTTCTCGTGTTCCTAGGGTAGAGCTCACTGGTTCCTCGCCAGAAAGCTCGGTTGCTCAAGCGGATATGGCTCCATTTCGTGTTAAGACCCGAGAATCTGACGGCGTGGAAACTTTAGAAGGTGTCGGAGTTCGCAGAGAACCCATGACGAAGATGAGAAAATTGATTGCAGATCACATGGTGCAGTCCATAAGGACGAGCGCTCACGTCACTACAACGATTGAAATTGATTTAGAAAAAGTTGTACAACTCAGACGCGACAAAAATGAGATTTTTTCAGAACGTAATGGTTTTAAACTTACATT
Source organism: uncultured Pseudomonadota bacterium (assembly GCA_903844895.1). Taxonomy (GTDB): domain Bacteria; phylum Bdellovibrionota_B; class Oligoflexia; order Oligoflexales; family CAIMVM01; genus CAIMVM01. The sequence goes on from CAIMVM010000180.1 coordinate 29,757, forward strand.
TACTCCTTTTTTTCTTCATGCAGCTATTCAGGCCATTAAAAAAGATATGATTTTTAATTGCTCTGTCGATGGCTACGATATTCTTTGGAAAGACGATATTAATTTAGGATGCGCAGTAGCTATAGATGAAGGCCTAATTGTGCCAGTCATTAAAAAAGCTCAAGATTTGTCCTTGACAGATATTGCTGGGAGGCTCAATGATCTTGCGATAAGAGCTAGATCCAAGAGCTTAAAGCCCGACGAAGTAAAAGGCGGAACTTTTTCCGTGACAAACCCCGGCATGTTTGGGTGTTTGGTTTCGACTCCCATTATTAATCAACCCCAAGTGGCAATTATGTCCGTGGGCGGGATTATTCGTCGGCCAGTTGTGGTTGAAAATGATCAGATCGCGATTCGCTCCATTGCATCTCTGGGAATCACATTTGACCACCGCGTGATTGACGGGCAGGGGGGGGCACGCTTTTTGTCAAACATCAAAAATGCTTTAGAATCTCCTACAGACTTGGGTATTTAAGAGTTGCTGTTTGAGAGGGCGGCGGTTTTTTCTTAAATTATGTAAAGATTTCTTCCGATGGTATTTAAGAAGCTATCGGAGTGACAAGTGTCAGGTAAGAACTATACATTAAAACCGGGACAGATTCTTTTCAAAGAAGGTGAGAAGTCCAATGGCATGTTCTTAGTGCGAAAAGGTGAATTGCAAGTCTTTGTCACGCAGGGGACTAAAGAAGTCAATTTGGCCGTCGTCGGGGCAGGTGGCATGATCGGAGAAATGGCCCTCTTTGACCAAAAACCTAGATCTGCTTCGGTGCGAGCTAAAGAAGAGTCAGAAGTCTCTCATATTACCAACGACGATTTTGTAAATTTGATGAAACAGATTCCCAAGTGGTTCGTGGGTTTGATGACCACCTTATCCGGCCGTTTAAGAACGACAAATGATCGCCTCCAAAAAATCGAAGCAAAATCGAGTAGGCCCTATCAGGGGCTTTTGAGAATTCTTCATGTCTTGGATTTGATTTGGAGCGTATATGGCGAAAAAGAAGGGAAGTCGTCTAGCTTAGTAAAAGCTGTGGCGATGGATGCGATTCGTCAAATACTGCCAGACGACTATGGGATATTTGAAGAGGTACTACTTACCCTAGAAGAATCTCATTTGATTACTTCAACCAAGACGGGCCGAGGAATTACGCTGCAGACCCAAAGCAAGGGAAGCTTGGCGAGATTTGCCGAATATTTAGCTCAATTTGTGGAGACTCACCCGGGGGTTCCCTGCTTAAGTGACGATGCGATCAATATATTGCACACGATCGATAGCCATCTAAAACAATCACCCTATGAAAGCTTGCAGATGGGTTTTAAGGACCTAGTCCAGGCCGGAATAGACGCTAAGCACGACATTACTCAATGGGCAGCAACTTTGGCTGTTTTTAAAGACTTCGGCGATTCGATTCAGCTTGTAAAGGGTTCTGACGGCAAACCTGCCCTCAAAGTCCATAAAGACAGCATTAATAAGGTCTTAGAGTACCATCAGGTCATTAGACGGCTCGCCCTCAAGAAATTCGCCTAAACACATTTTTATGGTCCTAGTGATCTTTAATTGACTAAAATCCATCCTCGGTATTAGTATGCCGACCTCTGGTCTAAAGGTAAACTCTGCTATTTTTATGCATCAGATATTCAATAGCCATTTTCTGTTAGGAATTTTCAAATGAAATCAGTAATTGAAGAGATTAACTCTGTCCAGCGCCGCATTAAAGTTTCTGTTCCTGGTGAAACTGTGAACAAGGCATTTCATACAGTTTATTCTAGAATTCAAAAACAAGCCAAAATACCTGGATTTCGACCTGGCAAAGCCCCGATTCCTATGATTAAGAAAATGTATGGTAATTCCATTGCGAATGATGTTGTTGATAGTTTAGTTAAAGAAAATTTATTTCAAGAGATTGCGAATGCTGCGATCCGTCCTGTAGCTCCGCCAGTACTTGAAGTAAGTAGTTTGCCGGTACCAGATACTGAGTTTGTTTTTTCCGCTATTTTGGATATTTTGCCCGAAATAAAAATTTCAGGCGGTAAAGAACTAGAAGTTTCTGCAAAGAAGGTAGTATTTGAAGAAAGCCAAGTTCAAAAGGAATTGGAACTATTGGCAAGTAGAAATGCAAAGGCTCGTGAAGTTACAGATCCCAATGTAGCGGCCGAGAAAGGGAATTTAGTTCAAGTCTCCCATAAAGTGAGCGTAGATGGGGAAACCGTCGATTCAATGGCGGCGGAAAAAATGGCTGTAAAATTGGGCGTGGATGAAATTCATCCTGAACTTGAGGCCGCTCTTATAGGCTTAAAAGTTGGCGAGTTGAAAAAAGTTTCTATCGTTGTTGCGCAAGATTTTGAAGATTCTTCGATAGCCGGTAAAACCGCTGAATTTGAGCTTCAAATTACGGGCATTTCAGTTATGGAAAATCCTTCTATAGACGATGAATTTGCTAAAGATTTAAATTTTGACTCGCTGGCAGATCTTGAGAAGAGGATCAGAGAGTCTATAGAAGTAAATCTCAAGAATCAAAATAAGCGAGAACTTGATCAGGCTCTTTTGACTGCCCTTAGAACTAAGAATACATTTGATGTACCGCCTGCTATGGTTGATGAAGTTGTTGATTCTATGATTACGGAAGCTGTAGGTGAAGATAAGAACAGAGCAAAAGAACTAGCTAAAGATGAAAATGTTCGCAAGAGCTTTAGAGATCAGGCGAAGATGAGAGTTCAAAATTCACTTTTGCTATGGGAACTAGCAAAACTGGAAGAACTGAAAGTTGAAGCCGATGAAATTGTAGCACATGTACGGAGTACGCTTGGGCCAAGTCAAGAAGGGCCTAAAGCTGAAAAATACATCACCGATGTTGTTAAGCAGTTTGGTTCTAGGATTCAGGAAAACATATTGCTAGAAAAAGCTTTAGAAGTACTTAGAACGAGTGCGAAAATAACTTATATTTGATCCGTTATAAGAATTTTTGATTTAGGTCGAGTTTTTTAGTTTGCCTTTGTTAAGTTCTACCAAATAGTAGTATTTGGTAGAACTTTTTACTTAGTGCGTACCTCTGAACACAAATATTTACATTCCTGTGATTAAATGACTGCGACATTCATAGATTTTATGAATGTCGTCATAATTTGAAGTCACTTCCTTTGAGAACGATGGCGGCATTTGAAGTGTCGTACTCAAGGGTAGGCGCTTATTGCCTAAATGATTTCCATCTCACCCTTCTGATTTTCTGAGGGTAAGAGTTTTTTTGAAACGTACCCGTGGCGTATTTTTATACAACCGAAACTAGGTTATTTCTCATAGCGAGACGGATTTTGCCTGGCTCAATTACTACCAAAATATGGTCAATAAATCACCAAACGACATACAACCATTGCTGGTGATGCTCTCTAGCTGGGGTGGGGTTGTGGAAATTGTGTGGGAAAAAACGAAAATTCTCTTTGGTTGTCGCTAGATAAGATATCCATGAAAAGGTCGTCCTAAAGTAATTTGTGATGCACCCGAACCTCAAAGCGAGGAAGGTAGTTTACTTGATCTTCCTTCTGGCTTAACCTGAATGTTCCTATGTTGGGTCGTTTATTGAGCTATTTTACGGAAAGGTTATTCTTATGCCTCTAGTTCCTGTGGTCGTAGAACAAACAGCACGTGGTGAGCGCTCTTGGGATATTTATTCTCGTCTTTTAAGAGACCGAATTATTATGCTTGGAACTCCAGTCAATGATGATGTTGCAAATATTATTGTGGCTCAGCTCTTGTTTTTAGAGTCAGAAGATCCAGATAAGGATATTCACCTATATATTAACTCTCCAGGTGGCTCCATTACAGCGGGCATGGCGATTTATGACTGTATGCAGGTTATTAAGCCACGAGTTCGGACCTATTGCTTAGGGCAGTGTGCTTCTATGGGTGCTTGGCTTTTAGCAGCTGGTCCCAAAGGATTTAGGTATATCCTTCCAAATGCTCGCGTCATGATTCACCAGCCACTTGGGGGAGCGACAGGCCAGGCGACGGATATATCCATTCAGGCTCAAGAAATTATTAAGATTAAAGGTAAAATGACTGAAATATTAGCCAGACATACTGGACAGTCCGTAAAGAAAATAACCGAAGACATAGATCGTGATTACTTCATGTCTGCTGAAGAAGCAAAAGCGTATGGAATTGTGGATGAGATCGTAGCGGCACGCATGAAAGATAAAAAGGACTAGAAGTCTTTGGAGGATTTATGGCAGGAAAAGAAGCTGGCTTACATTGTAGTTTTTGTGGAAAAAGCCAAAAAGAAGTGAAAAAATTGATTGCTGGTCCAAATGTTTACATTTGCGATGAATGCATATCTCTTTGCAATGATATTATTGCCGAGGAAGTGGATAAAGAAGAACTTCTAACTCCATCAGGCAAAGTACCAAGTCCTAAAGAGATCAAAAGAATTTTGGATGATTACATCATTGGACAGGACAAGGCTAAAAAGACTCTTTCTGTAGCGGTACATAATCACTATAAGCGCATTGAGACTAAAGCTAATAAGACGGCTGATAGTATTGAGCTTCAAAAATCGAATATTTTGATGTTGGGGCCAACGGGAAGCGGTAAGACTCTTCTCGCTCAGACTTTAGCCAAGATTCTAAATGTTCCATTTACAATTGCTGATGCTACCAATCTTACCGAGGCCGGTTATGTTGGCGAAGATGTCGAAAATATCATTTTATCACTTCTTCAAAATGCGGATTATGATGTTGAGCAAGCTCAAAGAGGTATTGCTTATGTAGATGAAATCGATAAGATTGCACGTAAAAGTGAGAATCCCTCCATTACCCGCGATGTTTCGGGCGAAGGTGTGCAGCAAGCTTTGCTTAAAATCATTGAAGGTACCATAGCTAATGTTCCTCCAAGAGGTGGAAGAAAGCATCCTCAGCAAGAGTTTTTGCAAGTGGATACTACGAATATTCTATTTATTTGCGGAGGCGCTTTTTCAGGACTTGAAAATATTGTCGCTCAGCGAATGGAAACCTCAAGTATGGGATTCGGTTCTGAAGTGACTTCAAAAACGGAGCGAAATCTTACCGACCTTTTCTTAAAGGCAAGAACCGAAGATCTTATCCGCTATGGGTTGATTCCTGAGTTTTTGGGACGTGTGCCGGTTGTTGTGGCTCTTGCCCAGTTAGATGAAGCAGCTCTTATCCAGATATTGACCGAGCCTAAAAATGCAATTACCAAGCAGTTTCAAAAGCTGTTCGATTTTGAGAAAGTCCTACTTAAGTTTACAGAGGGGTCTCTTCGTGCTGTTGTTAAGGAAGCGATTAAGCGCAAAACAGGGGCTCGGGGTCTAAGAGCTATCCTAGAAGACGCCATGCTCGATATCATGTATGAAATGCCCGGTGACGAGAATTTGAAAGAAGTTGTTATTACTGAAGAGGCGGTTGTTGGGACTGGGGAGCCCATCAAAGTTTACCTCTCTGACGAAGAGAAAAAAGAAAGATCTCAACGATCGGAAGTGGCCGCAAGTCAAAAGAAATAGCTGGCGATTTGCTAAAATACCAAAAAGAATGTGTGCGGAGGAACTCGCACACATTCTTTATTTTAGTTAAAATAGAAATACCAATCATTACCTCAAAACTCATATTTGTCCGGCGGGGCGAAATGGGAGAGGCTCTAGGAGGATGGGAATGTCCGATAAATCGAGTTCAAGTCAGGTGTTTCGAATCCCTCTTCTTCCGCTGCGAGACATTTTAGTATTTCCAAATGCAGTGGTGCCCCTTTTTGTCGGTCGCGACAAATCTATTGCTGCGCTAGAGCATGCCATGTCTACTTCAAAAGAGATCATGTTGGCGGCTCAAAGAAAGGCCAAAACGAATGATCCCACCGAAGAAGACATCTTTGATGTGGGAACAATCTCCACAATTCTTCAGCTACTCCGTCTTCCAGACGGTACCGTAAAGGTGTTAGTTGAGGGTCGTAAGAGAGCTAAAATAGCTAAGTACATAGACTCAGAAGAGTTCTTTGTTGTGGAAGCCGAGGAGCTTAAAGAGCAACATGCTTCCGATGATAACGAAGCGCTTGTGCGTACTGTGAAAACTGCATTTGAGAATTATGTACGTCTTAATAAGCGTATTCCACCAGAGATGCTTTTGTCGATTTCTCAAATCGAAGGAGACGGGAAGCTAGCTGATACGCTAGTAGGTCATCTTACAAACTTGAAGCTACAGGAAAAACAAGCTCTATTAGAAGAGGCTAGTCCCTCCAAGCGCCTTGAACAAATTTATGGATATATCCAGTCTGAAATCGAAATTATGCGCGTGGAAAAAAAGATAAGAGCACGAGTGAAGCGCCAGATGGAGAAGAATCAGAAAGAATACTATCTCAATGAGCAGATGGCAGCGATTCAAAAAGAACTCGGTGACCGAGAAGATGGTAAAAATGAAATTCAAGATTTTGATGAGCAAATTAAAGAGAAAAAACTTTCTGACGAAGCTCGCGAAAAATTAACTAAAGAAGTGAAAAAACTTAAGCAGATGAGTCCGATGTCTGCTGAGTCTGCTGTGGTTAGGAATTATTTAGAAACGGTTTTATCACTACCTTGGGGTGAATACACCAAGGAGATTAGGAACATTTCCTATGCCGAAACCATCCTAAACCGTGATCATTATGGGCTTGACAAAATCAAGGACCGAATTCTTGAATATCTTTCTATTCGTTCACTATCAAAGGAGCTAAAAGGTCCGATTCTTTGTCTTGTAGGGCCTCCAGGTGTAGGGAAAACGTCCTTGGCTAAATCCATAGCGGATTCTACGGGAAGAAAGTTTAACCGCATAGCACTAGGTGGAGTAAAAGACCAAGCTGAAATCAGAGGACATAGAAAAACCTATATTGGTTCCATGCCCGGCAAAATCATTATGTCACTTAAAAAAGCTGGTTCGTCAAATCCTGTGGTCCTATTGGATGAGGTTGACAAGATTTCAGCCGATTATCGCGGTGATCCGACAGCAGCATTGCTTGAAGTTTTAGATCCAGAACAAAATCATACTTTTAGCGATCATTATTTGGACTTGGATTATGATCTTTCGAAGGTTTTGTTTTTGGCTACAGCAAATAGTTTGTCGGGGATTCCTAGGCCACTGCTTGACCGCATGGAAGTGATCAACCTTAGTGGGTATACGGAAGATGAGAAATTAGAGATATCCAAGCGATATTTACTTCAAAAGACAAAGAAACAAAATGGACTTGAAGGCCAAAATGTCGAAGTAACAGATGAAGCTATTCGAGAGATCCTTCGCTACTATACTCGGGAGTCAGGTGTAAGAAACCTCGAAAGAGAGTTAGGTAAGCTTTACCGCAAAGCTGCTAGAAAGCACCTCAAAGTATTCTTTAAAGAGCAGCCAGGTAACGAGATCAATGTTTCAGATACTGGTGAAATCAATATTCCTGAGGATGTTGACTTCTCTAAGTTTGCGGTGAACGAGACCATTACCGCAGCAAATATTGAGGACTATCTCGGGCCTAGGCGATATAGAATTGGTGTTCAAAATGAAGTTCATGAAGCTGGGCTTTGCACAGGACTAGCGTGGACGGAAGTGGGCGGAGAACTTCTTGTTACTGAAGTAGCTGTATTTGCAGGGAAAGGTAAAGTTACAGTAACCGGCAAGCTCGGTGATGTTATGCAAGAAAGCTCTCAAGCTGCCTTGAGTTATGTTAGGTCGCGCGCTGCATTTTTAGATTTGGATCCAAATTTTTATGAGAAAAATGATATTCATATCCACCTTCCCGAAGGTGCAATTCCTAAAGATGGCCCAAGTGCTGGCATAACTATGGCGACCGCGCTTACATCTGCCCTTACTGGTAGGCTCGTGAATAAAGACGTCGCCATGACCGGTGAAATTACACTTCGTGGACGCGTTTTAGCTATCGGGGGACTTAAGGAAAAAGCACTTGCAGCCCACAGGGGAGGCATTAAAAAGATTCTATTTCCTAAAGATAATGAAAAAGACCTTCGCGACATTCCGGACGCAATTCGGAAAGAAATTGAGTGGGTTCCCGTTGAGCATATGGATCAAGTTCTTATGCATGCTCTCGTTTGGAATCAATCGGGAGAACGGGAGATTCAGGACAATTTATTTGAACGACTAAAGGACATCACAAAAATAGAAAGCTTTGATCTTCACCATTAAAAGTTGGAAGTCTAACAGTATTTCGATCTTGGTTGCCCTCTTAGAGATAAGAGGGCATTTTCGTGGGTTCGAGAAGATTTTGGTGGATATGTCATCTGCGGATTTCAAAGGAATATGGCCGTCTAGTTTTTTTGGGGGGAATTGTGCCTGATCTGGCTGTCTGCTCCCATTCCATGGGGAAGTGCGGTCTAATTGTGAGATCTTCTTTAGAAACTTCGTCCTAGTGAAAGGAACATGAGCTGCAAATGTGGCCTTAAGAATGCCTTATTGAGTCTTTGTGTGGCTAAGTCGAGCTCTGGGTCTGGTGATCCATTGTATTCTCCAGATCTGCTTTTTTTAAGGAGAACAGGCATGGCTAGTCCCAGCCATTCGCAGCCTAGAATCATGCCATTTTGAAAAGTGTATCGATTTCCTATAGAACTCGACAACACAAGATAGTGGGCCCTAGTTGCTAGGGAGAAGTCGAGTTCGCCAATATCAGATATACTTTTGAAGCCATTCATACCGGTCTCTAAAAAACGATAGGACGTTGCAAATTTTACGAAGAAATTTTCAGAAAATGAGAATTTCTTGCGAAAAAAACCGCCAATCTGAAGGAATCTCAATGCAATATTTCGATATTGTAGTCCATCCTCGTAGTGATTCTCTCTTAGGTTTAGCGAGTTCATTGTCACTTCTAGGCCGAGATTTAGCTCGGAATTATAGCTGTACGAGCCAGAGGCTCCATATCCAGGAATGTCTGCGAAGAATAAACCCGCAAAAACCGAAAATTCTCTATATTTTGGACAGGGGGGGCTATTGGGGCTAGGAAGTGAGGAGCATAGAGTTGCTTTTCTTTTGTAAGTTATGGTGCTATTGCCGCTTGATTGCAGTGGCTTCGAATTGTTAGCTCCAATGCCAGATTTCCCTTTGTTGCTTTTAATATCTTCTGGTGGGGCGGCTACAGGAGGAGCATCTGCCAAGCTCAAGGGTTTGGCTTCTTTTCTACCTGAGGGGGAATCTTATGGTCAGTGTTTTCCCCACTATTTTGAGTAATAGAGCTCTTCCCGATGCTAGAGCGCTCCTTGGTGGGTTTCGAAAATTCTTGGGCAGAGTCCAATGAACTCGCAAAGTTGGATTGTGGTAAAGCCACGGCGAAAACGAAAAAACTAAACTTTAATGAAAATTGCATAAATTCTTCCCATCTTCAGGCTATTTTACTTGAGAAAGACAGTAGTGTCGATTTTACCTGGTGAAATATTGGATCTTTAGATTTGAGTTTCCGAAAGAGAGCTGTCAATTTGAGGAGGTGCCGTGGGCAAAGAGGTAGATAAGTCATTAGAGTTCGTGGAAGGCCTAAAGCGTCAGTGGATGGCTATGATCGATGCCTTAGTGGATCCTTTAATGATTGTAAGAGACGACTACGTGATATTAAAAGCCAACTTAGCGTTGGCGAAAATGAATCATAAGTCCAACTTCGGAGATGTTCTAGGCCAAAAGTGCTACGAGGTCTTCGCTGGTCGCAAGATGCCATGTAATGGTTGCCGGATGCAAGAGGCTGGAAAAACGAGACAGGCAATCCATGGAACTCTTGATGAGATAGGTGGCAAGCGTTACTTTGAAACTGTCAGTCAGCCGGTTTTTGATTTGAACGGTGAATTGGAAGGCGTTGTCCAGCTCTATCGCGATCGAACTGATGCAAGGCGGATGCAGAGTCAACTTCTACAAAGTGAAAAATTGGCATCTATTGGTTTACTTGCGGGAGGTATTGCCCACGAAATCAATAACCCTCTGGGTGGAATTCTGATATTTTCGCAAATGCTACTCCGAGAAATGGATAAAGCGAGCCCTCACTATCAAGATGTGATTGAGATCGAAAGTGCTACACAGCGTTGCAAGGAGATAGTTGAAAGACTGCTTGATTTTGCTCGCCAGCGGCCTGAAAAACTAGAGGTTCTTCAAAATGTACGTATTTTTGACGTCGTCTCTAGCGCCTTAAAGTTTGCGATGGTGGCCCCTCAGGCGAAGAAAGTTGAGCTTAAGCAGAATTGGCAAAATCAAGACGTAACGGTTGCAGCAATTGCAAATAAGACCATTCAGGTTTTTTTGAATCTTTTACAAAATGCGATTCAGGCCATGAAGAGAGGCGGTACGCTAACAATCAGGCAATATGAAGCTATAGAGGCTTCTATTCCATATGTTGTTATTGATATAGAAGATACCGGTATGGGAATGGATGCGGCTACGTTGAATCATATTTTCGATCCTTTTTTTACGACGAAAGAACCAGGGGAAGGGACAGGCTTGGGTTTAGCGATTTGCTATGGAATTATGCAGGAGTTTGAGGGGCGATTGTCTGTTGTTAGTGAAGTGGGAAAAGGTACTACCTTTAGTGCTTGGTTTCCAAAGAATAGCGTGAAATAGGAATCTATGAGTTTAGAAAAACTTAAATATTACTATAGAGCAAAGACGATTCGAGACGTTTATCTCATCGTTCTTCTAGGTGGTTATATTCTAGGATTTCTATTTCCTGTTGTACTTTCTATTGTCGAAAAATCAGCTTCCATTCTGTGTCTGTTTTTATTGTTAGTTTCCTATTTCGTCATTCCTCCATCGAGGGCGAAAAATGCAAAAAAAATAATTATTGGATTTATATTTTCCCAAGTAGCCTTGTCTTTGTATGCGTACAGCAAAGACTTGGCTCTGCCTCTAGGCGTGGCTGGGTCTCTCTTAATTTATTTTGGCGCATTAGACAGTGTAAAGCGGGCATTGGCGGTTGAAGATCATGAAGCTAATTTAACTATCGGGGCTTTTTCTGGATTAGTTCTTCTATTGGTTGGGTTTGGAATTCATAGTGAGGGATGGGCAGCCAAGTTTGCACCTCTCCTAGGGGTTTACTTCTTGCGAGATTTTTTGCTGTTTTCGTCCGTTTTCATAATAGTTCTTTTTTTGATTTTCCATCCTCGCTACACGACAAGTTCTTATGTTGCGCCAGATTTTTTTATTCAAAGATATAGGCATGTTGTTAATTTTTTTGAGACTTCTAAATTGCTTTCACCTATATTTTTATTTAGCTTTTTGGGTTCGTTTCAAAACGCCATTGCTGGCTACAAAGTTGATACATTATATTTCCAAAATAGTATTGATTATAGTTTGGTGTGGTTTCCTGCAATCGTTCACTTGCTGGTTCTTCTGTTTGAATTCAAATTTCTGGGGCAACAAAACGAGGTGAGCGCAAAGATTTTAGCTGAAGGAAGTCGTAAGTTTTTAAGGAAGACAGGTTCGGATGGGAAAGCTCATACATTTGCTGTCCAAACTTTTATTTATACCTTTGATCACGATCCTACTGGGGATATAGACAACGCCAGCCCAGCAACGCTTATGCAAATTCGAACGGAGGAGGTTCGAAAGCTATTAGGTGGTATCTCAGAGGGTAAGGTTATGGATGAGTCCAGCACAGGATCTCGAATGTATGGGGCCCTAGATCCAGAACAAGCGATTTGTCTCTCTCAAGAGATTCTTTTAATTTCTACGATTTCATATCTTAATGTTTCTTCCATAGTGAACCGACGCATGCAGGGTTTGACGTCCATTCTTCCGATAATTGATCCACTACTTGCTAATGCTACAGATCGCGAAAAAATAGAAGAGGCACAGACCAAATCCCTCTGGCTTTTCTATATAGATTTTGACTGGGTAGATCAGCATTTGGTCCCCACGGGGAATGGAGCTCACTTTTGTTCCAATTATTTGACACTCCCAGAACATTTAAAGGCTTCCATTTTGAGTGCTAAGGGATGCGGAGTCCCTATTGGAAGTATGCTGTGGCTAAGCGAGAAAGCTGGAAGTAAAGTCATGCAAGAGATGCCTCACTTAAAGTCAATTGTTCAGATTTTTCCTGTTACGCTTGTAAATTCAAATGATGAATACGTACTCTATGCAATTAAATTTAGTGAGCTGGCTCCTAGGTTGCAGGGGCTTTATGATATGGATTTTAGGCGAAGACTCTTACTTGACTTTGAGCCTAGGGAAGAGAGTCTCCGGCTAGTAGGTAGTCTCAAAAGAAGATTGCCAGTGATTTCTGGGGAAATTGAAGTTAGACATATGATTAACGCTATTACTAGCTATGATTGGCGAGGTTTTAAAGAAAAAGACTTAGCTATTAACCTCTTAGTTGATGTTTGGGTGAATATTAATCAAAAACAGAGTTTTGACGTAAAAGCGAAGAAAGATATTTCAGAGCTCGTCGTGCAGGTGGTATTCGAGATCGGTTATCCAAGCCAACATCTCCATTTAGCTCAGTTTCAGAAGAATTCCCTTAGATCTTTACAAACATTGAGGGAAGCCGCCTTAGATGTAAATCATCAGAGATTTGTGGAATCTTGGACTCTTCTTGCAGCAGGGGTTGCCTCAGTAGTCATGACTGAAATGGGCGGACGTGCTTTATTAGATATCATTCATGTTGGGTTGGGGCGAAGTGAGATTAGATCCTCTCAGATATTTCAATATCGAGTTATGGATGTAATATGTTTTGTTTTAGCAAAGATAGAATGGATAAAGGATGCTGAGCTTTCTGAAGTAGTGAGTAAAACCATTCGAGTGCTGGGTGATGATCATATGGAAGTTGACCTAGTTGTTACGTGGCTTGATCGAATTCAGTGGGTCCAGCAGTCTCTTTCTAGAACCCTGGTTCTTGATTCTGCAGATATTGTTTTTCTAATGAAGATAATTGATTCCATTGAGCACAATCGCAGCAGAAACTTGGGTTTTTTAAGGACTCGTTTATCTTCTGTAGGGTCAAAAGACAATTTGGACTATCGTGCAGGATAGTCCAATTATGCCAACTTTTTTTTAGAAACCGCCACAGCCTGGTATGGAAAGAGCATTTAGCCCCAACCAGCTATTATTTTTATAGACGATTACTCCCAGGGGATTGCAAGCAGAGTAGGTCATTGCTGATACGAAAGTCGTTTGCTTGATACAGTATACTGCTCTTGGATTATTTAAGTATACGGTTCCTGCATTAAGAATATTGATCGTCCTAAGCATAACTACATGTGGAAACGGAAAGTTTGTAGAAGATGCTCCGTCAATGCTGTAACCCATGTTGCCCACGTTTCCTATGATACCTGCCTGAATGCCACCGTCAAATATGGGCCAGCCACCGTTTACTGGAATTCCTCGCTCCATGGCGCGACCCATGCATGAAATCACATCTTGCTGCGAATAAAAACTTGCTGTTAGGCCTCCAGATATAACTCCGCCTTGTGGTCCGCCGCCCATATTGCAGTAGTATCCTGGAGGGCAGTTCTGACCTGGGTTTTGAATATACTCTTTTGGTCCCTGGTATGTGTGGGGTGGGTATGTCACGCTGCCTTTAGCATCATAGCCTGGATAGGGCGCCGCTGGAGTACATGGCACCTTTCCGGTGTTGGGCAGGCAATTAGATTGAGACCCAGGTAGGGTCTGCTGATATTGTGTAGGGTTTGATTGTGGATTGTAGACAGGGTTTGTTACAGGTCCTGGCACACCTTGGTTTTGCATGACAATCGGGCCTGGTGCAGTGCTTTTCTTCTTCGAAGGTGTTTGCCCACAACCACTGATGATGAGGCAAATGTAAGTTATTGCTGCCGTTGAAGTGAGTTTTTTCATTGTCATTTTAAGCCTCATTAAAAGTCAAAAGGGGTGCGGAGATTACTCCACCACGGCTTTACAGCAAATTCGGGGCCATCCCCAGCTCGGCACCAAAGCTCTGTAATATTGGGCAGTTATGTTTGTGGGGTGGCGCCCTCAGTTAAATCAACTAAGCATTTCATCATGCATTTGTAAACGATTTAGCCAGCAAAGTGTTGATCTTGCTTCCTAGGTTGGCGCCGATCACGCCTTGTTCGCTGGACGGATAGTACTGTAAAATGGGAATCAGGCTGATGCAAAAATAGAAAGTAGTAGATAGCAAGTCGATAGGTTGAGCCGCTAATTCAAGAGACCCAGACATGTAGAGAGGCTGATTTGAGTAAACAATTTGATATTTCAAAACTTCAAGTTTTAGAAGTGGGGCTAGCTGAAAATTTGTGTCTAGCTTTTGAGGTTAGTGCCTCAGGCCAGGTGATTTCCGTAACAAAAAACTGGCCCCTTTACTTTCCAGCTGGAAATTATAGTTGGCAAGAGATGTTTCCAGGGGCCGACGTTGTTAAGCTTCTAAGTAGCAAAGTTCATATGGACTGTTTGTCTCGAAGGTCTTCTCATCCGAAAATGTTTAGATGCACGGCATATGACGTGCAGGGACGCCATATTTTTGTTGCCAGGGTTCTTGATCAATATTCCCAATCCACTCTGGAAATGATGGGCCTCGCTTCCATTGCCCAGCAGAATTCAGGTGTAGCACACGATTTGTCCAATATGGTGATGATTCTAATGGGCTATCAGAGGCAGATTCAAGCATCACTGGAACAAGATCCTATGTCAGTAGATCGTATTACTAGAGCTAATGGGAAAATTTTGGATGTATCGAATCGAATGGTTGCCTTAGTGGCCAGCATGAAGTCATTGGCTAATAGAAGAAATGTATCGGCTTCAGCGCCTTTAGATATTTATGAAATTGCTGCGGAGGCTATGGAGCGGTGTGAACCAAAATTCAGTAAGTATAATATACAATCTAGCTTGCTCTCAGAATCTAAAACTGTTAGTCATCAGGCATCTTGCAGGCTAAGTCCATGATTTTCACCACGCTAAGCACCTGTTTTAAAAACAATCCCCTCATTTAGCTTGATTAAACTAATAGAGGGGATCATTTAGTCCTTTGTAATTTTATTCGCAGTAA
>CAIMVM010000181.1 GCA_903844895.1 uncultured Pseudomonadota bacterium
CACCCTAAAGCTAACCCAAGAAGATCATTTTTTTAAACATGAAGATTTTAAAAAGCTAAAACAGGCTCTCACTCAACTCTCTAGCGTCGAACAAGACATCCTATCCTTGCTCATCGATAGAGACACCTCCCTTCTTGATATTTCCAATATAGTTGGTTTACCTTTGAATACGGTGAAAAGCCATATTCGCAGATCAAAATTCAAGTTAAAGGCAATTTTATCTGGATAATTTTAAATTGTTACCTTTCCAAAAAAGAAAAGCCTCATCTCAACTGGGAGAATATCAATGCAAGACGAAGACAACAAAAACAAAACATCACCTGACCATCAAGAAAGAGAACTCATGGAACTGAGAGATTTGCTTTCTCCCTTTCAGGGGGTATCGCCTGAAGAGTCTTCTAAGGACAAATGGCTTAACCTCCTAAATTCTAGGCCCATTGCCTCAAAAACCACCTTTCAAATCGTCAAAATCCCTATTTTTCGAAGGCGCTTTTTAGAGATCGCCTTAGCTGCCTGCTTAGGATTTGGGTTGTCGAGTATTTTGCACCACTTTGCAAATTCAGATTCTACTTATGAAGAAAATCTAGCATTTGATGCAACCGAACTGCATCTTTCTGCCAAGTCTGAGTAGAAGATTTACTTAAACCTACTAGGGAGTTAAAAATGAAAAAGTTACTTGCAAATAGATTCCAAAGTCATCTCTGGGCTGCTCTTCCCATTTTGGGAATAGCAACTTTCGCATTCGCCAAACCGGAAAGTTCTGGCACACACAAAAAAATAGCTGCCGATGAAATTTGTCGCCGCTTTGAGATCTTTGAAGAGATTCTTGTTCTTGATAGGGAAGGAGCCCTTACAAACTTTCTATCCCAAGTTCGAGGCCTATCAGAAGTTCCTCAAAGCAAAAAAGAAAAGAGTGAACCCAACAGGTCCGATGAGGAATGCAAAACTAGCAGCATGAGTGGTCAGTCAGCAAACGGATTTGAAGTCTTTTTTTCCCATGAATGGACTGTTAAAAAGAATGGGTCAGTTATTGTGAAGTACAATCAAGGCACCGCAGTTAACGGCCGCGGAAAGGAGTCTAAGCTTCTCAACCCGATGGGCGAGGTTTCGTCAGAAGTTAAAAATTTTCAAGCGGTAAGTTGGCAATCACCCTTCCATAAAGATAAAATCATTATTATGCGGCTCACACCTCGGCTAAAAGACGAAAACTCCACGATAGATATTTCAAAATTTCCGATCGTTCTAAAGAACTCTGTGGTCTTTGATGGCAAAGGCCGGTTATGGGCAGCCAGCTTAGAGGCAAAAGGAGAATACATTTGTTTTTCATCAGCTCAAGGAACTGTATCCCTTAGCTTCCATGATTTTGCAGGCGCTTCTAAAACAGCTCTCGTGGAAGGAGCTAATATCAAATTTAAGGGTTCTGACAATCTTAGCATCGTCATTAAAAGTGAATCTCTCATCCTTCCAGCAGGAATTTCGGCAAATGCCTTTGTCAAAGTAAATCTGGGACGCAAATCGGAAGGCATTAACTCAAGTCAGGTCAGTGCAGGCGATGAATCATCGACATTTGACCGATGCGTGAACTAGCCAAAAATTCTATGAAAAAGAGAGATTATCGAATCTCTCTTTGGTTTATTCCATGCTATTTCTTCTTACTCTTGCCTTTTGCGGGTCCAGCTTTTTTTCTGGTTTCTTGGCTTTAGCGCCACCTACCTTTTCCAGCATCTGATCCAGCAGATTTTTGTTGGTAGTTTTCTCGCAATCTTCTTCGGTACTATCTATTTCTGACAAATGAAATAGACAACTAACTCAGAAGCTCTCAAAAGCTGAAAAACAGTTGTTTTGTTCTATTTACGGACTGGGCGTATTCTGGCGCCTGTTTTCTAGCATCTACTAGATCAACCTTATATGGAAGCATGCTCTCTTCAAGTCTTTCAGAAATTGTCGACAAAGTCTCGGCTGGCAGTGGCCGCCCTCTAGGAGAAGATCTACATCGCTATACTTCTGACATCTAGCTCCGACTCGCGATCCAAAGATATAGACACGAATCCCGAGCGCATTAGGGATCTCTTTGCGAAAAATGCTTTCGACAAGTTCGCTATCTTGGGGGGGGAGATGCCGAATTTTATTCTTTAACTTCCCCCTTCAATTTCAGAATAAGTGTCTCTGCGGCGTGAAGAAATGGTGCACAAACGGAAAACACCCATTTGGCGACAGATTCATCGTAGATATGGAATGCGATGTTTCTTCGGACACCCTTGCCTTCGCCTACTTGTTCCTCCTTTCTAGGCCAAGATCACTTATTCATGATTAGTTACTGTCCATACCGGACGCACAAAGGCCTTGCCTATTCTGGCAAGCGCCTTTCCAGAAGTCGTTTTGGTTGGTAACTTAGATCTCTGAATTGACTTCAAAGCCGGAAACGAAACCTCTCCACCCCCGTCGTTCTCAATTCCAATATTGCCAAGTTCGAAGACTCCGCCGCGGTCTATGGTGCTGCCGGATGTTTGAAGAAGAGGGCGTCGTTGGAGGGGTATCGGGAGATGGTGCTGAAGATTTTTGAGCGGAATGATTAAGACTCGGCAGCTCATCGTTCCTCGCCGAGGCCGGTTTCCTCATGTAGCGGTAACTCGTTCCCCTTCACCGAACCATCAACATGGCTCGTCGTGGGCGCCCCCTTGGCGGCTCTCGCTCCCACGGGATTCCTGTTAGTCACCTTGCGTGCCTTGAACTGGAATGCTTTAATTATCACCACGGGTGGGTTCTTTCTGCTGGGGATTGAAATCACTCTTCTTTAGATAGATGATTTACTTAGTCCGAATTTTGCATTGGGGTTGGATATGGCGAAAGAAATTTGGTTTAAAAACAAAACGTATGGTTGGGGTTGGACTCCTTGTACTTGGCAGGGTTGGACTGTGACGGCTGCTTTTGTAGTGCCTCTTACTGTCGTTCCGGGAATGGTATCGAAATCCTATGGCACCAATTCCGTGCAGTTCTGGCTCGCCTTGCTTGGACTCATTGCGGGTGTTTTTGGTGTTTGCTTTTGGAAAGGCGAAAAGCCGAGGTGGAATTGGCCGAAGCGGTGATGATGTGAGGCGTTGGTTTGATTTCGTTGGCTAGTGATTGCACAAAGGGGCTCGTCATAAGTTCGACTTATCTGAGGTTGTTATGAGATATGTATCTTGGTGTCTGGCTATTTTCTGGTTTTCTTTTTCCCTGCCTGTTCTTGCCCAGAAAGTTA
Organism: uncultured Pseudomonadota bacterium; assembly: GCA_903844895.1. GTDB lineage: Bacteria > Bdellovibrionota_B > Oligoflexia > Oligoflexales > CAIMVM01 > CAIMVM01. Next base: position 3,242 of record CAIMVM010000181.1, read on the forward strand.
ACAAAAGTATTAAGTGTAAGGGCGTATTAGCGAAGGGGGAATCAATCGGTACGTTTGAAAAAATTGAAGTGGCAGACTATTTTCATATCTCGATAATTGTGAAAGGAAAGGAAAAAAGTTTCTTTTGCGGGCCAAAAGTCGACTGCGACAAGATTGGTCTCCGAGTGAAGGAACTTAAAGGGGAAAAACTCAAAGTATCATGGGTCAAAGTTGATGAGTATATCCCGGAAGCGGCTTATTGCGATACTCATGAAACTGCTGACAGCATCATTTGGTTAAACAAAAAGTAGTTGTACGAGGGGTTTCACTACGAGCGCCAATCATCGCGCTCCTCAGGGTTCGTC
>CAIMVM010000182.1 GCA_903844895.1 uncultured Pseudomonadota bacterium
AATCAGGCGGAAGTCGAATAGGCCGCTCACCTCGCTTTGCTCGGATCACGGCAGTCGGCTTTCACCACCAGCCAAACCCGTCTGGTTCCTCGCTGGCTCGGGACGGGCTATGGCTGGAGTACTTGCCGACAATCCGATAGAGGCTACGCTTACTTTCTCGAGTGCATCGGACTCTATAGAACACCTTTCGGGCAGTTAAGAGGCTAACAAATTAACTTGACTGAGAGTCCTGCTGTGAGACTATATAAACAACAGTTACACTTATGACTTAAAAATGCCTGATGAATGGACAGCGTTGCCAGTTACGAGCTAAATCTTAATACTGCAATAACGGGAGCTAACATAGTGAGATTACTAAGAACCATATGCGTCTTAATTGTTCTATTGAGCTTATCAAACTGCAAGTCGACTAGCGTCGAAGACTCCAACTCCGAGGAACAGAGTGTAAATTCTTTATTAAAATCCCTTCGAACCATTGGAAAACTAGCAGAATTTGATCCAATGTGGCTTTCTCTCGGCAGTAAAGTCAAAGCATCCAATGATTTTGTTACAAAGTTAATGCTACTCGCAAAAACTAACACTCAAGAGTTTTTGAAGCTAAAATTCTATATTTTAAAGAATCCAGCTAAGATGGGATCTGCAAGTTCAGCTCTAAATTTAGTTGTGGGATCTGAAGCTGACTGGGTAAGTATGGTCAGAAAAATTGGCAAAGATGGAGTCCAAGATCAATCCCTCTCAAATCATCTTGTGCCCGTTATGATGAGTTTGGACGCCAAAACTAAAGGTGCCTTATGGAAAGAGATAGGAAATTTGTATCCCATTGCCTATAAGAATAAACATCATAGCCCCTTTGGAAACGGAATGGCTCCGAAACGAGCCCTCGACCTCATACTCCGTTTCACTCTTCCACCCGAGGATTTCTTTGTAAATGTAAAGAGCCAAGCAGAAGCCAGAAGCGCCTTAAATCGCTTTATTGCTGCGCAGCACGACGCAGCTCTTCAGGGGTCTAATTTTGGTGTTTATACTGGCGACGATGTCTTAAGCATTGCAAAATACGTCCAAAAATTTCTGCGAGCAAGAGGCAAAAATGGAGAGGAGATACTCCTGAAAGGCAGTTTACCTACGGGAAGAGCTAATCTTGCTAAGCGAAACCCTTTAGAGAACATTGTAGATTCCGTGCTGCAAGGAATGGACACCAGTTACTCCGATGTAGACATGTTGGTTCCAGATTCCCTTCAAAAATCCATACAGTCGATTGCTGGTGGAACTTATTCTGCGCTGGTATCTAGCCAAGCGAAAACCATCGTCTCGAAGACCGGCGCAAAACCTTCTTTTCAAACCCATACCTGGCCTGATCTATTTGCCGAACTGGACGGTGCTTTTGTGAGCCCTGTCGGCATTAGAATTACCAAAGACAAAATCTACATCAACCTTTACCGAAGCGCTCAAAAAAATGAGCTACCTGAAAAAAACATCGTCGATGCGATGAGCAACTTCGAAAAAGAACAGCTAAGGTCAAAGTGGGTTACAAGTATACCCGTTGATTAGGCCGCAAATGGATTGTCATTTAGAACATGAGATAAATTACTGTTCTTGGAAAGCTGAAGACCCAAGAGGTCTCAAGAACCATGGTTTCGACTTTTTCAGTTCTATTTTTTTAAGATATTTTTAACTTTTATGGGAATCTTATTTGGGGATTCCGGAAATTTTGAGCGCAAATCCGCCCATTTTACAAACATTTTCGATCTGCATCTTCGGAGATTCCACCTCAAGAAATCCCATGAAAGGGCCCGAAAATGCGCTGTACTATGAACTAGCACATGTATTTCTAAGGGATCTCCTGACACTTCAAGAACCCTCCGTAACACACTGTCTTTACCTAGTATCTAAAACATCCCCATTTTGCGTATCAGTACTTAGTTTCCGACCAAGGTTTTCACGCCTAGCAGACTCCACGTTTTCAAGTCGCTATAGATTCGCTAAAAGACAAACTTTGTAAAAAGCCTATCTCCGTGCTGTCGAGATAGGCCTCACTCGCGCATACGCTTTTTTCTACGGAAAAAACCGCCGTCGCCTTATCCATGCATCTTTAGTTTGAAACGCAAGGCTTCAGCACCAGTTTTCACAAATCTTAAAGACTAAGATATTCTATGTCACAAAGACTTCAGAACTTAAATCTAATCCGCAAGTAACGCCAACACTCGTTCTTTGCCTACTTCCTTTAAAAACATAGGAAGTCTTGGACCTTGGTCTCTGCCTATAAGCTTTTGGTAAACTGCAGTAAATACTTCTTTAGGATCGGCATCGACGGCATGAATGACTTTTTCATAAATGTCTTCGTTGATTGCCTTGAGTTCCATGCTGTCTAAGTTGGTAGTTCCAAGCCATTGTTTTAATGCATCAATTGCTTGGGACTGTTTGTCATTCATGGAAACGGCAACCGGAGATGCGTGAAGGGAGTACACGAAGCTTTCTGGAGCGTAGGAGGCAAGCCACTGGCAGGCGCAGTTTGCTCGTGTCAAAAAAGCATTTCGATCCGCTTCTGACTTGATAAAAGCGCTATAGTAGCGATTCATGGTTTTCTCAACATCTCGGTCGGAAATTTGCAGTCTATCGCAAAGTTGTCTAAATCCTGGTCGAAAAGGTGCCCGCTCTGGCATCTTATCTTCTACACAGGCAAGCTCATAGGTACGTCGGTTGAGCTGCCACTTGCCGCCATTGTCGACCGCTTCCGTGAAGGCAAGCGCTTCAGACCTATCAAACTCTTCGTGGGTCTTGATAACATCTTCATCGAATGCCAAGGAAAAGTCCGTATTGGGGCGCTGATTTGCGAAGATCCACCGCACAATCATCGGGTCATAAACTGAGAGAACTTGGCTTAATGTGAAAAGCTCTCCGGAAGAAGAGGACATCTTACCAGCGCCGCCTTTGATCATCACAAAGTCATATTGCAAATAGGTAGGTGCCTCTGAGCCCCAAACAACTTTTACAATGTCTTTAGCTGTATCAAAGGAGCCTCCCTGAGAGGAATGATCTTTACCACCTGGCTCAAAGTCGACTTTTTCAAAAGCCCAACGCATGGGCCAATCGACCCGCCACGCTAGCTTTAAGTTTTTAGATTCACGAATATCCGTAACGGCTTCATGTCCACAGCTTGCGCATTTATAGGAATAACTCCACTCCCCTAAATACTTTTCGTAGACCATTTCATCTTTGTTGCAAGATTCACAATAGATGGACGTAGGAAGCCAGTCATCTCCAAGTGGTGTTCCTCGATGGGAATTTAAGACCGCTTTGATCTTTTCAATCCCCTCTAGAGCCTGCCTAATCTGTGAAGCATAAGTACCCGCGGAATACATTTTTTCTTGGTAGATAAATTCAGGATGAATCCCAACCGCTTTCAATTCATTTTCGAATATATCAATGCGCCCTGCTGAGTAGGAGTCCGCCTCTCCCCATGGATCAGGGATACGGGCAATAGGAGCCCTCAGGTACTTTACAAAAGCTTCTGGATCAGGGACGTTTTTAGGAACCTTCCTAAACGTATCAAAGTTGTCCCAGCTGTAAATAAATCTAACTTTTTTTCCGACCTTACGTAGGGCTCTCGCCACCAAATCGACGGTCAAGACCTCTCTAAAATTGCCAATGTGCACCATTCCTGAAGGCGTAATCCCTGAAGCCACTGTATAGGAGTCTCGTTCGTCGCCTCGACTTTTAATGACTTTCACGGCGGTAATGTCGGCCCAATGATGGGACAGTGGCTGCATATTTTCTCCAGAAAGTTGAATTCATTCCACCTTTACTCTGCGAGACAAAGGGGATTAGGGTTTATGTTCGCTTCAAAATACCGCTTAGTAGAACTCGTGAGACAATCTCACCGGCCTCTACAACTTCCTCTTCTGTATGCCACGTGTGCGACAACTGATTTGCGGATCGCAACATCGCGAGCCCATGGGTTGTTGACCAAGCCATTAAAGCCATTTCTTTAGTGGATACCTCTGACTGAAAAAATCCCATTTGGACTCCCTCTGCCATCAGATCTTCCAAGTGCTGAAATGTATCTCGTCCTGCTTTTTCTAATTCATCGAGTCCGGTTGCGCCATTTAAAACACCACCAAACATGAGCTGCATGGTCTCAGGGTGCATCAAAAACATTTTTACATAGGCTTTGCCTGCAGCCTTAATTTGTTGAATTGCATCTCCTGCCATTCGGGCTTCTTTGATAACTTCGCGAAGTTGATCAAATCCGTCTTTCGCAATCGCCACCAACAATTCTGATTTGTCATTAAAATGTCGATAAGGAGCCGTATGACTCACGCCCGATCGTCGGGCAACTTGCCTAAGGCTTAATCCGTGGACACCTGTCGCTATAAGTTCTTCACGCCCTTTTTCAATCAGTGTCTTTCGCAAATCGTGATGATGGTATGATTTTCCGCCTGATTCCATATCCATACGTGCCTCTTTCTATGCCGAAAGTTCTAAAAGTCCGTTCCCCAAAAAAAGGAGAGCTTTTCATTTGTCGACAATTTGCTACACTTCCTATTTTTATGCCAGCCAATTTTTAAAGTGAATAAAGGGCGTACCATGGAATCCTATACCGCACTCGGAGCCAGTCTTTTGACATTAACCGCAATGGAAATCGTACTTGGCATTGACAACATTATTTTCTTATCTCTGCTCGTAGAAAAGCTGCCCCATCATCTTCAAGACAAAGCGCGTAAAATAGGCTTAGCTGGCGCCACAGTGATGCGACTTGGCCTATTGTCCATAGCGGCGTGGCTTGTAACCCTAACCCAGCCCTTTATAACGATTTTTAATTTCGGCCTGTCGGGAAAAGGACTTATTCTTATGCTCGGCGGCCTTTTTCTCATCTATAAAGCGACTCACGAAATCCACGACAAGCTGGAAAGTGCTGGGGATCATTCTCCAGCAGGTGCTGGAGGGAAAGCTTTTTTGAGCGTCGTTGTTCAAATATTAATCATGGATCTAGTCTTTTCCCTGGATTCCGTAATTACGGCCGTCGGTATGACCCACAATTTGACGATTATGGTGCTTGCCAACATTATCGCCTTGGCAGTGATGCTCTTAGCCGCCAAATCAATCGCCAGCTTTGTAGAACGGCATCCTTCCATAAAAATATTGGCCTTGAGCTTTTTAATTATGATTGGCACGATGCTGGTGGCCGAGTCCTTGCACTTTGAGGTCCCTAAAGGATACATCTATTTTGCGATGGCGTTTTCCTTGTTTGTTGAGTTTCTAAATATCAAAGCTAAAAAATCGTCCAAACACTAGAAAGGCTATGACTGTGAAATTTAACGAGAGCGTACAAAAAATAGTCCTTATGTTGAGCTTACTAGCTCCTTCAATTCCTTCAAAGGCCAAGGAACTAAGTCCCCAGGTGGCGCCATCTTCAAAAGAAGTTTCCCATGATCAAAAGCACTGGTTTCAAGGCTCCGTTGCCGATGCTTTTGCTGCTGCCACAAAGCAGCAGAAACACATCATCCTCTACTGGGGAGCGGAGTGGTGCCCACCATGCAATGATCTTAAAGATCAGGTCTTTTCCCACTCTGAGTTTTCTCAGTTTGCCAGCCGCTATATCATGGTCTATTTGGACGGCGATTCCGAAGGAGCCCAGACCTGGGGCGAAAAGCTAAAAGTTTCTGGCTACCCCACTGTAGTTCTCATGGATCCAAAAGGAACAGAGCTCTTTAGGTTTTCTTCGGGGATGGATTTTGCGGAATTTAAAAAGGCCATAGTTACCGCGGTGGCTTCAGGTAAAAATGTGAAATCTTTAGTTTCCAATCTAAAGAGCAAGCAACCCAAGCTTTCTTTAGAAGATTGGCAAACGCTATCCTCCACTTATATCGATCAGGATGCTCTTGGCCTCGATGATCAGACTACTGAAAAGCTTATCGAAAAGTCGTGGCGTCTTTGCCCTTCTGATTTCCCTGTTGGCAAAGCTACTTTTGCCACTGGACTCTGGGATGCTGCCCTTCAAGAGAAGTCCACTCTAAGGGAAACTTTTAAAGCGAACGAAGACGCGATTCTTGAACAAATTTTAGCCTCCGGGTTGACTATGGATGCCGCTCGAAATTCTTTGATGAACGAGCCTCAAAAGAAAATCGGAAGTTTAAAGCCAGAAAACAAAGAACGCGTCAGACAAAGGCTGGTCACTTATGTTAAAGATTTAGCCACTAGCCCTGCACGCGCGCCCAGTGAACGCGCCATGGCCCTCCATAGCTATTTAGAATTAGAAAGTGTGGCGGCAGCCCCAAATCTCGTGAGCTTACGTCAAGAAACTCAGCAAATTATGAACTCCATTTTACAATCCACAACGTCGAGCCACCAAATGGCTTCCACGTATCCTGAAATTGCCTCTATCATCGAGCAACTGTCTGGGCCTAAAGATGCTGTAGTTTTTCTAGAATCTAAAATCCCAGGCGCTAAAACACCTTGGTATTTTGAGTCGATGCTTTCTTCCTTGGAAACCACTTTAGGAAATAAGGCCAAAGCATTGGAATGGAGCGAAAAAGCGAAATTATCCTCGAAGGGCTCGGCTACCAAACTCCAGTGGATTTCAAAAGATGTGGCATTAAAAGCAAAGGTTCTGGAAAAGTCAGACCCGAAAGTTACGGCTACCATTACAGAATTCTTTGCCGAGGCAAGTCACCAAAGTGACAAATTTGATGGCCGCAATGCATCCGCCCACAAAAGGGTGGCTACTGTTATTCATGATCTAGGAACAAATGGCGTAGAATCTCGAAAAAAGGCATTAGCTTTTTGTCAAAAAGACAAGAAATGTTTGAGTATGTATTCAGTGGCTTCCAGGAAACCTTAAAATATGGAATTTAGTGCGCTGATTCCGGACAGGTAAATTTAAAGCGCTTCTGTTATGACCTTAGATTACACGTTCGATCCTGATGACTAGGTAGAGACACTCCTAATATGGGCCCATTCAAAAGGACACCCTATGTCGAGATTAAGACTTTCCGATGCACTTACGACTGAGGTAAAACTCCCCACAGTTAGAGATAAGTGTGCTCTGGAATATGACAAGTCTTGCTGCGGCGGGAAAGGCTACGTAACGGAGCGCAAAGGCCCCTGGCTTTCTGCCTTGATTTGCCAATGTGTTAAGACGTGCCCTACTTGCTTTGGCGCCATGATGAAGACCTATGAAGGCGGCGTATCGAGGTCTTGTAAAAAACCGCTACCTTCTCGTATCGCCGCGATTCTTAACGAAGCGACAATTCCTGCTCGCTACGCTGAGGCGACTCTAAAAGGCTTTCGAAACTTTACCGGAAATGGTGTGAAAATCCGGGACAGTCTCGAAAAGTGGAGCCAAGACTTTCGGCTAGATCAAAACTCTAGCATCATTCTATCGGGCCCTGTAGGGGTGGGAAAGACTTACCTGTTAGCCAGTTTAGCCAGAGAAATCGCTGAAAAGTCCTACACAGTTCGCTTTGTCGACTTTTTTCAACTGTTAGCACAAATCAAAGCTGCCTATTCGAGAAAAGAGTCGGATGAAGAGATTCTAAGACCCCTGATTGAAGTAGATGTCCTTTTTATAGATGAGCTGGGAAAAGGTAGAAATACAGAATTTGAACTCACCATTATCGATCAGCTCGTTATGGGACGCTACAATCAGGAAAAGCCTATTGTTGCCACTACCAATTATCAGCTCAAAGAATCGACCAAGGCAACGGTGATGGATCTCACTCAAACGAGTGGCGAAAATGCTGGTTTTTCACCTGATGTTTTTGGGCCCCTTGAACTTCGCGTCGGATCGAGAATCTATTCGAGACTCTTGGAAGGCTGTCTAAAGCTGGAATTGACCGGTCAGAATTACCGCCGCATGAAGGGTGAAACTTGACGCCGTGCTTGTTTGAAAGCGCTGCCCTTAGACATGGCCCTGACCCACTTTTAGGGCTTAATCTTAATGGCGATTGGGAAAAAGATATTTCGAATCTTAAATGCTGCCAGGGAAGTGGTTGTAGACTTGATCAAAACCGCAATGTGAGCCGTTGCGATTTAGAAAAGAGATATGCCAACGCTAAAGCCCTATTTGACTCTTATAAGTCCGCATACAATAGCAATCTAACTCCGTCTCTATCTTCTGAACAAAGAGCGTTTATTCAAAAGTGGCTTATATCGCCTCAAAAGGGATATATGATGAGCCATCCTGTTTCTGGTCCTAGTCCACTTTGGGATATTGCAGCCATCGCCTCTTGGCAATGTGGGTTTAAAGCAAGGGTCATCAGGTTTTTACATTTTAAAGATACGGATCTCTACCCCCTTGACACTGCATGTGACATGCTCTTTGTGGAAGCTGTGGATCGGCTTTGGTTGCCTGAAAAAGCATTAGAGTTTTCTCTGATCGTAGATTTTGCATTTGCTCGTGACATACCTTTGTGGGTATCCATGGTTCAGAGCCCAAAAAAGCCTGAAGGGCTTGGTTCCTCACGAACGGCTCAAAAATACAATCGAAAGCTCAACGCATTGAAGCTCAGCCGACGCCCCCTGGAATGGATTGGCGAATCTAGCCTTTCAAAGCTTCAGGAACAGACCGACGGCTGGCAGTCCTTTTTCCCAACTACCTAAATACGTTGCAGATTTTATCTAAAAAAGTCGTGCCCTTCATTTTTTTAAGCAGGGGCCGATAGATGTATGCTTTTAAGGGGTGTCTTTCCACTGGAGGCCACGATGAGCCGCGTTTTCCAAAAATTTGGTCTGCTATTTTTAACAGTGAATTTCAGCTTCATGCTACTTTCAGCGTGCAGCAAGTCAAATGGCTCACGAAAGTCTACAAATCAAGGAACAATTCCTAAGGCGCCCCAGCCGCCTGCCCCCGAAGCTCCACCTCCTGCAGACCCCAATGTTGGTGTAGAGGTTCCCCCTATCACATCAGAGAGTGGGTCTTCCGTGATTACTGGAGACAAGCCAGAATTAAAGCACTTTATCCTTCAGACAAAAACAGGGTCAGTGCCCGTAGAAGGACGATACACGGATGAGTATTTATTTGTGGTGCACTCCAGCAGTAAGTCTTGCGTCCGTCTTTCCGTAAGACCAGGATCCACCATTACTCCGGGAACCGACATCGAAAAAATTCCAGATGTCGAAAGCGACTTCGGGGCCTGTGAAACCGATGCTCAAACAGCTCTAACTTCTTCAGAACCCGCAGCTAGTGGGTCATCTGACTTGACTTTTTCCCCAAAAATAGAATCTTTTAGCCTTACTGCTCCCAATTATACGATTTGCTCAAGTCGCGTCTTTCGCATGCAGACAAAGCTGCCCAATAGGCCCAACAACCCGTTGGGAGAATCTCAGGATCCCAGTAAAGTTTCCACAAAACTTGGAACCCTCGTCAGCAAATCATCCGATGGTAAGGTGCTGGTATGGGCAGATCAAGAGTGGCTGCCACCCAACAGCTGTCAGCCACCGACAACCGGAGCCAACGGGTTTAACACCGGTTTTACATTACCTGGATTTGCAGGGGATTTTGGCATCGTCAATCCCTTTGGCCCTCTATGGAATACCGACTCAGGGAGAAATACATTTTACCGGGGTTATCATGATGTACTCATCAAATCGCAATTTACTAACTTAGCTGAAACTACAGCAAGTTCGCTCACGCGACTGACTTCGGCCTTCGGAGCCATCAGTGACGTAGACGGAAGTGGGTCTATCAACCTCTTTATTTCCCCAGATGTGAACCGCACCCACTCACAAAGAACCTATAGCAAAACCGTTGATAGAAGTCTTTATTATCCTTTCTACAAGCCTATGGATCTTGCCGCCTATAATTCTGCAAAGAATCCCACGTCTAATGAATCAGAAACGGTTTACCTTTGGGCCTCAAGTCCTGGTGGTGAATATGAATATGAAATCTTTCCTAGTTCCAATGGCCTCAACTCAAACTTTGCTTATGGATTCATTGGCTCGCAAATTATGAACTTGATTTTAGACAATCAAAAACTACTTAAAGGCGTCAAAGAGGATCCATTTTTACGAGAATCTCTCTCTCTTCTGGGAGCTGCTTATGCTGCAGGAACCGCATTTACCTGGCAGCAACAATCTTATTACCTCGCCTCCCAATCTCACCTCATCCCCCTCGCTGGAAATATCGACTCTTCCCATTACACAGCTGGAAACCTCATCGAAGGAATTAATGGGCAAATCGGTATGAGAGCGCTTTTTGGCTGGTATTTGCACTCTAAACTGTGCTCCCCCACTTCAGCGGCACCTTGCGCTAAGATTAAAGAGCTGATTCAAACGACACTCACAGGAAAAGAACTCGTTGCAAAAGTTTTGGGTATTCCATGGCCCTCTGCTGTCACGCAATTTGCCGCAAGCGTCGGACTTGGACTCATCAATGACACGGATATACCCCTTCCAACCATTGCGACACGCTTTGCTGACGCCAATAAGGCTAGCGGACTCCCAGCCCCTATCCTATTTTCTAACGATTTGACAGTTGGAGCCATGCCAGCAGCGGAAGTTGTAAGTGCTTCCACCCCCATAAATGTTTCGAGCTATACGATCAATACCGCCAATGAAACTCCCGTAGTTTCACCTTATAGCTCTCAAAAAGCTTTGCTTTTTCAGCCGATTTTACCAGATCATTCGCTAGATTTTTCTCTCGAAGCAGATTCCGTATCCTACTTCCTCGTAACAGGCATTGTTAGTGAAATCACAGATATTACTGCCTATATTGGACCCGGAACCTGGGTAACTGCCGTCCCCATAGGACAGCGAGACGTACAAAAACGGGCCATGTTTCAAGAAAAACTCGGTCAAGATGCCTACCTAGATTTAAGGCCGGTGAACCTGACAGATAAAAGTGCTGCGCCCCTTGGGGCTAACTCCCGCTATACATGGGAACTCTCTTCGCGTGTCGCTGCAAGTGATCAACTGGACTACTATACAGTCACCAAAGACAAAGAACTTTGGGTCACAGGAAGTGTCGCTAATACTGAAATCAATCTAGAAGGAGCTAGCACAAAAGTTGGGGATTCTGATGCCTATGTCATAAAAATAGATCCCTGTGGTGGCCCATGCGCAACGAATGAAGACTACACAGTGATTGTTCAAACTTACACGCGCCCGGGGAGCAAAAATTTTGTTCCTATGACCCTCGTTGGTCCTGTCAATAAAACAGCTTACCATGGTGCCATGGCTTGGGGGGATGTGCGAGATGTCGATCCCGAGTACGTGGAACCAGACGATGGGAACACTCACTACCCTTGGCTTTGTCAGAGCGGGCAGCTTTATTCAGGTGCAGTAACGGAGGCAGCTTTCTGTAACAATGGCGGTTACAATCGAAGATTGGACCCAGGAACTGGGGGAACCCACGCAACGATAACCGACCCTGGATCTACACCCAACACCCCAACGGGATCACCACGTAAAACCGGAACAAACTTCTATACAAAGGTTTGCAATGCCTCGGAAGCCAATCAGGTCGTTGAAGATGCCTGTTGGAATGGAGCCTATGATTCCCCTGCTATGTTTGACTCTAGAAATCGAATGGACTTTAGTCTGAGCAATGGTGCTGGGAATCCTGATCTTACGAATTATGGCTATGGGATCATGGGAGATAACTTCCTTATGAGTGCTTTTGGTTATCCCCATGACACTACGGGCACGATTCGATTTGAGAAGGAATTAACACCTCCCGGACCTCGCCCGTTTTCAAAAGAAGAAGCCAATCGCATGTTTTACAACTTTGTGCTCAATAAAGATTTAAAACCTCATGTTTTTGACTTCTATGCCGCGAGATCTGGATTTTCGGTTGATAATAACACCGGTGCTCCTGCATCATTGGTCATAGGCAAGGATTGGGTTCTTCTTTCTGAGACTCAAATCACCGCCTTATCAGAAGCTTTAAGAATCATTGCCAGCAGCGCCATCCCCAAACCCCTCATTGCAGAAGATCCTTTTGTAACGAGTTGTATGGGAGAATTTGATCTATCTGCTCCTGTATGTCAATCTGCAGGAGATGGTACCGACACGAGCTTATTTCTTGCCCTTCAATCTAAAATAGCTGAAAGAAAGCTTTATGGGATCTGTCGAGATTCAGATCATACAAATTGTGACATTTACAAGTTTTTCACCTCAGCTCCCACAAGTGAATCTGGCGGCGGCACAGGAAAACTATTTCCTGATGAGGCTAAAATGGTCCGAGTACTTTCCGCTGGAATCAACTCACCGTGGTTTTATACCTACTACCTGCCTACGCGCCTGAAAACTGCGGATTCTACTGAATGTCATGGAAATCCCATTGACGACGACACTGGTGCAGGCTGGAATGTCCTACATTCACCATTTACGACGGAACTTGAAGAACGTCGCACCAACCGACTTTATCCCGTCAAGTCCTGTAGGACCTATGATCATGTCCACACCAAGATGACGGGCGTCGACATTAGGGAGCAGTTTTGGTTGCCTGCAAATTTAGTTTGGGGGAATTCTCCAGGTTTCTGTCCAAGCTTTCCGGATCAGGCACAACTTTGTTTTGATAGCTATTCTTATGCTGGATCTAGTGAACAAGACAGTTTAGGATTGGTGCAAAGACCTGATTTGCAATGTGACATCTCCACCACAGATCGACTTCGAGATGTAAGGGGTGCAATTAACTTCACCAAAGGCGAGATATCCGCTATGCCTCGCCGTGTTAGTTCGAACCAATTTAGTGTAAAAGGAGTGGCAGGTACTAAAAACTCTACCTATGCGACAATCATCGTTGGGGGGACAGAAAAAACAGAAGGCGATTATCTTTTACGAGTTCGAGCCTTTAAAAATCGAGATTGCCAAACTGTACCCGATGGCGTGAGAGAATAAAATTTAAAGACCGGTTAGCATCCTGAGGCTTTAAGGCATTCATTGATCAGCAGAGTGATCGCTTTGATCAGCAGAGTGATCGCGGCGTCTCGCGCCTCAAGGTGTGCTACATACATACTCTACTCCGCCAAAGCGCACTGCACTGTTCCAAAACCTCTGCATTTTATGCCAATGAATATTCACGCCATAGGCAGTTGGCAGTTGGCAGTTGAATAGTTCCCGTATATTGCAAGGAGAATGTAAGATTTTTACGGAGGCTACCATCCCCTCCTGAATGGGAGGATTTAGGCTAGGCAGGGAGTGCAGCGAACTGCTCGGTTAGCTTCCAGTCTTAACTTTCTGGCAGCGACTATTTTCTCTTTGAGCTCAGTAATTCTGTCTTCTGGCCACTTACCAGTGATAACTTCTTCAGGAGTCGCTCCTTTTAAGGCTGAGTGGGGAATACGGGTGTTACTTTCATGGAGGTAGAAATCTGCTCCTTTCACCAAGGATTCAAAGTTAGAAAGAACGATCGTATATAAGTACAACTGTTTCATTCTATGAAAAAGCATTTCCACCATGGAGTTACTTTGCTCGATGTCAATCTGGGCAATTGTCAACAAAATCAGTTTTGATTTAACAAGACTTTCCATTACTACTTGGTTGACATTCTCGCCTCCGCTATCCACTAGAACATTAGGCTTGACATTTAAACCAAGTGACTGCGCTTTTGCTAAATCTGTCTCCAAGAGTTCTTTAGTTCTCACTCCCCCATAGTCTTTAGAAACTTTTCAGGCCTAGACGTACCTTGAATCGTTATCGATGACACATGGAACAAATGTCTTGCTTCCGTCACCTAACCTCAGAATAGTTTGCTCTAAAT
>CAIMVM010000183.1 GCA_903844895.1 uncultured Pseudomonadota bacterium
ACTCTGATCTATCCATTAAAAACAGTCCTTCTAAATTGCAATAGAAAGACTATCGGATGGATCAAGAAATTTTTTAGCACTAAAGGAAAATTCGTCGGAGTTCGCCGAGTCAGACGAATTTAGGAATTTCCCGCTGAATATTCGCGAGCTTTGCATTAAAATCTCTTGAAATAATGCCCCGCATCATTTTTGGGTTTTTGCAAAAAGTAGTATGACTTTAGCATTTGAAAATTACAGCTCTTTTTTAGCTTAAACCTTTTCGGCTAGCCTCTATCTAGGGCTTAAATCGGCGTTTAGGGAAGACCTAATTCACGACAAAGCTCGACAAACGGAAGGACTCTTCCTTCGATTTCTGGGTCGCCGTAAGAGGCGGTGCCTAAATGGGTTTGGTAAAACTTTGGAATCTCGGTTCGCTCCGCAAAATAGCGCAGATGCGGGGATAGACTTTTATCTGAAACTTTGGCTTCTACAGCAAATATAGGTTTTTTATTCTTAAGGACCACAAAATCCACTTCTCGTTTATCCGTATCTCGAACAAATCTAAGCTCCATGCGGTGCCCATCGGTATCTTGGACAAAATGACAATACTTTAGAAGATGGGATGCGACTAAGTTTTCAAAGCGAGCTCCGGCATCTTCAATGACTGACCAATCCCATAAGTAAAGTTTTTGCTCCTTTTTAACGGCTCGGATTTTTGGCGATCCAAAAGGCGATATTCTAAAACAAACATAAAGGTTTTCCAAAATTCCGAGCCATCTTTCTACCGTACTGTGGGCAACTAAAAGATCTTCTGCAAGCGACTTTAACGATAGTGGAGATCCCACTCGGGAAGGGAGCGCCTCCATTAAAAGCTCTACTTTTGTAATTTCTTGGACTCGCTCTAAGTCGCGAAGATCTTCATACAGAATTCGAGATTGCCTTTCCAACTGCCATCGCCGCCAGTCTCTTTCTGAGCCTGAAAAATATGGCTCTGGGAATCCTCCAAATTTTAGGAGCCTTTCCAGATCAAAGGAATCCTTATGGTACTCAAGCAACTCCGAAACCGACAAAGGATGCAGTCTATAATAATGATAGCGGCCTTGAAGCGAGTCGCCTCCCTTTCGAAAATGGTCCAGTCGAGCAGATCCGGTGACAAGGAGTGTACGATTTGGAGAGTATTTATCGTAAAAACCTTTGACGAAGCTTCGCCAGCGAACAAACTTGTGAATCTCATCAAGGACGATCAAGGGCGGGTCCATGGGAAGGCGCTCTTGTAGCAGCTCCTTTCGATCGCTTAGGATGTCCCAATTGCGGTAAGCGACATTTTCGCTAAGATTTCGTGTGGCAAGTATTCCTTTCGCTAAAGTGGTTTTGCCAACTTGCCTGGGCCCCCCGAGAAACACCATCTTTCGCTCTAAGTCAGCGAGCACCCACTTATCTAAATATCTTAATGAAGTCATAGTAATACGCCCACGCATTAGTTTTTTATACTATACCTTATTTTAGTCATGAGTAAAGTAAAATGAAGGCGAAAACACGCAGCTTAATCCCATGAACATGCACAACACACTGTTCCGGTAGATGGCAGGCAAATCTTAAGTAGAAATCAAGCGGTTGAAAAAAGGTGCCGAATTTCCACCATCATGTACCACTCGATTTCCACCATTATGTACCAGCCAATTTCCTGAATCATGTTCCAGCCGATTTCCGGGACATGTACCATTGAATTTCCAGGCATTATGAGCCAATAGGCGTCATGGAAACCGACTTCCGTTAGATTGTCCCCCTAAAACCATTTGGAGC
This sequence comes from uncultured Pseudomonadota bacterium, assembly GCA_903844895.1. Lineage (GTDB taxonomy): Bacteria > Bdellovibrionota_B > Oligoflexia > Oligoflexales > CAIMVM01 > CAIMVM01. The sequence goes on from CAIMVM010000183.1 coordinate 1,783, forward strand.
GGGGGTCAAACTATGTCTGGAGTCGTGTTACATATGAAGATTATCGATGATGTTCGCTGGCTTGCTGCCCTTAATTTAACCGATAGGGCTATTGCCCGGGCGCTTAAGATTGACCGCCGATCAGTAAAAAAATACCGCGAGTCGCCCAATTATAAGGCAACACCAAAACCGCTAACACTTCCCCCTGATTGGCACAGAAGCCTCGATTGGGGTGAGGTCATTGCCGAAGTCCGGCGCGGCGTTCCTGTAAATGTAGTTTGGGAGGAGCTTAGGGAAGCGGGGAAAATCGATATTCAATATCCCGGTTTCTGGAAACAGTTATCGAAGAGAATGCCCGAAAATGCCAGCTCATGTGTCAGGGTATTCACGCCAGGCGAGCGTATTGAAATCGATTATTGCGACGGAATTAATATATTCGACCGTTTCACAGGGCAAATCATAAAGACCCAACTCTTTGTTGGTGTTTTGTGTCACTCAAGACACGCATTCGCCGAGTTTACCTTGACGCAGTCGTCTTCTGACTTCTTGTCATCACATGTGCGTATGTTTGAGCATTTTGGCGGAACACCTCAAGTTCTCACGCCAGATAATCTTAAAAGCGCGGTTTCAAAAGCTCATCGTTATAGTCCAGTCCTCAATCCTGCTTATACAAAATTAGCAGCACATTACGATATCGCTGTAGCGCCCGTCAGAGTGGCTCGCTCTAAGGATAAAGCTATTGTAGAGCGTACAATCCAAATTTTTCAGCGTTGGTTTTATTTTAGAGTCAGGAACCAGACATTTAATAGCCTTGTAGAATTAAATCGCGCCTTAGCAGAGCATCTGGCAGTTTTCCATCAGAAAAAGCATCGCATTTTCAGACGTTCAAGAAGGGAAATGTTCGAATCTGAGAAGGCCCACCTTCGGCCGCTTCCTCAGGACCCTTACGTTGTCAGTACTCATAAGATAGCAATCCCGCACCCCGACTGTCACATTTCATTCGATAAAAATTACTATTCAGTACCGCATGAGCACTGAGGCTTCGAGATTGACGTATGGGCTTCTGAAAATAGTGTTGAAATTTATCGTGACGGGGTTCGCATCGCCTTTCACACTCGCGCAAAGCATCATGGCAAATTTATTACCGACAAGGATCATTATCCCGATGACAAGAAGGCCTATATAGAGTCAACCCCAACATATCTTCGCGGGAAAGCGTCACGAATGGGATCAGAGATTTCTGGACTAATCCATGAATTGCTAGCTGATCCACATCCTTTAAAACATCTTAGGCGGGCTCAGGGAATCTTAAGGCTGGAACAAAAATATGATCGCTCGCGGCTCTCACGTGCGATCGCTCAAGCAAAATCAAACTGCTCCTCTATTTCATGCCAAACGCTGGAAAAGCTTTTAAAAAATGAGTCACATTGGGCCCATAGCGACGACAGGGATCGGCCTGTTAGTCGAAATGATAACGAAAATCTGCGTGGTGCAGATTTGTATTTACACTAATAAAGGAATATTCGAAGTGATTGAACAAACAAAAACAACGCTGGCACAGTTAAAATGCTATGGCATGCTAGCCGGGATCGACACTAGATTAGCTGAGGCTACAAGTGCTGGATGGTCGCACACAGAATTCATAAGCGCTCTCACTACTGATGAACGCCTGCACCGAGAAAACGACCGCATAAAGCGACGTATTCGCGTTGCAAACTTCAGGCAAGATGCGTCAATGGAACGTCTGGACCTAACCACAAAACGCAATTTAACCAAGACTCAAGTCCAGGATCTATTTCAGCTTGGCTTTATTAGCGCTCCACGCAATGTGATTATTCTTGGACCAACAGGAGTCGGAAAAACATATTTAGCAACTGCCCTCGGGAACCAAGCATGCCGCAAAGGCTTTAGCAGCTTCTTTATTGGAATGAACATGCTGATCGAAAAACTGGCCATCTCAAGAGCTGAAGGAGGGTTTCTAAAACTTCGCGACAAACTGACCAAAGTGGATCTATTAATTCTTGACGATTTAGGCATCAAGAGACTGCCGCCGTCTGCCGTTCAGGACCTATACGACATTATGGAAGAGCGGCATCAAAGTAAGTCCACAGTAATTACAACCCAACTGCCTGTTGAAAACTGGAAAGAGGTCATTGAGGATCCTGTGGCCTTAGAAGCCATTATTGACAGAATCATTCACGGCAGTATCTCAATCAACTTAAAAGGTGAATCCTACAGGAAAACCAGAGCTAATAGTCTTCCGACTTGACAGCCATCATGTACCAGTGGAAATTACCCTTTCTCGTCGTCGGTTTCACCGACTCCGATTGGCTCAAAACCCGCCTC
>CAIMVM010000184.1 GCA_903844895.1 uncultured Pseudomonadota bacterium
GAATGAAGCTAGACCAAATTGACCTCAATCACGCAAAAGGTCTGCTAAATAAGGAGGCTTTAGAATTTCGTTACGAGAAGTTATTCCTTGCAGGAAAGAAGTATTAGAAAATGTCTGAGGAGATAGATCAGTTCTTTGCCCCTGATGGCACACTCATCACCATCCCTGTTAAGGCTGCCAAGAAGATTGCAGTCCTTAAAGAGATTGCAAAGAAACTATCTCCTGATACTAAATACCCTGAAAAAGAGTTAAATGCAGTTATAGCCACCTATCACCCAGATACCGCAGCCATTAGACGGCACATGATTGAGTACGGGATCTTGGAGAGGGATAGGGGAAGTGTTTATTGGGTTAAGGAAAAATAACCCAACTAAAACTACTTTGCCTCGCGCAGTGAAGCTAAAGAAGCACCAGTGCTTTTAATCTTCCATGCAAGCCAGCCATCAACAGGTTTATTTCCATTCAAATGCTTTGCTGCACCTGATGGAGTTTTGTGCTTCACGCCATCTGAAGTGGTTATTGACCCATCTTGATTGACGGTGGCAAGGTGAACTTGCTTGGCCACTCGACGATTCCAAATAAGTTCCTGGCCTGGCTGAAGTAGCCCAGATTTAATCAAGTCTTTTGTTGATGCCATTAATAGCTCCTCGTCTCTAAAAACATTCTCAGGCTATTTGAACAAATCTTCAAGATAACCACGGCTTAACCAATTTAAGTTCCAGACATAATCTATATGCTCATAAGCCGACTTCAAAGGGAGCTTCGTTGTAGTCCAACCCTCTCCGTCTGTTATCCATACAAATTTTACATTTGGGAGATTAAGTAGGTCATGCAAGCCTTTGTACTCGCCGGCGGTGGCTTTTAGCTTGGATCCTCCCCCACCATAAAAATTGACTTCCATTAGGACCAATTGGATTCCATTCGATATTGCAAAATCAAATGAACGGCTCGATTTATCTACCGGCACATTAAAGCCCCAAAGCTCTTTAATCTTTTTTGGAGTTGCTTGGGGAATGAATTTAAGTTTGGAGTTCTTAGTAAAATCACTTAGGTACGCTTCAACTACAGATTCCATACTCGTACCCGAGCGGTTTTTACGACCATTAGAATCCAGCCCTGCCTCAACTCCAATGGCGTAGTCAACAAGATTTTTTACGCCATCCTTTGAGAAGAGTTTGACCAAACCGGTATTTCGCACGAACGCCAGAGCCTTTTCAATATCTGCCTCAGTTTTTGCAGGTTTAGAAAAATCAAAGAGATTATCTGGTTGAGTGAGATCTGAAATATCTTCAATTATATGAAAGGTTTGACTCGCACTTCCATCTCGCACAATGAGAGAAGGAATGGCTTTGACTATTTCTGGATGTTGCTTCAGTAATGATTTAAACTCAGCATCAAAGTTAGGTTTCCCCAGTAGATAGTTCCAAATGTTGAGGTAAATCTCAATCTGCTTAGTGTTCCTAAAAACCTTATCCCAATTAACAAAGAAGTCCCAAAGTTTCAGGGAGGGCCTGAGTGTCCTGTAAAAATCTTCAAATCCTTGCTCATATGAGCTAATACCGCTTTTAGATATCTTCGGAGTTATTTTCATTAGCAGATTCGATTCTCTTAGCGGCTAATTCCAAAAAGCTTTGGTCTAAATCTATACCTATAAAGTTCCTACCGAGCAAGACACATGCAACGCCAGTTGTTCCGCTTCCACAAAATGGGTCCAAGACAATATCCCCTTCAAGCGTACAGAGTGCAATTAATCGCTCCATGAGTTCCAATGGTTTTTGAGTTGGGTGACTTCCAAAAGCTTTTTCACGTTTCGGCGTAGTGGGGATAGACCAAACAGAGCGCATTTGTTTGCCTCTTCGATATATCAAATCGTTACTAACATCCCAGTCCCTGGAAAGGCCGTAATTGAAGACGTGTTTCACTTTTTGCCCTTTTGATGCCCATAGAATCGTTTCATGACTTGCGGTGAAATTTCGCCCAGCAAGTGCAGGAGCACCATTCGGCTTAAACCAAGTTATGTCATTAATTATTCGGCAATCCAATTTCTGAAGTATATAACCGCACTTATAAATGCTGTGATAAGTGCCAGAAATCGCAATCGTTCCATTAGGTTTCAAAACACGTAGGCATTCGGCGATCCAGGATTCATGAAAAGTGATTTCAGATTCAAATCCCTGACTTTTATCCCACCCACCTTTATTTACAGAGACCGCCTTTCCTGATTTAACTGTGAATCCGTCATTTGATAGAAAATATGGTGGATCCGCGAAAATAAAATCAACACTTGCGCTTTCCATCTCTTTTAGCACCGAAATGGCATCACCATTGATGAGATTTATTAGGCTGTTATTTGTCATTTGTAGTTTGTTATTACCAATTCTGAAATTGATCCTCTTCCGGAAGCTTTAGCGCTGACCATTCTTGGAGCTTGAATAGCATCAATGTTCAGTTCTTTGAAGATACCACGAGTGATTGCTGTATCAGAATTTGAACACATAGCCCTAATACCCATGCTCTTCATATGCAGCATCGCTGATGCGAGGCGCTCTTGTTCGCTTAATCCGAAACCGTTTGAGTGATAGGAGGTGAAGCTGGAAGTAGCGTCAATCGGAATATATGGCGGATCAAGATATACAAAGTCGCCTGGAACGGCTTTTGCAATAGTGAATTCAAAATCCGCGTTTAAAATCAATGTCTCTGCTAGAACTTTTGATACTAAGTTTAACTCAACTTCATCAATGTAAGGTAACTGCTTTTTTTGTCCAAAGGGCACGTTGAATCCGCCTTTTGAGTTCTCTCGATACAGGCCGTTGAAGCAGAGTTTATTTAGGACGTAAAGCAGAGTTGCCGATTCA
>CAIMVM010000185.1 GCA_903844895.1 uncultured Pseudomonadota bacterium
ATGACGCTGACACTTTACAGCCCTGGTGACATCATCTCCCATGACGTCTCTTAGAGGATGTCTAAAAAACTGCGGCACAAGGGTTTGAAAGTTATAATTCCCATGTCTACAGCCTGAGCATGGAGCAAATGAAGAGCTTTCTTACCTGATGCTTTGTCATAGGATCCGCACATAGTTTTGCCATCCATGGCAATATGCCTACCTTCATTTGAACCGCAGAGGGCCGCTGTATAGCAACGAAAGTAATCCGGTCATCCGGCTGGCTTGTCCCAGATCAAGCTTTGGTATCTGGTTTTGACAGCAATAGAACCTAACGACGCCTCAACAAGGGTTCACTTTTGTTCGTCTCCCTAACCCGTACCTGCCCAGGTTTCAACCTGGACTTTTCTTCCAACGCTCACCACCGACGGCTTTTGACCGCAGCAGCTTGGATCGGTTTGAAGCCCGCCCCATAGACGGCTTGGCTCCGAAGGGCCCACCATCATCTCACACATAGCTTTACATAGTTGTCTAGTTCATCATGATCTATCCTATGCGGCTACGGCGCACCTGTCTCAAGACATTGTAAAGCAAAGTCAGTGAATATTCGGCCGGATTACTTCATAAAATCCTGAATTGGGGCACGGCTTGGGTCTTTAATTGTAAATAGACTCTAATTTATTAATATTTTCATTAAATTTATTGTCCAACTCCAATTTTATACCCAAGTTTAACGCACTTCCCTCAAAAGTATACCAAGGGGACTTCAGAAATCTGAGATTAGATTCCCAACTTTTTAGCTTTTTATTTGTTAAGTAGATCGCCATAAACTTTGATCGCAAGTGCTTCAAGGGGCATTCTTCAAGGCTGCTTTCAAAAAGCTTTTTATAATGCTCAATGCCTTTCAGCGGGGGACCTCCAATTCCTAAATGGTACAATGTTGAAGTAAGATCCTGTGACAACGCTGCACATTTGCCAGGAAACAGACCTGGGCTATTAAAGATTTCATAATCCCTAGATTTATCAGAATAGTCTGTGACCATTGTGGTGAAAGTTCTACTCAAGCCATTCACTGCAACTAGTTCTTTGAACGTAGGAAAAAATTTTGCCGAGCCCTGCGCTAAAGGGCTTTCTATATAATGCCAGATCAAATCCAATGACTTAACACCTGCTTCATGGATAAATCTTTGGTCTGAATTTAGAAGCACTCGAATCAAATGAATGACTCGCTTCGCTGATTTTTTCGCCGTTTCTTCATCTTCTAGACTAAAAATCAATGCAATCTTTATCCATCCGTAAACTTGTCTATAGAACTCCGGTTTTATAGGATTTATAATCGCATAAAAATCGTCTGCATAATGAGACAATTTTCTCCTCGTGATCTTGTCTATAATACTGAGGTTAATTGGCCAAATTGTCATAGTTGTGAACATGCATTCAGCAAAAAGAGAGTCGAAATAGTAAATGCCAGAGTATTTCTCTAATTCATCCATCCAGACTAATTGCCTTTTTAGCTCTTTAGAAATATTTAGCCCTAACCAATTTTCATTTGAATTCTTAATCTCAAGAAGAAAGCTGTCAGACAACTTCGGGGTTTGATGTGACCCATGAGCTAAACTTTCACATTTCTTCGAATGGGAAGAAAATTCCGGAGTGTTTAATGACAATATTATATCTGCTGCATCAGCCCTTCCATGAGATAGAAAAGATTTATAATTCTCAGTAATTACCTTTTTTGAGTCATCAAACTTATCGTAAAATTTTTCAACTTTTCTCTGATAATCCCTAACTTTTTTGTCCCCATATAGGTTCATAACAAATACGACACATAGACCAAAAAGCACCGAAAGTGTGAAAGCAACAACGTTCTTAACGATTCGTGATTCTTTTTTCAGATTATACCTCACCAATTCTACTATTTATATCGGCATTTAAGTTTTAAAGCTTAGGCACTTGAATTTCATCTTCTCGAATAGGCGACCTCGAAAGAACTAGTAAAACTTACATATCATGATTGAGATTCATCACTGTTACAATTGTTGGTAGGAAAATCAACCCTCTTTTTGGTCTATTCCG
>CAIMVM010000186.1 GCA_903844895.1 uncultured Pseudomonadota bacterium
AAACAAAGGATCATTGAGTTGCTTTATCAGGCCGACGCAGTAACCCGTCTTAGTTTCAATTCTAAGCGCTGGAAATCCGCCACAAGACTTGTCGAGGGGGTTTGCTAAAAATGGCGTAGTTGCTGCTTTTGAGCTGTAGGGAATGTCTCGATCGTTAGATGTACTAAGAACTTTACACCCTGCCGCAGTCAAACATGTCAGCGCAATCAATGTATAACTTATAAGTTTAGACTTCATCGCAATATTCCCTTGTTCCAAAAATTCTTGTAACAGAAGATGGAATTTAACGCATTTACAAATTTAGGCTTCTAACTGTAAGAAGGCATTCTTTTACAAACATTAAAGTAAGTCCTCTCTATCTCGATCCTTGCAAAATTGACATTTTGACATGGGTACAGATAGTACATTAATTTTATGCGAGAGCAAATATGTATCCGTTAATATTTAAAAAATCCCCACAGCAACTTAGGAATTCCAAGGGCTATTTCAAGCAGTGGGATATGGTTTCCTAGTACATCACATATATCGATTCCATTCACGCCAAATTCTATTCACGCCTAATTCCATTCTAGACCTGTAAGAGAGAGCCGTAGCGAGAAGGCGGCAAAGGGAACGGGGAGTTTGCGGTACTACACATAAAAGATTTCTGGATCAAAGAAACCATGGAGACTTGGGCTAGAATCAAGATGCTGGTTGCTAACAGGAGAGCTGAAACAGTAAGTCGAAAACTTATGGCAACTTGATCATTCATCTTGTAACTGCCAGTAATCACGAGGGTGCCGCTGGGGGTAATACTGGAAAGATTCGGATCAGATAACCAGCTTCTCCCATTTGATATTCTAGAAACCATCAATAATTTTTTTGCAAGCCATTACGGGCCTTTCCGGCGTAGAAAGCCCTAAGGGCTTAAGGCATGCTTCTAAGCAAAGAAAGGTCTCCAGTGCGCTGGTATTAAAGCGTTTTGAGGTAGCTTAGCAAACTCTGTCGTTCGGAAAAGTTTAGTTCGCTGCAAATTTCCTGATGGGTAAATGCCTCAACAGATCTGCTGCCCTTCAAACAAAGGAGATCATCTATGTCTTTTACAGAGCCATGGGTCATGAGATTTTTTCGCGCCCAAAGACCAGTTAATCGTCGACTTTTAATGCCGATGGGTTGTGGTTCAATGCGCGCCCCTAAGGTGTCACTAAGTTCGGCGATGAGTTTGGAAATAGGAGTTGTCGCTTCATAGCCAGCCCGGGGATTTTCTAGGGCAGCAATGCTATCCACTTCATGGGCTCCATAGATTTTCGTAGACTCGCCTGAAGCGCCATCATGACAGGATTTACAAGAGTGATTAAAAACGGTCTGGCCTGTGACCACGGAGGCTGGATCTAGCACTTCGAGAGTCTTTGGAGTTTCTATTTGTCTTAGGTAAGCGACCAGGGGACGGATATTGCGGGGGCGATTTAGAGCCGGATCCTGATAGGCATAAATGAGTGCATCCGCGGCGAATTTCTCTAAGGATGAGTACTTTGTAGTCTGGCCAACGGGTGCGGTCTTGCCGTTTGCAAAATCTTGCTCAAATCCAGAAACACCCCAAATTTGTGGAACAGCTAGATTGGGGACTCCTTCTACTTGGAGAGTAAGCATGGGAGCGCCCGGATTAAAGACTCCTGGCTTGCCATGAATCCAGGAAAGAAGGTCTCTTTCGGGGGGCATCACTACATATTTAGCGTCAGGTAGGCCTTTGGCGCCAATATGGAGCCAGCGCAAAAGTTTCGAATACTTGAAAATGACGTTGGACCAATCGATTCTCCCTTTGCCATCACCAATGCGATTTTTTTCTGTCCTTTCAAGTTCGAGATAGTAGGCCCGCACCTCGGGGTGAAGAAGCGCGCGATCTTGGTTCGACATGGTAGCAAAGAGGGGGAAGTAAGACATAAGGTTAAAGGTGCTCATGTCTAGTTTGGTGTTGGGGGCGCCGACAGAAAATCTGCCGTCTGGAAGCTGGCCAACATGGCAAGCTGAGCAGGAAATATTGACAGCAGGAAGGCCTGTGTACTTTGTTGTGGATCTAGTGACACCCAGGGGCCTGCCTCGTTTGTCGAAGGGATTCGGGAGGAAGCCAAGCTTTTCAAATTGAGTCCCAACTCTCTCCGGCCATGATCTCTGAATGGCATCAAAGAGCAACTCGGGAAGGGGAAGCTTGCCGGTGGTTTCCCATGACAAGAAAAGCCACTTACCACAAAGGACTTCTTCACGCCGCAAGTCCGTTTCCGGAACGCTGGTTTTGGGTTGGTCGCTCTCATCTAAAAAAGACCAATATTTCCCGCAAGCAACGCTGGTTTTGTCATATTCAAAAATATCTTCTATTGAAGAACCCACGTCTTGGGTGATCGATGTAGGTTTGGTGTGTGATGCCGCTGCTGAAGGATTTGCAAATCCTCGCGAACAAGCCATCCAGGATAATGTAAAAAAGAGACTGTGAAACAATGGTTTCATAGAATACCTCATCGGAGTTTATAGAAAATCACTTGGTGTTGGTTTAGAGTTTAAGAGCGAATGGCGTTAGGCGCAAATACAAAGTCTAAAGATTTATAAAAAAGTTGTGTCAGCGGCACAAAATGCGCAAATTCCCTGGAACACAGTGGTTTCTAGCCTGTTTTAGAAGGAAGTCACGCAGCTTTGGTGCCATGCTTTGTTTATGCTTATGTGCGTCGGCAGGTATCGCAAAGTCATACTTATGGGCAGAGGGGGGTGTCATTCGCCAAGAGCGTAAGTCTAGGACTCAACAGAATCTCCTAATCTTCTACAATAAGAAAAGCAAAATAGGCAGCCTACTATAATTGGTGAGGCATACTGTTTGAAATTCCAAACAATAAGATATTCGTAATTAAAGGCCTTGCTATTTTTCCAAGAGTCTAGCCAGCAGGGAAGGAAATATCAACCTGTTCCCAGAAAAATTTCTAAAGAATAGAAAATCAGCGAGGAAGTAGGGCATCGTTCCTCAAATCCGAATTTATAAAAACTCACAACTTCTAGATGTATTAGTTATCTAAGACTTGCAGCGGGCAATTTAGTTCTGAATCGAGCTTTCAAGCCTCCCGAACGGTTCTAACTAGAGACGTCTCCTTGTTTCAAATCAGGGAAATTTTGAACTAAAAGGGCCTTTGCAAATTGTTTTGGGCTAAGAAACTTTGCTCACTAAAATCACCGCAAATGGAAAGCGCAACGTAAACATTGCCTTCAATAAGAGAGCGGTTTCAAAACAAAGGTAACCTAAGGATTGGTGGAATCCCAGATCACACTTCCGATTGTGTTTGTTCCATCATTGGCACACACTCTAAATCCATAACGAGACGATGGTGCGAGGCCTGTGTAGGTGTAGACCGCTACTCCAGGACTCAAATTGACAAATCCCGCTGCATTGCAATCTTGAGGGTCTGCGTCGCCAAGGGTTGCAGGTGCAACTTTAACCTGAGTTGTACTCCCTAAATTGGGATTCCATGCCAAGGTGATGCTGGTACTTGTTTTTGCTGTGATTCTAAGGTCTGGGTTAGCCGCGATGTCGAGATTTCTGTAAATATAAGTAGCTCCGGAGTGAAGGGAGCCTGTGTTGGTACTGGCTAATGGACCATTCGTGATAAAAGTTTGACTGCTATTTTCTTGGGGCGCCCCTACTGCCAAAGAATCACCTGAGAGTGAAACTGAGAAGCCGAAGTTGTCTGCGCTATGGGTGTTGGCAGGCTTAATATAATTCTTTTCATGCCAGTTTCCAGAGATGTACTTATAGATAAAAGTTGCGCCGGAGTCTGGCATAGTTATATTTGTACTTGCAGGCGCGCCGTAAGTAATTGTGGTCTGATTGCTGTCATCAAGCTTTACACCTACAGCTAAAGTTGATCCAGATAAGGAGATTTGATCGCCAAAATTATTTGAAGCGCGGTTGTTAGAAGGTTTTATATAGGCCTGCTGAGACCAAACACTTCCAGAGCTATTAAATATATATACAGCGCCAGAATTTAAACTGGAATTGTTATTTGTAAAGGCAGTTCCATAGCTAATGGTGGTGAGGTTGCTACTTTCTGCTGGGGAGCCAACCGCTAGCATATTTCCTGATAGAGACAGGCCACTGCTGAAAAGATCATTTTGCTCAGAGTTACTAGCCTTAATAAAAGCTTCCTGTCTCCACTGATTAAGGTGGTCCTTTCGGTATATATACACAGCTCCTGATGCCGTTGCGCTATTATCGGCACTGACAGGCGATGATGTATTAGATATAATATTTTGAGCATTAGCCTCGTTCCAAGCACCAATAGCAATCGTGTCTCCAGAAACAGCAACCGGCTCACCAAAGTAGTCACCAGCGCCTACGTTAGACGCTTTAATGTATGCCTCTTGAGTCCAGTTCGCACCCATACGGCTAAATAGGTATGCTGCACCCGATTGTACAGATGTGTTATTAGTAGATGCCGTAGGGGTGATGGTTGGTGTGGAGTCGCTAGAATCTTCTTGGGTGGCTCCCACTAGCAAGGTGTTCCCACTGAGGTTTAAAGATTGTCCAAAGAAGTCTTGGCTCTGTGAATTACTGGGTTTGATAAACGCTTCTTGGCTCCATGCGCCGCTCATTCGCTTGAAAATGTAGGCTGCCCCCGAGGATGGGGCACCGTTCGCCGTATTGGAAGTCAAACCAGGCGTTATGGTAGATTGGAGAGATCCTTCCTGATAGGACGCAACGGCGAGAGTGTCCCCAGAAAGTGAAATTTCATTTCCAAAGTAGTTACCTGCTCTATTGTTGGATGCCTTGATATAGGATTGAATGGACCAATTCGCTCCTGATCTTCCGAACACATAGACCGCTCCGGCGTTTGCCATTGAGTTTGTGTTCGTAGAAACAGAGGGAGTTATGTTCGATTGAGCATTTCCTTCAAACTCAGCTCCCACGGCCAATGTGGAATCGTTTAGAGATACGGAACGACCAAAATTTATGGACGAGGTTGAAAGAGAATTTGGCGCCTTTATGTAAGCTTCCTGATACCACTGTTTTGTAATATTGATACTGAATGATTGGCTAACTACACTCGTAGCGTCTTTAACTGTTACCGTAATGGTACTATTTCCAGGGGATGGTCCCATAGCGCTGATCGTCATGCTACAGATGTTGGTCCCACCTGAAGTGACGGACATGTGAGCGCTCGTAATTACGGCCGAATTCGAACTAGTAGGGGGATAGTAGACACAGTCGACGTTGGAGTCGACATCGTTGACGGGAAAATTAAAGATTTTTGTGTTTCCTAAAATGGCAAATAGCGAAGGGATTGCAGGTATGCTGGGTGGGTCGTCTACGGGTGTCACGCTTACGGTGAAGTTTACAGTTCCAGAAGTAGTGGCTCCATCAAAGGCATTGATGCTAATGGTTGAGGAGCCATTTTTGTTGAGAGCCGGATTCAATGTTAAAGTGCAGTTTGGTGCCACTCCGCCAATAACAATATGGGGCGAGGTAAGTGGCAGAAGAACCGAGTCAGATGAGTTTGTTATTGTCAATGCAGAACAGGGGAGGTTGTTGTCGATGTCATTTAGTTGGACGTTGACCAAAAGGGTAGAATCCTCATTCATGTTTTGACTGGAAATTGCAGAAATTGTAGGTGGGTCATTCTCTGGAATAACATTGAATTGAAACGAATCATTAACAGCTTCTGACCCGTCCGTCAGGGTTAGAGTAATGGTAGCGCTTCCGTTTTGATTAGGGTTAGCAGTTAAAGAAACATCGCAATTGGGAGCAGCGCCAGAAAAAACTATACCTGAATTTGAAATGAGGGTTGGATTGCTAGAAGTTGCAGAAAGTGAAGTGTTGCAATTAAGGGCATTGTCGAAGTCATTTATGACAACAGGTAAAGACGACATGGAGCCATCTTCGTTTATGGATTGATTGGTTACATCTGCAATATGCGGCGAGTCATTTACTGAGGTTACGGAGAATAGGAAACTATCGGACGACGGAGCGGTAATTCCGTCATTTATGGTGACTGTAACAGTTGAGTCACCAAAGCTATTTAGTTCCGAGGCTAGAGTTAAGAGGCAATTGGGTGCTTGACCTGATTTGACTATATTTACAAGAGGAAGCACACTCGGGTTGCTTGTTGTAACACTCACTGAAGACACACAATCTAAAATACTTCCTGCATCAGTAATCGTGTAGGATATAGGGCTCAAGGGGATATCTTCTAGAGTGGATTGAGCTAGGATGTCGGTAATCATGGGCGATGTTGTGTCGACTCTGATATTTTGATTGAAGCCAAGAGAGTTCGGGGCGCCAGGGTTTGGAAGAGCTAAAACGGCATCGACGGGGGAAATATTTCGAATGGTCCCGCCATTGGTGGAAAGAGCGCTCGCAGTTTTGTAATCAAGGTCATTGGTATTGTCACCACTTACAACTATATAGCGGAAAAGAAGGACAGATGTGCCAGTGCCAGAGAGATAATTAGCGTACTTTAGGCCTGATCCTAGCTCCAATTCTAAGCGGGGAGATCCCGTAACGTAGACGGCCTCTGAGAACGCTACGGATATATCGATTGTGCCGCCTACTGTCAGATTAGATGTAGACGAACTGTAGACGTTTATAATGGAAGGAATGTTTGAATTGTGTACGAAACTCGCCCCTGTTGTGCTGCAACCTGATGAGTTTTGAGCTTGATCGATAGCCTTTGCAAAAAAGATATATGTTAAATTAGCTGTCGGGATATTAAATGGCACAGAGAAAGCACCTGAGCCTGTGGTTTGACTTTGAGCTGAGACGCTCATTGTACACCCCGTATCACTATAGAGTTGAATAGTAGAAAACGGTTCTGCGTTTCCAGTCACAGTGATGTTTGTCGAGGCGCTAGGACCAGCAGGGCTCGTAGCCAGATTCAATTGAGGTGGCGGTGGAACGACGGAGTCCTTTGTCCAGGAAGCAAAACTAGTGCTGCAGGCTGAAGTGTTTCCAAGGTTATCAGAGAGCGTTGCATAATAGGCATGGGGGCCTTCCGTTTGAGCAGAAAGCACGACATTCATTGACATGCTATTTGCAGCCAAAGTGGTCTGAAGTGCGGTGCATGTGCTGTTAGAGTATATCTTCAAAGTTCCCCCGGTCTCGGTCAGGTCTACCTTTAGATATACATTGGAGCTGGACGAGAAAGAAGCTTGGCCAGCGTCTAGTGTGACACTAGGAAGCTGGGGTGGTGTTGTATCTAGAAAATAGGTTAAAGAAGGAGAACAAGAAGAAGCGTTTCCTGCTGCATCCACTTGTTTTGCATAGAGTAGATTGGTTCCTTCCATGAAACCATTTACGGAGAAGTCTGTAAAAGTTGCGACGCCTGGTCTGGAGGACAGGGGAGCGCTGATGCAACTAGAATTGTTATAGAGGAAAATGGTACTATTTGCCTCGGATCCATTGGCTCTTAATGTGATGGTGTTGAGTTTGGACGGTGATACAGAAGGGGTATTAAAAGCTAATGATACCATCGATGGTGGCGTCGTGTCATATAGGTAGGAAAGACCGGAGTTTACGCAAGAGCTTGAGTTTCCTAAATCATCTGTTTGTTTGAGATAGAAGTTATACATTCCAGCTGTTGAAAGAACGGCGGTTAGATTTTGTGAGAAGCTAGTA